>DASPIO010000084.1:0-6421 GCA_035629155.1 Azospirillum sp. | reverse complement strand
GTAGATCTCCAGCGTCTCGCGGCCGATGCGCTTGCGCTTGTCCGGGTTCTTGATGTGGTGCAGCGTGCGCATGTTGTGCAGCCGGTCGGCCAGCTTCACCAGCAGCACGCGGATGTCCTCGGACATCGCCAGGACCAGCTTACGGAAGTTCTCCGCCTGCTTGGCCTGCTCGCTCTGCATCTCCAGGCGCGACAGCTTGGTCACGCCGTCCACCAGCCGGCCGATCTCCTTGCCGAACAGGCGCTCGATGTCTTCCTGGGTGGCGACCGTATCCTCCACCGTGTCGTGCAGCAGCGCCGTCACGATGGTGGCGGAATCCAGCTTCATCTGCGTGAGGATGCCGGCGACTTCCAGCGGGTGCGAGAAGTACGGGTCGCCGGAAGCGCGCGTCTGCGAACCGTGCGCCTTCATGGAGAAGACGTAGGCGCGGTTCAACAGGTCCTCGTCCGCCGAGGGATCGTAGGCCCTGACGCGTTCGACGAGTTCGTATTGCCGGATCATGCTGCCCGACCCGGCGCCATGCGCGCCCTCTCAGGAGTGGTGAACAGACTGAATATGGGTGCGGGCGCCCGGGAGGCCACCCGCTTCCCCCTCTTCATGTCCCGTGTCAGACGTCGTCGTCGCCGACGACGTCGCCCTCGCCCATGCCCAGCGCCTCTTCCGGCTCGCCGTCCAGCAGGTCGTCCTCGCCCTCCTCGGCGTCGCCCATGGCGTCGTCATCGCGCAGCGAGGTGTTGGCGGCACCGGCCCAGCCGTGCTCGCCGGCCATCAGCTCGACGATCTCCTCCTCCGGCTCGTCGCTCTCGACGTGCTTCTGGTGGCCCTTGATGAGGGAGTTCTTCAAGGTCTCCAGCACCACGGTCTCGTCGGCGATCTCGCGGAGCGCAACGACGGGGTTCTTGTCGTTGTCGCGGTCGATGGACAGCGGCGCGCCGGACGCGATCTCCCGCGCGCGCTGGGCGGCCACCATGACCAGCTCGAAACGATTCGGAACCTTGAGGACGCAATCTTCGACGGTAACGCGAGCCATAGTCGGGCCAACTCCGGAACTTAAGAGGCGTTCGAATATATGGATACGCGCCGCCCCGATCAAGCGCGAACGTTGCACCGCCCGTGGCAATGTCGGGCTCCCATCAGGCCACAAGTTCCGCCCAGTCGTCGTGAACCGCGCCGATCCAATGCGCCCGCCCACTCACCGGAGGAACCCTTGCTCTGCGCGGCGCCCCACCCTACTTTACATGACGGGGACCGTGCCATTTCGCACCTCCCCGTGATTTTACGCAGTCTCTTGCAGAAGGATTACGACATTGGACCGCTCAACCACTTTGCCGAAAGAAATCAGTCGTTTGTTCTATAAGGAAGAGCGGCTGGCGATGTTTATCGACGGCGCCAACCTCTACGCGGCGGCGCGGGCCCTTGGTTTCGACATCGACTACAAGCGCCTGCGCGACGGCTTCGCCGCCGAAGGGCGGCTTCTGCGCGCCTTCTATTACACGGCTCTGGTCGAAGACCAGGAGTATTCGCCGATCCGGCCGCTCGTCGACTGGCTGGACTACAACGGCTACACCATGGTGACCAAGCCGACGAAGGAGTTCACGGACGCCTCCGGCCGACGCAAGATCAAGGGCAACATGGACATCGAGCTGGCCATCGACGTGATGGAAATGGCCGAGCGCGTGGACCACATCCTGCTGTTCTCCGGCGACGGCGACTTCCGTCGTCTGGTCGAGGCGGTGCAGCGCAAGGGTGTGCGCGTCAGCGTGATCAGCACCGTGCGCTCACAGCCGCCGATGGTGGCCGACGAACTGCGCCGGCAGGCCGACAACTTCATCGAGCTGCAGGACCTCGCCGGCACCATCGCCCGCGTCCACCATCACCGCGAGCCGCCGCCCGTCCAGATCGACCACACCGGCGGTCAGAATCCCGGCCCCGGCACCGTGTACGACAATCTGTAAGGCAGGTTCCGAACCGGGGCGGGACTGTCCGCGCTGCCCGCGTCTGGCGGCGTTCCGCGCAGACAACCGCTCCCGCTTCCCGGACTTCCACAACGCGCCGGTGCCGTCCAGCGGCACCGGCGACCCGATTCTGTTGGTCATCGGCCTCGCCCCGGCGCTCAAAGGCGGCAACCGCACCGGCCGCCCGTTCCACGGCGACTCGTCCGGCCGCTGGCTGCGCGCGGCCCTGGCCCGCGTCGCACTGGGCGAGGATGAGGTGCGGATCACCAACGCCGTCCGTTGCGTACCGCCGGCCAACCGCCCGCTCGCCGCCGAGATCGCCGCCTGCCGCCCCTTCCTGGCCGAGGAACTGTCATCCTCCCGCCTGCGCACCGTGGTGGCGCTGGGCCGCATCGCGCACGACGCCGCCCTGGCGGCGCTGGCCCTGCCGGGCCGGGATTTCCCGTTCGGGCACGGCGCCGAACACGCCTTGCCCGGCGGGGCGGCGTTGTTCGACAGCTACCACCCCAGCCCGCAGAACACCAACACCGGCCGCCTGACGCGGGCGATGTTCGACGCGGTGTTCGAGAGGGCTGTTGAACGGCTCCGGACAACGTGATCGCCATCAGAGCCTTGCCCCCACCCCGCCCCTCCCCCGCTGGACGAGGAAGGGGGAAGACGGCCGAACGAAGTGCCGGCCGGGTGGGGGCAAATGCGTCCCTGAACGTTACTGCTTGGCCGGCTCCGCGGCCGGGGTACCCGGAGCGGGCTCCGTCACCGGAATGGCCGGAGCCGCCGGAGCGGGTTCGGCCGTCACCGCCGCGGACGCTCCCCCCTGCGCCGGGGCAGCCTCAACCGACGACGCTGCCGTGGCAGCCGGAGCCGGAGCCGGTTCCGCAGCCGGAGCAACCGGCGCGGCGGGCGCCGCGACCACAGGCTCGACCGGAGTCGCCGGAACCGCCGAAGCGGGCTCGGCCGGCGTCGCGACCGCGGCCGGAGCTGGATCAGCCGGAGCAGGCTCGACCGGGAGCGGAGCCGGAGCGGCGACCACCGGAGCGGGCGGAGCTGGTTCAGCCGCCGTCGGCGCCGCGGGCGCAGGCTCGGCCGCGGCGGGTTCCGGAGCGGCCACGGTGGCGGGCGCGGGTTCGGGCGCGGTAGCCGGCGCTGGAGCGGCGACGGCCGGCGCCGGTTCGGCAGCCGGCGGGGCGGTCGGCTCGGGCGCAGGCGCCACCACGGTCGCCGGGGCCGGTTCAGGCGCCGCGACCGGCACTGCCGCGGGAGCGGGAGCGGGAGCGGCGGCCGGGGCCGCGACCGGAACCGGCGGCGCCTTCGGCTCGGCCGCCAGCGCCTGGTCGACGCACGCCGCCAATGCCGCCAGTGCCTTGCGCGAGCCGCGCAGCGGGAACGCCTCCTTGTGCTTGCCCACCTGCACGATCAGTTCGCGCCCGCTGGCCAGCGCCTCGGCGAAGCCCGGCAGGACCGGCACCCCGAAAGCATAACCGCCGGCGGCAACCGAGGCGTCCGTCGGCGTCAGCGTCCCACGGTCGATGGCGATGCGGATGGTTTCGCGCTCGCCCTGTGGCGCCCAGTTCTTATCAGAGACGGCGATGCCCGTCTTGCGGTCGCGGTTCATCGTGAAAGCCAGCACGGCGTGCCCGGCCGTATTCGAGGCTACGCGGCACTGCGCCAGACGGCCGGCGGCATCCGTCTCGGCCCCGATCTGCCAGCCCGGCGCGTCCTTCACCGCCGACGGCTGCGCCGCCTGCGCTCCGGCCACTCCCCCCAGCAGCAGGGCGCACAGACCGACCGTCGCTTTGCACTTCACCCGCATCCCGTCCCCCATGGTCAACCCAGGTCCGATGCCAGCGCCGCGCCGGCACCACTCCCCCAATGGATGGAACTATGCCGCGCGCAATCGACCGTTCAAAGCGGGAAGCGTTGAACTCGTCTGGAATTTGCCGGATTTTGGTGCCGCTTCCCCGCCATCGCCGCCGCCATGCGCAGCGCCGCCAGCAGGCTCTCCGGGTTGGCCCTGCCCGTGCCGGCGAGGTCCAGCGCCGTGCCGTGGTCGGGCGAGGTGCGGATGAACGGCAGCCCGAGCGTCACGTTGACGCCGCGGTCGAAGTCGATGGTCTTCAGCGGGATCAGCGCCTGGTCGTGGTACATGCACAGCGCCGCATCGAAGTTCGCGCGCGCGCGCGCGTGGAACAGCGTGTCCGCCGGCCTCGGACCGAAGGCGTCGATTCCCTCCGCCCGCAGCCGGGCGATCGCCGGCTCGATCACATCGATCTCCTCGCGCCCCATCGCCCCCCCCTCGCCCGCGTGCGGGTTGAGCGCCGACACCGCCAGCCGGGGCGCGGCGATGCCGAAGTCGCGCGTCAGCGCGGCTGCCGTCACCCGCCCGCAATGGACGATGCCGTCCGTCGTCAGCCGGTCGACGGCGTCGCGCACCGACACGTGGATGGTCACCGGCACGACCCGCAGATCGGCCGTGGCCAGCATCATCACTGGCTCCTCGCGCATGCCGGCAAGGTGCGCCAGATACTCGGTATGGCCGGGATGGCGGAAACCGGCGGCGTAGAGCGCCGACTTCTGGATCGGGTTGGTGACCACCGCCGCCGCCGCGCCAGCGTGCACGAGGTCCACCGCGCGGTCGATGCTGGCGATCACCGCCGCACCATTGGCCGGGTCCGGCATGCCCGGCGTCACCGGGGCGGCGAGATCCACCGGCAGTACCGGCAGCGCCGCGCCGAACGCCGCCATCGCTTCATCCGGCGCCGCGATGGCGCGCACCGGCACGTCCAGGCCGATTCGCCCCGCCAAGTCGGCCAGCCGCCGCGGGTCGTCCAGCACAAAAAAGGGCGGAGCGCCGTTCGCCCGGCGCTCCGCCCAGATCTTCAGCGTGATCTCGCCGCCCACACCGGCCGGCTCACCCATGGTGACGGCCAGCGGCAGCGCCGTCGTCACACCCGATACTCCACGAAGGCCGCGCGGCGCAGGTCGCGCAGGTAGCGGCGCGACAGCAATTCCGCGCGCTCGGCCACCAGCTCCTGCTCGATGTCCTCGCGGCTCGGCAGCTTGGCCGGCTCGCCCTTAACCGGCGGCGGGGGCGGCGGCGGCGCGTTGGCGGCCTCCAGCTGCGCCTTTTCCTCGGGAGTCAGCGGCAGGAGCGGCGCGTCGCGCTTGCAGACGATGAGGATCAGCGCACCGCCCTGCCCCTTCAGCACCGGGCTCGGTCGGCCGACCGGAATCTGCACGACGAGCTGGGCGAGCTGCGGCGGCAGGTCCTTCACGTTGACCGTGCCCATGTCGCCCGATTCCGGCACGCCGGTGGCCTTGGCCTTCTCCTCGAAGTCGGCGCAGCCTTTGATGGACTTCTGCAGCTTCTCGGCCGCCGCGTGCGTGGCCTTCAGCGCCTCGGGCGACGGCGACGGAAGCACGATCTGCTTCATGTGCACCTTCGCCTTGGCGACGTCGATCTTCTGCACCGGGCGCTGCACGGCCGGACGCGGCGCCTGCGGCAGCTCCTCGCTGCCGGCACTGCCCACGGCGCGGCGGGCGCGGACCAGCAGCACGTGGTAGCCGCCCGCCGTGCGCACCGGGCCGACCATCTGGCCGGGGCGCGAGGAGGCCAACGCGCCGTCGATCTCACCGCCCATCTCGCCCGGGCGCACCCAGCCGAGGTCGCCGTTGTTGGCGGCGGCGGCCGACTGCGAGAACTGCCGTGCGACGGCGGCGAAGTTGGCTCCGCGCTTGATCTCCTCCATCAGGCGCTCGGCCGTGCGGCGGGCCTGATCGTCCTGGTCGGGGGAGTCGACCGACAGAAAGATCTCGGCGACCAGATACTCGGGCTTGCCGATGGCGGCCTTGATGCGCTCGAGCTGGGCGTCGACCTCCTCGTCGCCGATCATGATCTCCTGGCGCACGCGGCGCTGGAGCACCTTCTGCCACGCCAGCGTGGCGCGCACCTGATCGTTCAGCGTCGAGATCGGCACCTTGTGTTCGGCCAGCAGCTTGTTGAGCTGCGGCCGGCTCAGGCGCACGCTCTCGGCGATGCGGCCGATGGCCTGATCGATGTCCTGCGCCGGGATCGAAATGCCCAGCCGCTTCGCCTCCTGGAGCTGCAGCCGCTCGTCGACGAGTTGGCGCAGAACCTGCGGCAAGACGCGCTGGCGGGCGTCTGGGGTGTCCGGCATGCCGGAGTTGAGCAGCGACAGCCGGGCGCGCGCCACGACATCCGACTGCGAAATGGCGTCCTCGTTGACCACCGCGGCGATGCGCTCCACGGCCCCGCTGGCGGCACCACCGGCGGCACTGCTGGCGCCGCCCTGGGCCGGCGGCGCGCCCTTGGCCCGCTCCGCGGCGCCGGCGCTTCCGCCGCTCGCGAGGATCACGCACGCGGTCGCCATGACGACGGCGGACCGGACGGTACGCAAACTCACCATTGCTACTCCTGCTCCCCAGCTCATGGCCCTTAATACGGTCCG
>DASPIO010000083.1:0-22744 GCA_035629155.1 Azospirillum sp. | reverse complement strand
ACTGGACAACATACTGTGCTCCCTCTCGGGACCGGCCCACTGATGACCGGCTCTGCCAAAAAGGACGCGGTACGTCGTTGCATAACCACAGTGGGCCATAGGCACGTGCGAGTGCGTCGTGCGCATTCAAATACGCGCTTTGGCCACAGATGCAAGTGAATTTTTTCGGTCGAACGCGCCCCCCGCGGAGGGCGCATTCCCCGTGGCCGATCAACGCGTTGCGAGCATGTCCGCAACCGCGTCCACGGCCGCCGCGGCATACGGGCGGATGCGCGGCGGGATCTGCGACGGGTTGATGCCCGGGCCGAGGATTCCCACGCCGACCGGTTTCAGGAACTCCAACTGCAGGTCGATCAGGCTCCTGATCACGGCGTGGCCCATGACCGACCCGTGCTCGGTCTCGCCGCGCTCGATGATGCCGAGCGCCACCACCGCGTCGACGTCCGCGCGCATCAGCAGGCGCTTCACCGCCAGCGGCTTCTCCATGGAGCCGGGAACCCACACCTCCCCGTTCGGCGCGATCGACAGGCCCCGCGTCCGCGCGACCTTGCGCGCCTCGTCCAGCATCTCCGTGACCTCAGCCGTGTGGAACTTGCCGAGCACGATCCCGATGTTCGCCACCCCTACCCACTCCTCTTGCGTCCCACTTGCGTCGATGAACCGTCAGTGCACGCCGCACAGCAGCGGACGGTCGCAGCCGAGGATGTGGTCCATCAGCCAAAAGCGCAAGAAGTCCCGCACCGCCACGCCGACGTCCAGGACACCTTCGGCGATTTCGTCCCGGATGCCATCGAACTGCACGACCATCGCCGCATGGTGGGCGCGGTGCTGGAGGAAGCGACCGGGAGCCATGGCGCGCACCACCCCCTCCTCCATGCCGAAGTGGGCCTGGACGTGATCGCGCAACGTGTCCACGAGGCCGAGCGCTTCGTCCGGCGTCAGCCGGTCGCCGGACCTGCGGTGCAACGCGTTGAGCATCTCGACGAGGCCGCGGTGCTGCTGGTCGATGCTGGCGATGCCGGTCTCGTGTTCGACACCCCAGACGATCAGGTCGCGCCCGCCGGCCGGCGCCGCGGCCTTGCGCAGCAGCGTGGCAAAGGAACTGTCGTAGCGGATCTCGTGCCGGCACAGCACGGTGTCGAGCGTGCCGGCCACGGTGGACATGAAATCCCGCGACACCTCGCATTCGCGCACGTAGTCGACGAGCCGGCCGATCTGCGTGTTCAGCAGTTCATGCTGCTGGACATGCTCCTCCCAGCCGTCGAATCCCAGCGCCCGGATGATCAGTTCCTCACACGCGAAGTGGGCGTGCACGTCGGCGGTGAAGGCGTCGAGGATCAGGATCATCTGCTCGCGCGGCGCGCCGCCGTCGCACCGCTCCCGAATCTGGCCGATGCGGCGCACCAGGGACTCGTGCGTGCCGTCGATGAAGCGGTTGCCGGTTTCGGGCACCGGATGACGGTCGACGATCATGGCGTCCCCCCTTTTCGGCGTGTCGTTCGGCAGATCCTGCGTCCGCGCGTCGGCACGATACTGCGTTCGTGCGCTTCTGAGTTGTATCAATCCGGGGTCCGCCCAGGCAATCGGCCGGAGTGCGGCGAATCAGCCCTCCTCAGGCCGGTTCGTACAGCGGGGAACCAGTGGCGCGTGCTGGCCGGGATGCTGATCACGGCGCCGCGCTCGCACGCCACGCGGTACACCTTGCCGTCAATGTGCAGGAAGAAGCAGCCGCCGCCCTCGACGAAGAAACGCGCCTCGTCCTCGGTGTGGGTGTGCTCGCCCAGGAACTTCCGCCGCGGGCCGTCCACCCCCGGCGTGTCCGGCACCACCCGCACCACGTCGGCGCACCGATATCCCCGGCTGGCCTTGAGGCGGGCGATCGGCGGCTGGTGGCAGCCGCGCGTTGTCGCTAGCATTAATCTCAAAGCTCGATTATCTTTCAAAGCTGTAACATTAGCTTGGCAACCCGAACGGCGTCCGCCATGGCCATCTCCCTGCGCTCCCGCCTGTTGGCCAGTTTCGTCGGGCTGGCCGCCATTGTGTCCGGCGGCCTGATGTTCTGGCACGTGGACCGCACCGATGCGATGCTCGCCCAGGCGCAGGATCTGGCGCTGCGTGACCACTACACCGCCATGCGTGCGCAGATCGACACGGAGATGCAGACCGCGCGGGCGCTGGCCCTGCAGGTCGCCAGCCTGCGGGAGGTGCAGGACGCCTTCGCCGCCAGCGACCGCGAGCGGTTGCGAGCACTTCTGGAGCCCGGCTTTACCGCCCTTTCCGGGCAGACCGGCGTGACCCAGATGCAGTTCCACACGCCGCCGGCCATCTCCTTCCTGCGCCTGCACCGGCCCGACCACAGCGACGACCTCGCCGGCTTCCGGTTGACCGTCATCGAGGCGAACCGCACCCGGCGCCCCGCCCAGGGCGTCGAGGCCGGCGCCGCCGGACCCACCGTCCGGGCGGTGCGGCCGATTTCCAGCGACAGCCGCTTCCTCGGAACGGTGGAATTCGGCATCGACATCGACGACCGCTTCATCGCCGGTTTCAAACAGCGCCTCGGCGCCGATATCGTGCTGCACGTGCGCGGCGACGACGGCGGGCACCGGCGCGTGGCCGGCGACGCGCCCACCCTGGCCGGCTACATGGCGCTGTCGCAGGCGCAGGGCGGCGCCATCGTGACCACGCCGGCAACGCCGGAGCAGCCGAAGGCGGTGTTGACCGGTCCCGTCCGCGACTACGCCGGCAAGACCATCGCCGTGGCCGAAATCAGCATGGACGCCGCCCGCCACCTGGAGCGGCGCGCCCTGGCGCGGTACGAAGCGCTGCTGGGCTTCGCCGTTTCGTTGGGGCTGGCGGCGCTGGCGGCGGTCACCCTCGCCCGCCGGATCGGGCGCCCCCTGCGCCGGCTGACCGAGGCGGTGCACCGCCTGACCGGCGGCGACGCCTCGGCCGCCATGCCCGGCCGCGGGCGCGCCGACGAGTTCGGTACCATGGCCGCCGCCCTGGAAGGCTTGCGCCGCCAGACCCGCGAGCGCCAGTGCCTGGACGACGCGGCCCACCATCTGGCCGCGCTGGTGGACAGTGCGGGCGACGCCATCGTCGCCATCACGCTGGACGGCATCGTGACGCACTGGAACCGGGGTGCGGAGCGCCTGTACGGCTTCACCGCCGCCGAGGCGGTTGGCCAGCCGGCCGCCGACCTGATCGTGCCGGCCGACCGCCGCGGCGACTTCCTGGCCATGCTCGTCGCCGCCGCCGAAGGCGGCATCATCGACAAGCTGGGAACCGAGCGCCAGCGCAAGGACGGCAGCCGTGTTGCGGTGGAACTGACGCTGTCGCCCATCCGCGAGGACGGAACGATCACCGGCGCCTCCTGCATCGCCCGCTGCCCCGCCGTGACGGCCGGCGCCACGGCCCTTGCAGAGCAGGCCCAATAATTTGGCAGCCATGCCCGGCATGCGTCGGGCGTATGATTGGTTGAAAGTCTCGCCCACCCCGCGCTCAAAGGGGTGCACCATGACCATCCAATGGCGCCGTGCGCTGTCGCTGGACGGTGGCATCATCGACGACGACCACCGCCACCTGATCGGCATCATCAACCGTTTCGAACGGGACGCCGATGGCGAGGACCCGCGCCTCCCGGCGTTCCACGCGCTGGTCGACCTCAAACACTACGCCCGCGTCCACTTCCGCCGCGAGGAGCGGCTGATGCGCGACGTCGGCTACCCGCAGGACAGGCTGCGGGAGCATCAGGCCCGGCACCGGGAGCTGGAGGCCCGCATCGACATGCTGATCCAGCACTTCGACACGTCCATCGACGCGGACGACTTCCACGAGGTGACGTGGGAGATCTCCGATCTGTTGAAGCACTGGCTGCTTGAGCACATTGTCAAGGCCGACCTGCCCATCAAGCCGTATCTCAAGCGCCGGCGTCGGGAAGCCTCCGCTCCGCTGGCCGGAACGCCAAGCGGCGGAACGCCCTGACGGGCCGCCCGTCGATGGCCGCGAGCCCCAGGCCGATCAGCGCCATGCCCAGGACCTGCCGGGGCTCGATCACCTCGCCCAGGATGCCCACGCCCAGCAGCATGGCGCTCACCGGCACCAGGAAGGTGACCAGCACCGCGTTGGTCGCCCCCGCCGTCGCCAGGATGCGGAAATAGAGGATGTAGGCCACCGCCGTGCCGAGCAGCGCCAGCGCCACCACCGCCCCCAGGGTCAGCGCGCCCGGCATCGGCCCCTGCCAGGGGCGGTCGATGAGCAGCACCACCGGAAGCATCATGACCGCCGATGCCGACACCTGCCCGGCCGCGGTGACGAGCGGCGGCGTTCCCCGGAAGCGCCGGCCGTAGATGCCGGCAAACGCGTAGGATGTCGCGGCGCCCAGGATCGCCACCTGCCCGGCCACGTCGCGCCCCAACCCGCCCAGCGCCGCCGGCCCGATCATCACGACGATGCCCGCCAGCCCCACCAGCACACCGGCCAAGCGGTTCGCCGTCATCCGCTCGTCCCGCGTCAGGACGTGCGCGAGGAGAACGGTGAACAGCGGCGTCGTGGCGTTGAGGATCGCCGCCAGACCGCTGGCGATCTGCGTCTGGCCCCAAAGGATAAGGCTGAATGGAATGACGTTGTTCAGCAGGCCCAGCGCGAAGAACGGCAGCCAGTCACGCGGCGTAGCGGGCACGCGCAGTCCGGCCATGCGGACGGCCAGCAGCAGCGCCGCCGACGCCAGCGCGACACGGCCGAGCACGACCGTGAACGGCGGCAACTCGGCCAGCGCCACCTTGCCGAAGAAGAAGGACCCGCCCCACAGGACGGAGAGGAGAAGGAGGAGGAGCCATTCCAGCCCTCCCATGCGCGGCGCGGCGTTCGTCATGCCCTGACGATGCCGCCACCCGCGCGTGCGCGCCACCCGGTTCTTGCGCTACCCGGTCAGAAGCGTTCCAGCGACACGCAGACGCTGTCCTTGCCCTTCAGGCTGCCGCATCCGTCGCTGCGCTGGGAGATGAAGCGGATCTGCACGCGGTCGCGGTCGACGCCGGCGGGCAGCAGCGCCTCCGCCACTTCCACGCTGGTGGCCGGCGCCGGGCTCTGGCTCTTGCCGCCCTTGGCCGACGGCATCTGCGGTTTCGGCTCCGCCTTCGCGACCTGCACGGGGGCGGGGGCCGGGGCCGGCTTGTCGTTGCGCGGTGCGGCCTTCGCGACCTGCACGGGCACCACCTGCACCGGGGCAGCCGGCTTCTGCGCCACGACCACGTCCGGCTGCTGCGGCGCCGGGGCGGCGGCCGGAGCGGGCTTCGGCGCGTCTTTCGGCAGCACCGCCACCTCGATGGCGACGGCGCCGGCCGACGCGGACGGCTGCTGCGGCTCGTGGCCGCGGATCTGCGGCGTCAGCGCCGCCAGATAGGCGCGCGTCTCGCCCGGCAGCTTCTGCTTGCGCGCCAGCACGTTGGCATAGCAGGCCGGCCCGCAGTTGTAGGCGGCCAGGAAGCCCGGCGCGCCGAACAGGTCGTACATCTCGCGCAGGTAGGCGGTGCCGGCCATGATGTTGTCGCGCACGTCCGTCGGATCGGGGCCGAGGCCGTACTGCGCGCGCATCAGTTCGTAGGTGCCGGGCATGACCTGCATCAGGCCGATGGCGCCGGCCTTGCTGGTCAGCACGCGGCCGTTGACCATGTGCCGCCCGTGGCTCTCACGCATCATCACGGCGCGGATCCAGCGCTCGGGAACGTCGAAACGCTCCGACGCCTCGCGGACGTGCGGCATCCAGCGCCCGAGCGGATCGGAAGGGTCGATCGGCGTCGCGCCACGGTCCGGGACGGCGGCCACCTCGGCAGGCTGCTGCGACGCGCAGCCGGCGAGCGAAAGGCCGATGAACAGCGCCACAGCGGCGGCGTACGCCGGTCGGGCGGTCTTGGCCGGAACGGCCGGATCGGTTTGAATTGCCACTATGAGTCGTCCGAGCTGACGGCATACGATCGATAGGCGTACCCTGTTATTGCTGGCAACAAGGGGGTGAAGTCAAGCGACAACGCCCATTGTTCGTCACATTTCCGCCTCTTCCCTGTCGCGAAGACTTCCGCGACGGAACATTTTACGGACATTCATGAGAAAGGATTGCGGTTCGTCTGCACCGTCCAACGGAGATGCACGCACCCGGATGTTTGTCCGCGATCAAATCCGCCCCGCCGCCGCCGGGCTAAGGTGCCCCCTTCCCGAATCGACGGAGCAGGAGCCGCCGGCATGCCCTTTCCAGCCTTTTTCGACGCTGCCCCGCGCCTGAGCATCATCGACCCGCTGAGCGCCTTCCTCGGCGCGTCGGACGGTGGCCTCATCGACTACGGCTACGCCGACGCGGTGAAGCTCGCCGGCCATTCCTGCCCGACGGTGGCAGGCGCCTACCTGATGACGGTGCGGGGGCTGGGGGCGCTCTACGGCGCCGAGCCGCCGGTGCGCGGCGATATCGCGGTGGCGTTCCGCGAGCCGGAGACCGCCGGGGCCACCGGCGTCATGGGCCGGGTCGCGGCGCTGCTGACCGGGGCGGCGGGCGACGACGGCTTCAAGGGCATCGGCGGGCGCTTCGACCGCCGGGGCCTGCTGCGCTTCGCCGTTCCCATGGAGGGCGACATGGCGCTCCACCGCCGCGACACCGGCGCCGGGGTCCAGCTTCGCCTCAACGCCGCCGTGGTGCCGTCGCCGGAGGAGATCCGCGACCTGCTGCCGCGCGTCCTGCACGGCCACGCCGATGCCGACGAAGCCGTGCGCTTCCGGACGCTGTGGCAGGACCGCGTCAGGCGCATGGTGGTCGACCACGCGGACGACCCGGCCCTGGTCACCATCGCAACATGGCATGGCGCGCCGACGGCATGACCCTGGTCTTCCCCGACGCCGCCAGCCGGATCGGCGGGCACCGCGTCTTCTTCCCGCTGGCGCTCGTCTTCGCGGCGCTGAGCGTGCCGTACTGGACCGCCGGTTATCTTGGCTGGATGGCGGTGGCGTGGACGCCGGCCGTGCACGCCCACGAGATGGTGATGGGCTTCGCCCTGGCGGTGGTCGGCGGCTTCCTGTTCACCAAGCCGAGGCGCGGTGTGCTGGGGCTGGCCGTGGCGGCGTGGCTGCTGGGGCGCGCGGCGATGCTGGCCGGGCTGCCGGCGGCCTGGGCCGTGCCGGCCACCCTCGCCTTCCCCGTGGTGCTGTTCGTGCACGGCGGCCTGCCCTTCCTGCGCGCCGCCAAGAGCGGCCACAACACCGTATTCGGCCCCCTGATCGGCGCCTTCGCGGTGGCCGAGGCGCTGGTCTGGGCGGGTGGCGACGGCGGCCGTACGGGGGTACTGCTGGCGCTGCACCTCGTCGGGCTGCTGCTGTTCACCATGGGCGGGCGCATCATCCCCTCGGCCACGGCCGGCGCCGTGCGCCAGCAGGGCGGCGTCCTGGTGGCGCGGGTGCAGCCCCGGCTGGAGTGGCTCGGCGTCGGCGGCGCCATCACCGCCGCGCTGTCGGCCGCCAGCGGTTGGCTGCCGGAGGCCGGCGCGGCGGGCGCCGTGCTGACCGGCGTCTGCGCGCTGGCCCGGCTGGCCCGCTGGCGCACCGACGCGACCCTGCGCCGGCCGGACCTGTGGAGCCTCCACCTCGGCTACGCCTGGCTTGGGCTGGGCTGGATCGCGGCCGGTCTGGAGCGGGTGGCGCCGATGCCGGGCGGGGCCGGCTGGCACGTGCTGGGCGCCGCGGCGCTGGGCACCATCGCCGGGTCCATGATGGTGCGCGTGTCCTTGCAGCGGGAGGCGTGGGCGCCGGATTTCCCGCCGGCCGCCACGCTGGCGGTCCTGCTGATCGGCGCGGCGGCGGTGCTGCGCGTCGCCGCCGGCTGGGTGGCGCCGGCATGGCTGATGCCCGCCGGAGCCATGGCCTGGATGGCGGCCCACCTGTTGATCCTGGGCGCCGTGGCGCGCATCCTGCGGCACCCGCGACGGAGAGGATGAGATGCAGACGAACACGCACACCGGCCGCCTCGTCCACGACGACCATCACCACACCGCCGACATGCTGAACCGGCTGGAAGCGCACCTGAACGAGGCGGAGACGCGCGGCATCCCCTCGATGGACGACCCGCTGGTGCGGGCGCTGGTCACCGACCTCTCGGCCATGCTCGACCGCGAACTGGGCGCGCATTTCGACTTCGAGGAGCAGGCGGTGTTCCCGCTGGTCGCCGAGGGGGGGGCCTACGAGCTGACCCGCCTCCTCACCGACGAGCACGACGCGATGCGCCCGATCGGCCGCCGGCTGCAGCGTTACTGCGCGCTGGCGCTGGCCGAGGGCTTCGACGAGGACAGTTACGCCGCCTTCGTGCACTTCGGCTGGGACCTGACGGACCGGCTGACCCGCCATTTGCAAACCGAGGAGGGCAACCTCCTCCCGGCGCTGGAGATCCTGCTGCTCACCAGCCCCGACCTGGACGAGCCGCTGGCGCGCGGCTACCGCGCCGCCGGCTGACAGCCGGCATCGAGCAGCGCGTCCACCGCGCCGACCAGCGTCCTCGCCGCCTCCTCGGCGGAGGCGCACGGACCACCGGCGTAAGCGCCGTGCAAGAGCAGCATCAACTGCTCGGCCAGCCGATCCGCATCGCGCGCCCCGGCGGCGGCGGCCAGTTCGGCGAAGCGCAGGCGGACCGCGCGCTGGTGCGCCTCGGCGATGGCGCGGCCGGGGTGCGCGGTGTCGCGGTATTCAATCAGCGTGTTGATGAAGGGGCAGCCGCGGAATGCCGGGTGCGCCCGCCATTTGCCGAGTGCCGCGAACAGTGCCTCGATCCGCGCGCGCGGCTCGTCCGGGGCGCGGGCCATGATGCCGTCCCACCACCCCCAGAAGCGGCGGCTGGTGTCTTCCAGCCACGCGCACGCCAGGTCGTCCTTGGAGGGGAAGTTGCGGTACAGGCTCATCTTCGCCACGCCGGATCGGGCGATGATGGTGTCCACGCCGACCGAGCGGATGCCCTCCCGGTAGAACAGATCGGTCGCGGTTTCCAGGATCCGCTCCCGCGCCGGTTTCTGCGCCGTCTCCGTCATGCCGTCGATCCGTCTCGAAGCGTGTTGACAATGATACAGACCTGTCTCTATCCTCGGCAGAAATGAGACAGACCTGTCTCTTTCATACACCCATCGGGCCGCGCGGGAAAGCGGCATCGCATTTCGGGAGGTCAGGGCATGCGCTACTACGACGACCTGAACATCGGCGACCGGCATTCCGGCGGTCCGGTCACCGTGACCGAGGAGGACATCATCGCCTTCGCCCGGCAGTTCGACCCGCAGCCGTTCCATCTCGATGCGGATGCGGCGGAGAAGAGCCTCTTCCGCGGACTCGCCGCCAGTGGATGGCACACGGCGGCGCTGACCATGCGCATGATCGTCGGTGGCGAGGGGCGTCTTGCCGGTGGCTTTGTCGGCCTGGGCGTGGACGAGATGGCGTGGCCAACGGCGACCCGGCCGGGCGATGTTCTGCGCGTGGAGAGCGAGGTGCTGGAGAAGCGCCTGACCAGCCGCCCCGACCGCGGCATCGCACGCATTCGTACGATCACCTACAACCAAAAGGGCGAGGTGGTGCAGCGTCTGGTCGCCAACCTCCTGGTCCCCGTGCGCCAGCACGCTGAAGCGGCAGAATGACGCAGCCCACCGGTCATACCATTCCGGGGTACTCTGTCATTCCTTCGAAATAAAACGATCACGAAAAGATAAAGCCCGGCGGCGAGAGCCCCGGGCTTAAGTCCTACGATTATGCTTGTCGTTGGTTTGCGTTTTCCTCCCCCGAAATCGAGCCGGCGTTCCGTTCGATCTCGCATGTCCGGTTTATGCCAAAGCCCGCAGTTTTTCTAAAGACATCTTTGGTCATAGCGGCCACCCGCCTTTAGCCGCCGCGAACTCCAACAAACGTAATATGCGTGCGCCATCATCTACGCCTTTTGGGTCAGCGGCGGCGCAAGGCCGCTGGACATCGGCACGCGCGTGCTGTTGGCTGGCGCCTTCCATTGCGTGACGGGAGGCGACGGTGACGGCAGGGGACGGCGCGTTGGTCTTGCTGTCCGGCGGGCAGGATTCGACGGTCTGCCTGGCCTGGGCGCTGGACCGGTTCGGTCGGGTGGAGACGCTGGGGTTCGACTACGGCCAGCGCCATGTCGTGGAACTGGCGTGCCGGAGTCGCGTGCGCGACCGGCTGGCCGCGGAGTTCCCGGCCTGGAGCACGCGCCTGGGCGAGGATCACACGGTGGGGCTGGAGGCGCTGGGCGCCATCGCCAACACGGCGCTGACCCGCGAGACGGAGATCGCCATGGGCGCCAACGGCCTGCCCAACACCTTCGTGCCCGGCCGCAACCTGATCTTCCTGACGTTCGCCGCGGCGCTCGCCTACCGGCGGGGCCTGCGCCACATCGTCGGCGGCATGTGCGAGACGGACTTCTCCGGCTATCCGGACTGCCGCGACGACGCCATCAAGGCCATGCAGGTCGCCCTCAACCTCGGCATGGACAGCCGCTTCGTGCTGCACACGCCGCTGATGTGGATCGACAAGGCTGAGACGTGGCGCCTGTCGGAGGAGCTTGGCGGCCCCGTCCTGGTCGATCTGATTCGCGAGGAGACACACACCTGTTACCTGGGCGAGCGTTCGCGACGGCACGACTGGGGCTACGGCTGCGGCACCTGCCCGGCCTGTCGCCTGCGCGCCGATGGGCACGCGAAATACCTGAATTCCTCCGCCTCTTGAACCATCCGCCCACCCACGCGCTATAGTGGGCGCGCCGCCGAAGGCGGCCACGAGAGAGCCGAAGGTGGCCACCAACAAAAGGGCCGAAGGCGGCCACGAACGAGAGGGAGGAAAGCATGGACGACGCCGCCGTCACGGAGGTGTTCACCCCGCCGGTGCCGCATGACGCCTCGGTCAACCCGATCCGCACGGCCGAGGACTGGCAACGCATGCGCGCGGCGTGCGAATCCGATCCGGGCTCCTTCCACGCCGACATCGCGGCCGGGACCATTCACTGGTTCGACGGCGCATCCTGGCTGACGCGCGCGACGGACGGCGTCTGGCGCGGCTGGAACGCCACCACCGGCGAACAGGCCGAGCGGGCCGACTGGACACCCTGGACGACGGCCTTCGACGACGGCGAGGCCCCGTTCTACCGCTGGTTCTCCGGCGGCCTGACCAACGCCGCCTTCAACGAGGTGGACCGCCACGTCCTGGCCGGATTCGGCGCCGAGCCCGCCTACTGGTACGAGGGCGACCGATGGGACGCGGCGGCCAACGGCGGGCGCGGCGGGCCGGTGCACCACGTCACGCTGACCCGGCGGGAACTGCTGATCCGCTCCGTGCTGGCCGCACAGGCTCTGAAGGCGCTAGGCCTTCGCCAGGGCGACCGCATCGCGCTCAACATGCCGAACATCCTCGACCAGATCGTCTGGACCGAAGGGGCCAAGCGCATCGGCGTGATCTACACCCCCGTGTTCGGCGGTTTCTCCGACAAGACGCTGTCCGACCGCATCGAGAACGCCGGGGCGCGCGTCGTCATCACCGCCGACGGCGCCTCGCGCAATGCCGAGATGGCCGCGTTCAAGGAGGCCTACACCGACCCCGCGCTCGACCGCTTCGTGGCGCTGCCGGCGGCGCTCGCCATCGTCGAACGGGTGGTGCGGGAGAAGGCGGGGTCCGACGCCGCCGAGCTTCTCGACGCCGTCCGCCAGGGCCTGTCCGGCGAGATCACCGTGGCCCCGGCCGACGTGATGCGCGAGTTGGGCAGGGCGCTGGACCGCCGCGGCGGCCTGGACGCCGGATCCGTCGCCGACCTGCGCGCCAGCGTGGCCGAGGCGCTGACCCAGGCGCCGCCGCGCGTGGAGAAGGTCATCGTCGTCCGCCACGCCGCCCTGCCGGAGATCGCCTGGGTGGAGGGCCGCGACGTCTGGGCACACGAGCTGCTGGCGCAGGCCGAGCGCGCCGTCTGCGCCGCCGCCGGGGTGGCGGACATGGCGGATCTCCGCGCCCTGCCCGACCGCGATCTCTGCGCCGCGCTGTGGAAGGCGGTGCCGTGCGTTCCGGTGGACGCCGAGTTTCCGCTGTTCATCATCTACACCTCGGGCTCGACCGGGAAGCCCAAGGGTGTGGTGCACGTGCACGGCGGCTACGTCGCGGGACTGGCGCACACCATGGCGGTGTCGTTCGACGCCCTGCCCGGCCGCGACGTGATCTACGTGGTCGCCGACCCCGGCTGGATCACCGGGCAGAGCTACCTGATCACCGCGTCCCTGGCCGCCCGCATCCCCGGCATCGTGACGGAGGGCGCCCCCGTCTTCCCCAACGCCGGCCGCTTCGCCTCCATCATCGAGCGGCACAAGGTGACGATCTTCAAGGCGGGCGTGACCTTCCTGAAGACCGTCATGACGCACCCGGAGAACCGGGCGGACGTCGAGCGCTACGACCGCTCCACGCTCCGCGTCGCCACCTTCTGCGCCGAGCCGACCAGCCCCGCCGTGCAGGCGTTCGGCATGCAGGTGATGACGCCGCAGTACATCAACTCCTATTGGGCAACGGAGCACGGCGGCATCGTCTGGACGCACCCCTACGGCAACCCCGACCAACGCCTGCGCGCCGACGCGCACACCTACCCGCTGCCCTGGGTGATGGGAGACGTGTGGATCACCGAAGGCGAGCCGGACCCGCAGGGGCGCTTCGCCTACCGCCCGGCCGATCTGGAGGAGAAGGGCGAAATCGTCGTTGCCGCCCCCTATCCCTACCTCGCCCGCACCATCTGGGGCGACGCGGACAACGTCGGCAGGTCCGGCTGGAAGGGGGATTTCGAGCGCTTCGTGAAAACCTACTACGGCCGCTTCCGCGACGCCTCCGGCAGGCCGGTCTGGGCCTACCTGCAGGGCGACTTCGCCCGCCGGTACGCCGACGGCTCCTTCAGCCTGCACGGCCGGTCCGACGACGTGATCAACGTCTCCGGCCACCGCATGGGGACGGAGGAGATCGAGGGCGCCATCCTGCGCGACAAGCAGATCAACCCCGACAGCCCTGTCGGCAACGTCATCGTCGTCGGCGCGCCGCACCGCGAGAAGGGCCTGACCCCCGTCGCCTTCGTCCTGCCCGCCAAGGGCAAGAGCCTGACCGGCGACGACGAGCGCCGGCTGAAGGACCTCGTGCGGCAGGAGAAGGGCGCGGTCGCCGTGCCGTCCGACGTCATCACCGTATCGGCCTTCCCGGAGACGCGGTCGGGCAAGTACATGCGCCGCTTCCTGACGGCCATGATGAACGACGAGGACCTGGGCGACACCTCGACGCTCCGCAACCCCGAGTGCCTGCCCGACCTGCGCGCGAAGATCGAGGCGTGGAAGCGCGGTCAGCAGCGCGCCGACGAACAGAAGCTGCTGGAACGCCAGCGCTTCCTGTCCATCCAGTACGACACCCTTGCGGATGGGATCCGCATGGCGACCGTCACCATCGACAACCCCCCGGTCAACGCGCTGTCCGACCGCCTGCTGGACGAACTGGACACGCTGGTCGGCCACCTCAAACGCCGCGCCGACATCCGCGCGGTGGTCATCACCGGGGCCGGCGGCAAGAGTTTCGTGGCCGGCGCCGATATCCGCCAATTGGCGGACGAGGTGCACGAGGTCGACGAGGCCCGTGCCCTGCCCGCCAAGGCGCACGCCGTGTTCCGCGCCCTGGAAACGCTCGACAAGCCGGTGATCGCCGCCATCCGCGGCGTGGCTCTCGGCGGCGGCTGCGAGCTGGCGATGGCCTGCCATCTGCGCGTCGCCGACCCGCGCGCCCGCCTTGGCCAGCCGGAGATCAACCTGTTCCTGCCGCCCGGCTACGGCGGTACGCAGCGCCTGCCTCGGCTTCTCCTCCGCAAGGATGAGCAGCACGGAACCGCGCGCGCTTTGGAGATGCTGCTGTCCGGTCGTCAGGTGGACGCTGAGACGGCGCTGGAGTACGGCCTGGTCGACGTCATCGCCCGTGGTACGGACGACGCGCTGACGCTGGCGAAGTCGCTCGCCCGTGAAGCGGCGCTGACCGGCGCGGGGCCGGCCGTCGAGGCCCGGCGCCTTGCGCAGCACGAGCGGCCGAGGATCATCGTCCACGCGGAGGAAGTCCGGAACCGCCCGGCGGTCGCCCGTCTCCTGGCGCAAGCCGGAGGGGTTGGGCGCGGAGTGGTGGCGGACGCGATCGTCTCGCTGGCCATGCACGGCCTGAATCACGGTTTCGACGACGGCTCCACCGCCGAGATCGACGCCTTCGCGCGCTTCCTGCTGGATGCCGAGAACGGTGCCAAGAAGGGTATCGCGCTGTTCCTGGAGAAGAAGTCGCCGCCCCTGCCCGCGCGCCCGCGCCGGGAATCCCGCGACGGCGTGCTTCCCGTCGGCAGCCCCTTTTTCCCCGGCGCGACACCGCTCCCGCAGTGGCAGCTCGCGCAGGCCGTGGTGCGCGACCTGGAGTCCGGTGCCGCCGCGCACGGCGACCCGCGGGACGCCGAGGTGGAGGTGGTCGTCCCGGTGCCCGAGCCCGGCCCCAACCAGGCGCTGCTCTACGTCCTGGCGTCGGAGGTGAATTACAACGATGTCTGGGCCATCACCGGCATCCCCGTCTCGCTGTTCGACGAGCATGACGAGGACGTGCACGTCACCGGTTCGGGCGGCGTGGCGCTGGTGGCGCGGTTGGGCGAAGCGCTGCAGGCGCAGGGGCGGCTGAACGTCGGCGACCTCGTGGCGGTCTACTCCGGCGTGTCCGACCTGCTGGACCCCGAAGCCGGGGCCGATCCCATGTTCACCGACTTCCACATCCAGGGCTACCAGTCGCCGGACGGCAGCCACCAGCAGTTCATGCTGGCCGACGGGCCGCAGCTCTTTCCCCTGCCGCCGGGGCTGACGCTGGAGGAGGCTGGCAGCTACATGCTGGCCGCCGGCACCGCTTACCGCGCCCTGTTCACCGCGCTCGACGTTCGTCCCGGCGGGCGGCTGCTGGTGGAGGGCGCGCTCGGCGGCACCGGCGCCTGGGCGGTGGAGCTGGCGCTGGCCCGGCGCATGCGCGTCACCGGCATGGTCTCGTCCGCCCGCCGCGCCGAGGCCCTGCGCGCCCGCGGCGCGGAGGCCGTGGACCGTGCCGCCTTCGATGCCGCCTTCACCCGCATCCCGGCCGACCCGGCGCAGTGGCAGGCGTGGGAACAGGCCGGTGCCGGCTTCCTGGACGCGGTGCGCGCGGCCAACGGCGGCGCGCTCATGGACTACGCCGTCAGCCACGCCGGCGAGACGACCTTCCCGCGCAGCTTCCAGGCGCTGGCGGAGGGGGGCGCGCTGACCTTCTTCGGCGCATCCAGCGGCTACCACATGACCTTCCTCGGGAAGCCCGGTTCGGCCGAGCCCGCGGACATGCTGCGCCGCGCCCGCCTGAAGCCGGGCGAGACGGTGCTGGTGTTCTATGGAATTGGATGTGGCGGCACCGGCACCACCGGCCTGCGCGACGATCTGGCACTGTCCGCCATCGAGGCGGCGCGCGAGGCCGGCGCCCGCGTCTGCGTCGTGACCGACCAGGACGCCGAGCGCGACTTCGTGCTGTCGCTGGGCTATGGCGAGGCGCTGGCGGGTGCCGTGTCGCTGGCGGAGATCCGCCGCCGCGTGCCGCACTTCGTCTGGCCGGACACCATGCCCGACCTGCCCGATCCGCAGAAGGAAACGGCCGCCTTCAAGGAGGCCGTGCGCCTGATGACGGAGGAGACGTTCAAGCCGCTGGGCCAAGCGGTGGGCCGCATCCTGCGTTCCGCCGACAACCCGCGCGGCATGCCCGACGTGGTCGTCGAACGGGCGCGGCGCGACACGCTGTTCGTTTCCACCATGCTGGTCAAGCCCAGCACCGGACGCGTCGTGTACTGCGGCGATATGGGCGGCCGACGCTACAGCTTCTACGCGCCGCAGGTGTGGATGCGTCAGCGCCGCATCCTGATGCCGACGGCGTCGATCATCGGCACGCACCTGTCCAACGCCGCGGAGATCGCCGGGCTCAACCGCGTCATCGCCTCGGGCGCCGTCAAGGTGCCGCCGACACATCTCGGCGGCTGGGAGACCCTGCCGATGCTGCACCAGGCCATGTGGGAGAACCGCCTGCCGGAGGCCACGGGCGGCGCCTCGAAGGCGGTGGTCAACCACGCCCTGCCCGAACCCGGCCTCAAGACCCGCGACGAGCTGCTGATCGCCTGGGCGGGCCGGATGCAGGTGGAGTGACCAAGGTCCACTTCCAACGGCCTTTCCGAGAATCCACGCGTGGGTTGGGTTGAACCGCAGGCGAAAATCCAACGCTCCCGGCAGCGCGGGCATGTTGGGTTTTCGCTGCGCTCAACCCAACTTACGCTTCACCCCGACGTCAGGCGCTGGTAATCGGCGAAGGCGATCTTCAGCAGCGTCTTAAGTTCATCGTTCATGCCGTTGAACTTCAACGACACTTGCCCCTTGCCGCCATGATTGCGAATGACCGTGCATTCGACCGGCGCGGTGACGTCCATACGCTCGCCCAGGATAAGCCGGCCGCGCACCACCTCGCCCGGCTGGTAGGGCTTCTCCTGGTCGTAGACGCGCACGCACAGGCCGGCGACCGACCAGTTGCGGCTGTGGTGCGCGCCGCGGTCGTCCTGCAGCATCAGCACCGGCCGGGGGAAGCGCTTGTGCCGGCGCCGCTCGGTGGGCGATGTCGGACGGGGCGGCGGGGGCGCGCCCGTCGCCTCCGCCACGGTCAGGCCGCTGCCGTCGAGCTTGGCGCCGTCCAGCTTGGCCGAGCCGGTCACCGCCTCGCCCATCTGGGCGCCGCGCAGGTCGGCGAAGGACAGGTCGGCGCTGTCGAAGTTGGCCGGCCACGCCCGCCCGCCGGCAAGGTGCAGCGACCGCGCGTCGGCCTTGCCCAGCTTGGCGGCGGCCAGCCGCGCCCGGCGCAGCGTGGCGCCGCGCAGGTCGGCATCGGCAAGGTCGGCGCCCTCCAGGTCGGTGTAGGACAGGTCGGCCATTTGAAGATCCACGCCATGCCACTTGGCGCGCGGGAAGCGGCAGCGGCGCAGCCGCGCGGCGGACAGGATGCGGCCGGCGAGGTCGGTGCCGGACACCGAGAGCAGATCGGCGTCCAGGCGCTTGCCCTCACGCCCCTCGGTCTCCACCCAGCGCTCGTGCCCGGCGACCATCCCCAGGAAGTCGGCGGCGCTGAGCTCGCGGTAGGATGGCTCGGCCAGGGCGTTGGCGGGCAGCGCGAAGGGGATGTAGGTCTGGCTGAGCGCCGCCGCGTCGATGACCGTGTTCCCGAAGGTGGCGCCGTCCAGCGTGGCGCCGGCCAGATCGGTGCCGACGAGCACCGCCCCCGTCAGTTCCGCCCCCGACAGGTCGGCGTCGTTGAGGTCGGCGCCCGACAGGTCGCAGCCGGAGAAGTTGGCGCCGGTGAGGATCGAGCGTTCCAGCTTCGCTTCGGTCAGCTTGGTCTGCCCGCCGCCCTTGGCCGTACCGCCGTCGCTCATGATGGCGCCGGCGCGCAGGTCGGCGCCGCGCAGGATGGCGTCGGTCAGCGCCGCGCGGTGCAGGTTGGCGCCGCGCAGGTCGGCACCGGCCAGATTGGCGCCGGTGAGGTTGGCGCCCTCCAGATCGGCGCCGAACAGGTCGGTCTGGCTGAGGTCGACGCCGACCAGGCGCGAGCCCACGAAGGTCGCCCCCGACAGCTTGGCGCCCGACAGGTTCATCTTCTCCAGGTTGAGACCGGACAGGTTCTTGAAGCTGAGGTCGGCGCGCTTGCCGCCCTTGCGCTTCAACCAGTTCTGGTGGCCCATGAGGGCGGCCTTGATGGCTTCGATCTCGGCCTGGGTGCGTTCCGACATACGCAGGGGTTCCGCCGCGCTGGTGGTGAAGGGAGCAACGATCTTAGCTTCGATACGCAAAGAAAGTCACCGTCTGGCGTATTCCCCACCACCATGCGCAAAATGTCGCGCCCGCGTGGGGAGCCGCATAGGGCGCCCGATATGGGCGGTCCTATCCAGGAAGCGCCATGGCGCCCGGTCGGCTCACTTCCCAGTTGACGTTTCGGGCTGCGTGGAACGCGTCGGGAGAACGGCGATGGCGAAGCAGGCGGACGAGTGGTTGAGGGCCATGATCCTGACGTTCTACGCCGAAGCGTTGGCGACCGCAGCGGCCAAGCGCATCGACGGTCCCGTCGCCCACCAGCTCGCCCTTCTGGAAACCGTCAGCCTCGTCTCCGGCCAGGCCAGCCGCCCGGTCGGCGAGGAGGACGTGGCCCGCGTTCTGCTCGACGCCAGCCGCCGCCGGCGCGCGCGACGGGGTGCCATACCGCGACGCCCGCGCTACCGCGTGTCCCGCGTGCCGCTGAAGTCCGTGCGCATCGGCTGCATCGGCTCGCCGGTGGAGGCGTTATAGCCGCTCAGTGCGGATCGTACCCGCGCGCCTCCAGCGCGTCGGCCAGATCGTCGGCCATGCGCAACGTCTTCACCATCAACGGCACCAGCAGGGCCACGGCGCTCCGCTCCACGCCGCGGGCGCGCTGCGCCATGCGGATCTCCTGCGCCTGGGCCAGCAGCACCGGCACCAGTCGGATGGTGAGCGCCAGCATCAGGCTGACCTTGCCGGCGTTGACGCCCAGCGGTCGCAGCCACGCGAGCGCGCGCTCGAGCGTCTCCACCATGTCCGACACGCGCGTGGTCAGCGTCACCAGCGTCGCCAACAGCACGAGCACGAGGAAACGTCCCACCGTCACAAGTCCCGCCTCCACGCTGTCGAGCGCCGCCTGCACGACGAAGAAGACCAGCGCGATGGCCAGCAACGGCCGCACCTGTTCGGCCACCGTCCGCAGCGGCAGCCGCGCCAGCGCGAACAGCAGCGCCGACGCCCCCAGTGCGCCGCCCAGCAGCCACAGGCTCTTCGACAAAAGAACCACCGCCGCGGCACCGAACAGCAGCAGCAGCTTGGCGCCGGCCGGAAGGGCGTGGACGACGGATTCGCGGTGAACGTAGAGGCCCAGCATCAGCTCATCCGCCGCACATAGGCGTCGATCACCTCGGCAGGCGCGCCGTCGGCCAGAACCCTGCCTTTGTCCAGCGCGATCACCCGCTCGAAATCGGCGAGCAGATCCAGGTCGTGCGTCACCACGACGGCCCGTTGCGGCAGGTCGCGGATGGCCGCCGCGATGCGCCGGCGGTTGCGCAGGTCGAGCAGCGTCGTCGGCTCGTCGAAGACGATGGCGGCCGGCTCCATCGCCAGCACCCCCGCGATGGCGAGGAGTTGCTTTTCCCCGCCGCTGAGGACGTGCGCCGACTGCCGGCGCAACGTGGCAAGCCCGAACCGCTCCAGCGCGGCATCGACCCGCCGGGCAATCTCCCCCTTGTCCAGGCGCAGGTTCTTCAGGCCGAAGGCGAGGTCTTCCTCCACGGTCGGATAGACGATCTGCACGTCCGGATCCTGGAAGACGAATCCGACGCGGCGGCGCACCGCCCTGGCGTCGCGGCGGGTGTCGATGCCGTCCACCAACACCGCGCCCCGGCTGGGCAGCAGCAGGCCGTTCAGCAGGCGCGCGAACGTGCTCTTCCCCGAGCCGTTGGCGCCGACAATGCCGATGCGCCGCTCGGCAAGCGTCAATGTCACGTCGCTCAGCACCGGCCTCTCGCCGAAACTGTGGCTGACCTCGCGCAGTTCTATCATATCCCGTCCCCAGGGCCGAAGCGGCAGCGCAGGCCTTTACCACCGCGCAGCGGTAACAGTCGAGGGGATGGTGGCCCAGTCCTCGTCAATCTCGACGAGGATGGCCGTGACGAGGCGTAAAAGGGCCGCCTCGTTTGGAAACACACGGACTTTGCTGGTGCGGCGTTTGATCCCCTGTTGAATGGCGCGCACAGAGAACAGTAAGGCACATATACCCCAAACCGTGCCCCACAACGCAAAAAGGCCCGCGGGAGCGGGCCATCTTCCAAGCTAAACGCTTGATTTTATGGTGAGCGCGCTGGGATTCGAACCCAGGACCTACTGATTAAAAGTCAGTTGCTCTACCGACTGAGCTACGCGCTCCCAAGGGTATCGGGAGGGCGGCACCATAGGAGGTGCCGGCCGTCCGGTCAACCTTGCCGTCACTGTTTCAGCGTCTGCACCTTCTTGGCGTCCGCACCGGCCTCCAGCGCGAAGCGCTCGGTCAGGTGCTTCACCACGCGGGGGGAGACGAACTGCGTGATGTCGCCGCCAAGGCGGCCGATCTCCTTCACGAAACGCGAGGAGATGAACTGGTGCTTCTCCGACGCCATCAGGAACATCGTCTCGATCTTCGGATTGAGACGCGCGTTCATGCCCGCCATCTGGAATTCGTATTCGAAATCCGAAACGGCGCGCAGGCCGCGGATGATGACGCCCGCCTTGCACTCCATGGCGAAGTGCATGAGCAGGTTGTCGAAGGGCTGCACCTCGATGGTGCAGCCGTTCTTCTCCAACGCGTCCACGTCCTCGCGCACCATCGCCACCCGCTCGTCCGTCGAGAACAGCGGGCCCTTGCCGGCATTGCGGGCGACGCCGACGACCAGATGGTCGACGAGCCGCGAGGCGCGCTGGATGATGTCCAGGTGCCCGTTGGTGATCGGGTCGAAAGTGCCGGGATAGACCCCGATGCGGCGCTTGGACATGGTGGCTCCCTTCCGGCCTTTTCCGGTCAGTCCGTCGATTCCGGGCTGTTGCTGTCCGGGGCTTCCCCGTTCACGTCGCCGCCGGCTTCACCGTTGCTCTCGCTGTTCGCATCACCGTTGGCGTCGCCATTGCCGTTGCCGTTCTCCTCCTCCTCCTCGATGGAGGCGACGGAGACGACGCGCTCCTCGGGGCCAACGCGGAACAGCGTGACGCCCAGGGTCTTGCGGCCGGCCACGCGCACGTCGTGGATCGGCATGCGGATCACCTGGCCGCCGTTGGTCACCATCATCACCTGATGCGCGTCGGTCACCGGGAACGCCGCGACGATCGAGCCGTTGCGCTCGCCCATCTCCATGTTCCAGATGCCCTGCCCGCCGCGGCCGCTGGTGCGGTACTCGTAGGACGAGGTGCGCTTGCCGAAGCCACGGTCGGAAACGGTGAGCACGTACTGCTCCAGCCGCTTCAGATCGTCGTAGCGCTCCTGGGTCAGGGTGACGGCGTCGGCCGGAACCTCGTCCGCCTCGGGCGCCGCCTCGCCCACCATGTCCAGCCCCTCCTCCTTCTTCTTCTTGAGGTAGGCGGCGCGCTCGCCGGGCGTGGCCTCGACGTGGCGCAGCATGGACATGGAGATGACCTCGTCCGCGCCGACCAGCTTGATGCCGCGCACACCGGTGGAGGTGCGGCCGGCGAACACGCGGATTTCCGGCACCGGGAAGCGGATGCAGCGGCCGTCGCGGGTGGCCAGCAGGACATCGTCCTCCTCCGTGCAGGTGCGCACGGCGATCAGGCGCTCGCCCTCCTCCTCCAGCTTCATGGCGATGAGGCCGTTGGAGCGGATGTTGGCGAAGTCCGACAGCTTGTTGCGCCGCACGCCGCCCTTGGACGTGGCGAACAGCACGTGCAGGTCGCCCCAGGTGCCCTCGTCTTCCGGCAACGGCAGGACGGTGGAGATGGTCTCCCCCTCCTCCAGCGGCAGCAGGTTGACGAACGCCTTGCCACGGCTCTGCGGGTTGCCGAGCGGCAGGCGGTAGACCTTCAGCTTGTAGACGATGCCGCGGGTCGAGAAGAGCAGCAGCGGCGTGTGCGTGTTGGCGACGAACAGGTCGGCGACCGCGTCCTCCGCCTTCATGCTCATGCCGGAGCGGCCCTTGCCGCCACGCTTCTGCGCGCGGTAGGTGGACAGCGGCACGCGCTTCACGTAACCCGACTGGCTGACTGTGACAACCATGTCCTCGCGCTGGATCAGGTCCTCGATGTCGGCCTCGAACTCCAGGTCCTGGATCTCGGTGCGGCGCGGGGTGCCGAACCGCACCTTCATCTCGACCAGCTCGTCGCGCAGGATGCCCAGCAGCTTCGCGCGGTTGGCCAGCGTCTCCAGGTAATCGGCGATCTGGTCGGTGACGTCCTTCAGCTCGGCGCCGATCTTGTCGCGCTCCAGCCCGGTCAGGCGGTGCAGGCGCAGGTCCAGGATGGCGCGGGCCTGCTCCTCCGACAGATGGTAGGTGCCGTTCTCGCTGACACCACGGCCCGGCTCGTCGATGAGCTGGATGAGCGGGGCGACGTCCAGTGCCGGCCACTCGCGCGCCATCATCTCGGTGCGCGCCCAGACGGGGTCCGGGGCCGAGCGGATGAGCTGGATCATGGCGTCGAGGTTCGCCACGGCGACGGCGAGGCCAACCAAGGTGTGCGCACGCTCGCGCGCCTTGCCCAGCAGGAACTCGGTGCGCCGGGTGATGACCTGTTCGCGGAAGCGGACGAAGGCGGAGATGATCTCCTTGAGGTTCATCAGCTCCGGCCGGCCGCCGTTCAGCGCCAGCATGTTGACGCCGAACGACGTCTGAAGCTGGGTGTGGCGGTAGAGCTGGGCCAGCACCACGTCGGGCACGGCGTCGCGCTTCAGCTCGACCACCACGCGCACGCCGTCGCGGTCGGACTCGTCGCGCAGGTCGGCGATGCCCTCGATGATCTTGTCGTTGACGACCTCGCCGATGCGCTCCATCAGCTTGGACTTGTTGACCTGATAGGGGATCTCCGTCGCCACGATGGCGAAGCGGTCCTTGCGGATCTCCTCGATC
>DASPIO010000082.1:0-14312 GCA_035629155.1 Azospirillum sp. | reverse complement strand
TGAAGATCGAGAAGACGAACGGGAAGTACGGCTTCGCGTCATGGCCGGCGTTGTCGCGCACCATGTTGGCGACGAACTCGTAGAACATCTCGGCCAGCGACTGCAGGCGGCCGGGCACCAGGGCGCGGCTGGCCATGCCGTACTTCAGCAGGCTGTAGATCAGCGCCACCGCGATGACCATGTAGAGCGCCGAGTTCGAGAACGACACGTCGTACCCGGCGATCACGAGTTGGACGATGGGGTTGATCTGGAACTGGTGAAGCGGATCCAAGGTCGTCCTCGCTCAATGTCCGTCGCCGTTTGGGCGCTCGTTGTCTTCCGTTTCCCGGCGGTAGCCGGTGGCGTAGCCCAGGCCGGTGAAGGCCCGGTAGACGTTCAAAATACCGGCCGCGGCGCCCAAAAAGAACATAACCACAAGGCCCCAAGGCGCGGTACCAAGCCAGCGGTCGAGCAGATACCCGCCACCGACGCCGACGATCATGGCGGCCACAAGCTCCACCCCTATGCGCCAGGCGGCCCCGATGGGACCGTGCGGGACACCGGCGAACCGGTTCGGAGCGTTCTTTTCAGACTGCTCCTCCCGCGCCTTACGCAACCGGGCTTCAAGCTCATCCAAGGAGTGGGGGGGCTTCCCGTCGCTCATATCGCTTCGTGATCCCCCGTTGGCTGGCCGCCACGCGAAAGCGGCGAGACCATACGGACAGGGCACTACCCTGTCAAGAAGCAAAACCTCTGCGACAAGTGCTTGATAACACTGCCGTTCCACGCCTCGCGGCAAGCGGTGTTGCGCTGCAACACATTGTTCCGCCTAGGGTTCTCGGGCCGGGTCAGCCGGCGAGGCGCTTCTTCAGGTCCTCGGCGAGGCGCTCGGGCGTCGTTCCGGCCGGGTAGACGGTGACGAAATTCCCCTGCGGCCCGATCAGGTAGAGGAAGCTGGAATGGTCCATCAGGTAGTCGGGGCTGTCGCCGCTGCCCGGCGCCTTGGCGTAGTAGACGCGGTAGGCCTTGGCGGCGGCGCGCACCTGTTCGGGCGTGCCGGTCAGGCCGGTCAGGCGGGGGTGGAACAGCTTCACGTAGTCGGCGAGGTGCGCCACGGTGTCGCGCTGCGGGTCGACGGAGACGAACAGCGGCTGCACCTTTTCGGCCAGCGGCCCGATCTGGTCGAGTCCCGCCGACATGGTCGACAGCTCGGTCGGGCAGACGTCCGGGCAGAACGTGTAGCCGAAGTAGATCAGCATGTGCCGCCCGCGGAAGTCGGCGTCGGTCACCGCCTTTCCGGTGTGGTCGGTCAGTTGGAAGGGGCCGCCGACCGACGCGGTGCCGGTGGTGGCGACGGTCTCGGCGTTCTTCACCTGCCACCAGGCGATGCCGGCGGCGATGGCGAGCCCGGCCAGCGAGGCCAGGGCGATGCGGACGATGCGGGCTTTCATGAGCGCACAATGAAGGCGCTCGCGCGGCCAAGGTCAAGGGGGAGGCACGATGCCGCCGCTTGACCTTGCCGCCGCAATCGCCACACTCGCTCGCAAAGCACATGCAGGGAGCGGGGAATGGAGACGCCGACGCAGGGCCGCTGGCAGTTCTGGATCGATCGCGGCGGCACCTTCACCGACATCGTGGCGCGCCGCCCCGACGGTTCGGTGGTCACGCACAAGCTGCTGTCCGAGAACCCCGAGCACTACCGCGACGCCGCCATCCAGGGCATGCGCGACCTCCTGGGCCTGACGCACGGCGAGCGCATCCCCGGCCGGCTGGTCGAGGCGGTGAAGATGGGCACCACCGTCGCCACCAACGCGCTGCTGGAGCGCAAGGGCGAGAAGACGCTGCTGCTGATCACCGAGGGCTTCGCCGACCAACTGCGCATCGGCTATCAGGCGCGCCCGCACATCTTCGCCCGCCGCATCGTCCTGCCCGAGCTGCTGTACGACCGCGTGATCGAGGTGCCGGAGCGGCTGCGCGCCGACGGCACGGTGCTGAAGCCGGTCGACCTGCGCACCGTGCGCGTGCAGCTGGAGACCGCGCGCTCGCACGGCTTCCGCGCCTGCGCCATCGTGCTGATGCACGGCTACCGCCACCCCGACCACGAGAAGCAGGTGGCCTCGCTCGCCCGCTCGCTGGGCTTCGAACAGGTGTCGGTCAGCCACGAGGTCAGCCCGCTGATGAAGATCGTCGGGCGCGGCGACACCACGGTGGTGGACGCCTACCTGTCGCCGATCCTCCACCGCTACGTGCAGCAGGTTGCGGGGGAGCTGGACGGCGTGCGGCTGATGTTCATGCAGTCGAACGGCGGCCTCACCGACGCGCGCTTCTTCCACGGCAAGGACGCCATCCTGTCCGGCCCGGCCGGCGGCGTGGTGGGCGCGGTGCGCACCGCGCGCATGGCCGGGTTCGACCGCGTCATCGGATTCGACATGGGCGGCACCTCGACGGACGTGTCGCACTACGCCGGGGAATACGAGCGCGCGTTCGAGACGATGGTGGCCGGCGTGCGCATGCGGGCACCCATGATGCACATCCACACGGTGGCGGCCGGCGGCGGCTCCGTCTGCACGTTCGACGGCACGCGCTTCCGCGTCGGGCCGGAGAGTGCGGGGGCCAACCCCGGCCCGGCCTGCTACCGGCGCGGCGGGCCGCTCACGGTGACCGACTGCAACGTCATGGTCGGCAAGGTGAACCCCGACTTCTTCCCGCGCGTCTTCGGCCTGCAGGGCAACGAGCCGCTGGACGCCGCCGTGGTGCGCGCGAAGTTCACGGCGCTGGCGGCCGGGATCAAGGCGAAGACCGGGCGCGACCTGTCGCCGCACGACGTGGCCGAGGGCTTCCTGAAGATCGCCGTGGAGAACATGGCGAACGCCATCAAGAAGATCTCGGTCCAGCGCGGCTACGACGTCACGCGCTACACGCTCAACTGCTTCGGCGGGGCGGGCGGCCAGCACGCCTGCATGGTCGCCGACGCGCTGGGCATGACCAAGGTGTTCGTCCACCCGCACGCGGGCGTCCTGTCGGCCTACGGCATCGGCCTTGCCGACACGGTGGCGATCCGCGAGCGCGCGGTGGAGGCGCGGCTCGACGATGCGATCATGCCGGGGCTGGTCAAGGCGCTCGATGCGCTGGCGGAGGAGGGGCGGGGCGAGTTGCTGCGCCAGGGCGTGGAGCCGGCGCGCATCTCCGTGCTGCGCAAGGCGCATTTGAAGGTTGAGGGATCGGACACGCCGCTGGTCGTCGACTTCGCCGCGCGCGAGGGCATGGCCGCGGCGTTCGAGGCGGCGCACCGCCAGCGCTACGGCTTCATGATGGCCGGCAAGCCGCTGGTGGTGGAGGCGGTGTCGGTCGAGGCCGTCGGCCACACCGAGGCGGCGGACGACCCCGACCTGCCCGGCCAGACCACCAGCGCGCTGCCGCGCCGACTCGCCACCGTCGCCGTGCACACCGGCGGCAAGGCGCATCAGGCGCCGGTCTACGACCGCGACCAGTTGATGCCCGGCAACCGCGTCATGGGTCCCGCCGTCATCAAGGAGACGATCGCCACCACCGTGGTCGAGCCCGGCTGGATGGCCGAGGTGACGCGCAAGAACCACGTCGTGCTGACCAGGGTCGAGGCGCGGCCGGCGCGCGTCGCCATCGGCACCGAGGCCGACCCGGTGATGCTGGAGGTGTTCAACAACCTGTTCATGTCGATCGCCGAGCAGATGGGCTTCACGCTGGAGAAGACCGCCTATTCGGTGAACATCAAGGAACGGCTGGACTTCTCCTGCGCGCTGTTCGACCGCGACGGCGGCCTCATCGCCAACGCGCCGCACATGCCCGTGCACCTGGGATCGATGGGCGAGAGCGTGCGCGCCGTCATCGACGGGCGCAAGGGCGCCATGAATCCCGGCGACGTCTTCGTGCTCAACGACCCCTACCACGGCGGCACGCACCTGCCGGACATCACCGTCGTCACCCCGGTGTTCGACGACAAGGGTGTCGAGGTGCTGTTCTACGTCGCCTCGCGCGGGCATCATGCCGACATCGGCGGTATCACCCCCGGCTCCATGCCGCCGGACAGCACGACCATCGACCAGGAAGGCGTGTTGATCGACAACTTCCAGCTTGTCGAGGGCGGCCGCTTCCGCGAGGCGGAGGTGGTGGAGCTGTTGACGTCCGGCCCGCACCCGGTGCGCAACGTCCAGCAGAACCTGGGCGACCTGAAGGCGCAGATCGCCGCCAACGAGAAGGGTGCTCAGGAGCTGAAGCGCATGGTCGGCCAGTTCGGGCTGGACACCGTGCGCGCCTACATGACGCACGTGCAGGACAACGCCGAGGAGCAGGTCCGCCGCGTCATCGACGTGCTGACCGACGGCACCTTCGAACAGCCGCTGGACAACGGCGCCGTCATCCGCGTGAAGATCTCCATCGACAAGGTCCGGCGCTCGGCCCGCGTCGATTTCACCGGCACCAGCCCGCAGCTCGACAGCAACTTCAACGCCCCCTCGGCGGTGTGCCGGGCGGCGGTGCTCTACGTCTTCCGCACGCTGGTGGACGACGATATCCCGATGAACGAGGGCTGCCTGAAGCCCATCGAGATCAACATCCCCGCCGGCAGCATGCTGCGTCCCAACCCGCCGGCCGCCGTGGTGGCCGGCAACGTCGAGACGTCGCAGTGCATCACCGACGCGCTGTACGGCGCGCTGGGCGTCATGGCGGCGGCGCAGGGCACGATGAACAACTTCACCTTCGGCAACGAGCGCTACCAGTACTACGAGACGATCTGCGGCGGCTCGGGCGCCGGGCCGGGCTTCGACGGGACGAGTGCCGTGCACACGCACATGACCAACTCCCGCCTCACCGATCCGGAGGTGCTGGAGTGGCGCTTCCCGGTGCTGGTGGAGGAGTTCCGCGTCCGCCGCGGCTCCGGCGGCACGGGCAAGTGGCGCGGCGGCGACGGGGCGGTGCGCCGCGTGCGCTTCCTGGAGCCGATGACGGCGGCCATCCTCGCCAACCACCGGCGGGTGCCGCCGTTCGGTCTGAAGGGCGGAGCGCCGGGGCAGGTCGGCCGCACCGTGGTGCACCGGGGCGACGGCTCGGTCCAGGAACTGGGACCGACCGACAAGGCGGCCATGGAGGCCGGCGACGTCTTCGTTATCGAGACGCCGGGCGGCGGCGGCTATGGCCGGGTCGGAGGGTAGGGCGCGACGGGGCGGCGGCGCCTATACGGCGGCGCGCCGCTCAGGATGGTGGCCGTCGTGTTCGCCACGCCGGCCGGCCGCATCTGGACCGGCACGTCCACTGCCGCCGGCCGCGTGGCCTGAGCCCGGTAGTGTTCGGCCACGAAGATGCGCAGCAGCGACGAGGTGCTGACCGACTTGTCGCGGATCGGCGCGTGGTCCCGCTCGATGTCCGCGATCAGCTGCGTGGTCCGCAGGCCGCGCTCGCGCGCGATCCGGTCGAGCGCGTCCCAGTAGAAGCGCTCGAGCGACAGCGAACTCCGGCTCCCGCCGAGTTGGACGTTGCGGAGAATCCGCTCGAACGCATCCGGCTTCATGGTCGGCCTCCAAGCACTCATTCTGCATACTGGGGTGCGCAAGATGGCGGGCCGCGCTACTGTTCGGCCGTGCCATCCTCGGCGTGCGGGATCTTTCTACCGGGTGGGTCTCCGCTTTGGTATTGGCTCGATATGACAGCATTTTAGGGAAATGCATGACGATCTCCTGGCCGTCCCTGCTGCGCACCGCGCGCCGACTGGTGCGGCTGACGCAGGAGGATTTCGCCGCCGATCTGGGGCGCAGCCAGTCGATGGTGGCGCTGTGGGAAGCCGGCCGGCGGCCCATCCCGCCGGCCGTGCGGCGTCGGGTGCTGGACATCCTCGCCGGCTATTATCGCCGGCGCCCGGAGTACGAAACGCTGGTGGCGCATGCGGCCACCTCACCGAATCCCGTCACGCTGTACCGGCAGGGCATGTTCGTCCAGTCGGCCAATCCGACGATGTCCGCCGTGTGGCGGTGCCATCAGGTGGACCTTGTCGGCAATTGCATCCTGCCATTGTATCGGTCCGAACTGCGCGTGTCCGAGATGCTCGAACAGCACGTCATGCCGATGCTGAACGGCACGTCCGAGGTGTTGTCGATCGCGTTCAATGATCGATCGGTGTTGATGCCGCAGCTTCTGTTCCGCCGTACCGCCACGGTATGCCGGCTTGGGGAGGGGCGGCTGCTGATCTTCGAAGATCGCTTCGTCGGGTCGGATCCGAACCCCGGCCTGCCGCCGGCCGACCTGCGGATCCTCACCGCGGACGACGTGGCGGCCGATTGAACGTTGCCTCCGGCCCCGGCCGACCGGCCCTGGCGGTTCAACACAGAATTGAGTTGAATTGCATTCATTCCTCGCCCACCATACGTGACTATGCGTCTTGGGGTATACCGCAGCATGCAGGCGGGGGAACGGCGGGCGGTGCGGTGGGCGATCGGGACGGTTGCGGCTCTGGCCGGGGTCGCGATGGGCGGCTGCTCCTACAGCTACACGGACGAGGCGGGCAACCGCCGGATCATCGGCTTCGTCGATATGACCGTGGCGCCGGCACCGCCGGGCACGCCGGTCGCCGGGTCGGTGGTGGACGTCACCACCCTCGGCGTGGCGATCACGCGGCACGGGCAGGGCGGGCACCTTTCCATCGGCTACACGCGCGACACCGTGGCGGTGCTGCGCGACGACGCGCTGGTGGTCGGCAATCCATTGGCGGCGCGGCCGGCGGACGGTGCTCAGGACAACACGAAGGGGGATGCGGGGGAATGAAGGTCAAGGTTGTTCTGATCGGGGCCGGCACGCTCGCCGGCGCGCTGATGGGGGCGGGCTGTTCGTCACCGGACCGGGCGGTGTTCGTCACCTCGACCAACATCGGCGTCAACGCCGACGCGACCTCGCGCGTGGTCAACCTGGGCTATGACCGGACGGAGGGCTTCGTCGGCCCCGACTATGTGGACACCGGCGCCGCTCCGCCCGCGGTCGGCTACATCGAGTCGAACCTCGAGGTGTTCGCGCCCAAGATCAAGCAGGTCTATGCCACCGGCAAGGCGGCCGACATCGTCACCCGCGCCGACGCTTCCGAGGTCGTGGTGGCGCCGGACGACTACGCTGGCGAGCGCCGCATCATGGCCTTCGGCACGTCCAGCAACGTCGGCCTCAAGCTCGGCTTCGCCACCTCCACAGGCGTGCCGGACAGCATCAGCTTCGGCTACAAGCGCAGCGAGGCGTCGATCATCCCGTTCCGCTCCGGCGACCCCACGACCGGCCAGCCCGACCAGTACGCCTCCGTCCTGGCGTCGGTCGACATGGACCAAGCCACCACCACGCTCTCGGAATCCAAGCTGCGCATGACGCAATTCGTCGCCACCGGCGTGGCCGCGCAGAATCTCGCCAAGAGCGGCGCCATCCAGGGGATCTTCAGGAACAAGGCCAACGCCGCCCTGTCGCTGGGCGAGCAGGACGCCCAGCAGACGCGGACCGGCTCCACGTCCTTCGCCGACTGCGTCAGCAGCAACGGGCAATTGAACGTGGTGCGCCTGAACTCGATCCTCGACCAGGCGCTGTCGGCCAACGTCATCGCCCCCACCAACGTCGGGCTGTTGCGTCAGGCGCCCACGACGGCGGAGCTGAAGAGCCGGCTGGGCGGGGCGTTGCAGAGCGAGGCTGTGTCGCTCGGCACCTACGTGAAGAGCAACCCGACGCTGTGCAATTCGTGAGGAGAGGCGCCGATGTCCGGCAACGTCAGAATTGAGAAGTGCCCGAGCGAGGACGCCGCGACGCGCCGCAAGGCCGCCCTGGAGGCCGATGGCTTCACGGTGAAGGTCGCCCCCGCTTCCGCCTGCGTCGTGACCATCGACGTCAACGACGACGGCACGCTGCCGGTCACCCCGGCGGTCACGCTGGTGGAGTGCGCCTGCGTTCTTTTGGCGATCCGTGCGACCTGATCTGTTGCGCCGTTTGTTGCGCGGGGGGTGGGCGTATCTGCCGCGTTGACGGTCGATCGTTGCGTGGCCGATAGTCCTGCCATGAAGAAGACCGACCCCGCCCTCGACGAAATCCTCGGCAACCTCCGCGTCCTGTTCGACGCGGAGAAGGAAATCGCCGAGGAGACGCGGGCGCTGGAAGCCCGGATGGACCGCTCCCAGGCCGGCCAGGGCGAACTGAGGGCGCAGCTCGGCCGGTTGGAGACGCTGTTGGCCGACGTGCTGGCCGGGCAGGCGGAACTGCGCGCCCGGCTGGACGCGCTGGAGGCGCAGCGGCGCGACCTTGGCCGGCTGGAGGATCTGGTGCTGCGTCTGGTCGCCCGCCTGCCGCTCGCCGGCCTCGACGTCCGGCCCCCAACGGATCCGGTGAACTGACGACGTTGAGTTTTCGCAAGTCTCCCACGCTTGCCTTGCCCTTTGCCGGCGCTTAGCTTGCTGGTGCTACCAACCAGAACAAGACGCACCGGAGGGTTCCGTTCATGTCCGCCGTTTCCGCCGCGCCCCGCGCCGCCGCGCCCGAAGAGGCGATATCCGAGCTGCGCGCCCTGCTGGGCGACCGCCTGAGCACCTCCGGCGCCGTGCGCGAGCACCATGGCAAGGACGAGTCCTACCATCCCGTCGTCCCGCCCGACGCCGTCGCCTTCGCCCTGTCGACCGAGGAGGTCAGCGCCATCGTGAAGGTGTGCGCCAAGCACAAGGTGCCGGTGATCCCCTTCGGCACCGGCACCTCGCTGGAGGGTGGCGTGGCGGCGCTGCATGGCGGCGTCACCATCGACGTCTCCGGCATGCGCGAGATTCTGCGCGTCTCGCCCGAGGACCTGGACGTCACCGTGCAGGCCGGCGTGACCCGCAAGCAACTGAACGAGCACCTGCGCGACACCGGCCTGTTCTTCCCCATCGACCCCGGCGCCGACGCCTCGCTGGGCGGCATGACGGCGACGCGGGCCAGCGGCACCAACGCCGTGCGCTATGGCACCATGCGCGAGAACGTGCTGGGCCTCACCGTCGTGCTGGCCGACGGCCGCATCATCAGGACCGGCGGGCGGGCCCGCAAGTCCGCCGCCGGCTACGACCTGACGCGGCTGTTCGTCGGCTCCGAAGGCACGTTGGGGGTGATCACCGAGGTGACGGTGCGCCTCTACGGCATCCCCGAGGCGATGTCGGCCGCCGTCTGCCCCTTCGAGACGGTGCAGGGGGCGGTGGACACGGTGATCCAGACCATCCAGGCCGGCATCCCGGTGGCGCGCGTGGAGTTCCTGGACGACGTGCAGATGGACGCCATCAACCGCTATTCCAAGATGAACATGGCGGTGCGCCCGACCCTGTTCTTCGAGTTCCACGGCACCACCGCCGGCGTGAAGGAGCAGGCGGAGATGGTGGGATCCATCGCGCACGAGAACGGCGGCACCGACTTCGACTGGGCGACCCGGCCGGAGGACCGCAACAAGCTGTGGGCGGCGCGCCACGACGCCTACTATGCCGCGCTGGCGCTGCGCCCCGGCTGCAAGGGCTGGCCGACCGACGTGTGCGTGCCGATCTCCCGCCTCGCCGAGGCCATCGTCGAGACCAAGGCGGACATCGCCGCCTCGCACCTGATCTCCCCGGTGGTCGGGCACGTGGGCGACGGCAACTTCCACCTCGTCTTCCTCGTCGACCCCGACAAGCCCGAGGACATGGCCGAGGCCCAGCGCCTGAACGACCGCCTTGTCGAGCGGGCGCTGAAGATGGACGGCACCTGCACCGGCGAGCACGGCATCGGCTACGGCAAGATGGCCTTCCTGGAACGGGAGGCCGGCGACGCCCTGATCGCCATGGCCGCCGTGAAGAAGGCGCTGGACCCGGACAACATCATGAACCCGGGGAAGGTGGTCCGGGTGTGATGCCAGTCCCTCCCCCGCCCGGAGGCGGGGGAGGGCTTGAGGCGGTTACTTCCCCAACCGCTTCATCAGACTGGATGTGTCCCAGCGCCCGCCGCCCATCTTCTGGACGTCGGCGTAGAACTGATCGACCAGCGCCGTCACCGGCAGGGTGGCGCCATTGTTGCGGGCCTCGCTCAGGCAGATGGACAGGTCCTTGCGCATCCAGTCCACGGCGAAGCCGAAGTCGAACTTGTCGTCCAGCATGGTTCTGGCGCGGTTTTCCATCTGCCAGGACTGCGCCGCCCCCTTGGAGATCACGTCCACCACCTTGTGCGCGTCCAGCCCAGCCTTCTGCGCGAAGCTCATGCCCTCGGCCAGCGCCTGGACGAGGCCGGCGATGCAGATCTGGTTGACCATCTTGGTGAGCTGGCCGGCCCCGGATTCCCCCATCAGCACCACCGAGCGGCCGTAGGCGCGCATCAGCGGCTCGGCCGTGGCGAAGGCCGCCGGGTCGCCGCCGACCATGATGGTCAGCACGCCGTTCTCCGCCCCCGCCTGCCCGCCGGACACCGGCGCGTCGAGGAAGGCGATGCCGCGCTCCGCCGCCTTCGCCGCCATCTCGCGCGCCACCTCGGCCGAGGCGGTGGTGTGATCGGCCAGGATCGCGCCCGGCTTCATGCCGCGCAGGGCGTCGGTGGCGACCTGGCGCACGTCGTCGTCGTTGCCCACGCACATGAAGACCACGTCGGCACCCTGCGCCGCCTCGGCCGGGCTGCCCGCATGCTTGCCCCCGTGCCTGCCGGCCCAGGCCTCGGCCTTGACGGCGGTGCGGTTGTAGACGGTCACGGCGTGGCCGGCCTTGGCGAGGTGGCCGGCCATGGGAAAGCCCATGACGCCCAGTCCCAGGAAGGCAACGGTGCGCGGGGTGGCGGAATCGGTCATGCTCGGGTGTCTCCCCTGTACGGAATGCGTTGGTGGCGAGGGTAGGCCCGCGCGGGGCATCTGGAAAAGGCCGGAATCGCCGCGCCGAACCGGTCGGGGTGCGGCCACGCGGCACCCTTGTTCCGCGCGCGCGATGTGTTAAAGACTGGAGGTGACACACGCCGCGCCGCAGCGCGGCATCTTGCCGACAGAACAAGGGAAGGAATTGCCGCATGTCGAGCTTCCAGGACGCGCCGGACGACCGTTCGGAATTCACCTCCGAGCAGGAGAGCGCCATCCGCATCGTGGCCAACAACCTGCACCGTCTGAACGAGGCGGTGACCAAGGCCGTGGACGCCGGCATCACCGTGGAGCTGATGCGCACCGCGCGCTACCACAACGAGTCGGGCAACTGGGGCGACCAGCTCACCCCGGTGATCCGCACCAAGTAAGATTTCGAACAAGGTTTCCCGGCCGGCGCCCCACGCCGGCCCGAGAACGGCCCGCCCCACCCGGCGGGCCGTTTTCGTTTGATCCCCTACGACGCCCGCGTCTGCCGCGCCAACACCGCCGCCCCGGCCACCAGCGCGAAGCCGGCCGCCGCCACCAGTCCCCGCGCCGTCGCCGCCCGCACGAAGCGGCCGGGCATGTCGGCCTGATCGTCGAAGGCGCCATGCGTGGCGTGCACGCCGGGTACCGGCTCGTACAGGTTGTCGCGGTAGCCGGGCGGCAGGTTCCGGCCGCGCAACTGCGCCTCGTAGGCGTTGCGGGCGAGATAGCGGTCCATCAGCTTCGGCGCTATGAACTGTCCCAGGATCGCCTGCACCGTGCTGCTGCCCACCCACAACTCCCGCCCGCCGTGCTCGGCCGCCCAGACGATGGCATCGGCCGCCCGTTCCGGCTGCATGATGGCGCCCACCGGGCGCGGGCGTTTGCCGAAGCGGGTGCGTGCCCAGTCGAACTGCGGCGTGTTCATGGCCGGCAGGTGCACCATGGTCAGCCGCACGCCGCTGCCGTCGTGGATCAGCTCGCAGCGCAGCGAATCGGTGAAGCCGACGATGGCGTGCTTGGCCCCGCAATAGGCCGCCTGCAGCGGGATGCCCCGGTAGGCCAGCGCCGAGCCGACCTGGATGATCCGCCCGCGGTTGCGCGGCAGCATGCGCCGCAGCGCCGCGATGGTGCCGTGCACGGTGCCGAAGTAGGTGACCGCCGTCACCCGGTGCAACTCGTGCGGCTTCAGTTCCTTCACGGGGGAGAAGACGGTGGTCATGGCGTTGTTGACCCACACGTCGACGGGGCCGAATGCCTCTTCCACCGCCACGGCGGCGCCGTCCACCGCGCCGAAGTCGGCGACGTCCGTCACCATCGGCAGCGCCTGTCCGCCCAGCCGTTCCACCTCGCGCGCCGTGTCGACCAGCGCGTCCGGCTCGCGCGCCAGCAGGCCGACGCGCGCACCCAGGCGCGCGAACGCGTGCGCCGTGGCGCGGCCGACGCCGGCCGAGGCGCCGGTGATGACCACCGTGGGGCTGTCTCTCATGGCTGATGCTCCTTCTGCCTTCCCCGGAACAACGCGCGACGGAACCCGGCGTTGCGCACGGGGTTGTGCGCGGGAGGGAAACAAGCGGAAGGAGAGCGGCATGCCCGCCCCGATCGGCCGCACGCGCTGGGCCATCGCCGAGGGCTACATCCCCGGCTGGAGCCACGGCCCGGCGCCGGAAATGGAAAGCCACGAGACCGTGTGCATCCTGAACGCCGGCGACGAGGACGCGCAGGTGCGCATCACCGTCTTCTTCGAGGACCGCGAGCCCGCCGGCCCCTACGTTTTCACCATTCCGGCCCGCCGCACCCGCCACCTGCGCTTCAACGAGATGACGGTGCCGGAGCCGGTGCCGCGCGAAACCCCCTTCGCCAGCCTGATCGAGTCCGACCGCCCGATCGTCGTGCAGCACACCCGCCTGGACAGCCGCCAGGCCGAAAACGCGCTGCTCAGCACCATCGCCTACGCGGGCGAGTAGGGGGCGGCCGGGATCGGCACCACCGTCTGCCGGCGCGGCGCCAGCCGTTCCAGGATCACGCCCAGCGGGCCGCAGTGGTCGACGCACAGCCGGCAGCCCGTGCAGTCCTCCGGCGCCACCAGGAAGGCGGGCGGGTCGTCGCGCCGACGGATGGCGCCGGTCGGGCAGACGGTCGAGCACGCGGCGCAGCCGTGGCAGATGCCGGCGTCGATGGATGGCACCCACGGCCACAGCGCCGCCGGAACGTCATGACCGCCAGCGGGGGCGGGAAGCAGGCGCGCGGGCGGGACGAAGCCCTCGCCCGGCGGAGCGTCGCCGTCCGCCGGCCGCGAGTCGAAGGCGAGCTGCGCCCGCCACGGCACCGGCGAGCGCCGGGTCAGCACCAGGGGCGGCAGCCCGCGGCTGTCCAGCAGCAGGTTCAGCTCCTCCACCGCCGTGTCCAGGCGCACGGCGGTGCCGCTGCCGGTCGGGCAGGTGGCGCAGTGGTCGCGGGCGATGACGAGGCGCCGCACGCCGCCGCGGTACAGGCGCAGCAGGCCGGCAAGCTCCAGCGCGTTCAGGCAGGGCAGCACCCCCTGCACCGCGTGTCCGCCGTCGCGCGTGCCGTTGCGCAGGCCCGTCTGGGCACACGCGGCGAAGGCGACGGCGCGGCCGGTGACCATGCGGCGCACCGGCGCGTGCGCGTGCGCGATGGCGCCCGCCGGGCAGGCCGGCGCGCACAGCCCGCACCCGTCGCAGCCCTGCGCGTCCAGACGGGGCGCCGCCGCATCCGTGGCCGCCCAGGCGCCGGTGGGGCAGGCGTCCACGCAGGCCCGGCACGACGCCCCGGCCCGCACGGCGTGCACGCACCGCTCCGCCGCCACCGCCGGCAGGCCGATGGTGTGCAGCGCCCGGCTCGACAGGGACGCGCCGGGAGGGGCGATGTTGCGTCGCATGCCCTCATCGGTACAGGTCACAGCCACCGGTTGTCAATCCGTGCGCGTCGGCACGGGTGTGATGCGATGTCGCGGCTGGTGGCGGCAAGACGGCCCCGGAACGTGAAAAGGGCCGATGCGTCACCGCATCGGCCCTTTTCTGTTGGTCGGAGAGAGAGGATTCGAACCTCCGGCCCCTGCCTCCCGAAAGCAGTGCTCTACCAGGCTGAGCTACTCTCCGGTCCGTTCCACCCGGCGGCTCGTTGCCGGCCCGCCGTGTGTGGAGCGGGGTTATAATGGCTCCGTTCGGGGTCGGCAACACAAAAAAACACCGCCTCTAAAATTCCCGGTCGATCACGAAATCGATGACCTCCAGGAGCGCGTGCTTGACCGGGCTCTCCGGGAACAGGCCCAGCGCGTCGCGGGCGATGGCGCCGTAGTGGCGGGCGCGCTCGACCGTGTCCTTCAGCGCGCTGTGCCTGGCCATCAGCTGCTGGGCGCGCTCCAGGTCGCCGTCCTGCTGCTCCAGCTCCTCCATGGCGCGGCGCCAGAAGGCGCGCTCCTCGTCGTTGCCGCGGCGGAAGGCCAGCACGACGGGCAGGGTGATCTTGCCCTCGCGGA
>DASPIO010000081.1:0-4496 GCA_035629155.1 Azospirillum sp. | reverse complement strand
GGTCGAGCAGAACTTCCGCTTCGCCGCCACCATCGCCGACCGCCATTACGTGATGGAGGAAGGCCACGTCGTGGACATGATCCCCAACGACGCCCTGGAGCAGAACATGGCCAAGCTCCACGACTACTTGGGGGTGTGAGGATTTGTAGGTTGGGTTGAGCGTCAGCGAAAACCCAACACACTTTGTACCGCCACGACGTTGGGTTTTCGCCTTCGGCTCAACCCAGCCTACGAAATACACACCCACAAGACACCCGACAAAACACAGGGAGTAGAGACACCATGCGTACCCTTCTTCTGACCGGCGCCGCCTTTGCCGCGCTCGTGTCCGGTTCCGCCAGCGCCCAGGTCTCCGACAACGTCATCAAGATCGGCGTGCTGAACGACCGCTCGGGCATCTACGCCGACATCGCCGGCGAGGGCTCCGCCGTCGCCGCCCGCATGGCGGTGGAGGAGTTCGGCGGCAAGGTGGCCGGCGCCACGGTCGAGGTCATCACCGGCGACCACCAGAACAAGGCCGACATCGCCGCCAATCTGGCGCGCCAATGGATCGACACCGACAAGGTCGACGTCATCGCCGACGTGCCGAACTCGGCCGCGGCGCTCGCCGTGCAGGGCATCACCAAGGACAAGAAGCGCATCTTCCTGATGTCCGGCCCGGGCTCCACCGACCTGACCGGCAAGTCGTGCTCGCCCACCGGCTTCCACTGGACCTACGACAACCACGCCATGGCCGCCGGTACCGGGCGCGCGCTGGTCGAGCAGGGCAAGAAGAGCTGGTACTTCATCACCGCCGACTACGCCTTCGGCCACTCGCTGGAGGCCGAGACCACGGCCATGGTCAAGCAGTTGAACGGCACGGTGAAGGGTGCCGTGCGCCATCCGCTGGGCACCGCCGATTTCTCGTCCTACCTGCTGCAGGCCCAGGGCTCCGGCGCGCAGGTCATCGGCCTCGCCAACGCGGGCGGCGACACCACCAATGCCGTCAAGCAGGCGGCCGAGTTCGGCATCACCCAGGGCGGGCAGGATCTGGCTGGTCTGCTGCTGTTCATCAACGACGTGCACGCGCTGGGGTTGAGCACGGCGCAGGGCCTGCTTCTGACCACCGGTTTCTACTGGGACATGAACGACGAAACCCGCGCCTGGGCGAAGAAGTTCGAGGAGAAGGTGGGCCGCAAGCCCTCGATGATCCAGGCCGGCGTCTATTCGTCGGTGCGCCATTACCTCCAGGCCGTGCAGGCCGCCGGCACCGACGATGCCGAGAAGGTGGCCGCCAAGATGCGGGCCACGCCGGTCAACGACATGCTGATGAAGAACGGCAAGATCGCCGAGAACGGCCGCGTCTTCCACGACATGTATCTGGCGCAGGTGAAGAAGCCGGCCGAATCCAAGGGGGCGTGGGACTATTACAAGATCGTCTCCACCATGCCCGCCGCGCAGGCCTTCCTCGATCCCAAGAACAGCGGCTGCCCCCTGGTCAAGCTGGCGCAGAACTAAAACCCCTGGCACCTCTCCCCTCTCCCGCCGAGGGAGAGGGGAGGGGCGCCATCATTCAGGAAAAAAGGGAGGGAGGATCATGTTCGAGCTGCTGGGGGTGGCCCCGCAGGTCCTCTTCGGGCAACTGCTTCTGGGCCTGATCAACGGGTCGTTCTACGCGCTGCTCAGCCTCGGTCTGGCAGTGATCTTCGGCATGCTGAACGTCATCAACTTCGCGCACGGCGCCCAATACATGCTGGGCGCGTTCGCGGCGTGGATGCTGATGCAGTGGGCCGGCGTCAACTACTGGCTGGCGCTGTTCCTGGCCCCCACCGTGGTCGGGCTCGTCGGCGTCGTGCTGGAGAAGACGCTGCTCAGCCGGCTCTACAAGCTGGACCATCTGTACGGCCTGCTGCTGACCTTCGGGCTGGCGCTGATGCTGGAGGGCGGCTTCCGCCACCAGTTCGGCGTGTCGGGCATGCCGTACCCGATCCCCGACGCGCTGAAGGGCGGGCAGAACCTGGGCTTCATGTTCATGCCCAACTACCGCGGCTGGGTGGTGGTGGCGTCGCTGACGGTGTGCCTGGGCACGTGGTACGCGATCGAGCGCACGCAGCTCGGCGCCTACCTGCGCGCCGCCACGGAGAATCCGGTGCTGGTCCAGGCGTTCGGCATCAACGTGCCGATCATGATCACGGCCACCTACGGCTTCGGCGTGGCGCTGGCGGGTCTGGCGGGCGTGCTGGCGGCGCCGATCTATCAGGTGAACCCGCTGATGGGCTCCAACCTGATCATCATCGTCTTCGCGGTGGTGGTGATCGGCGGCATGGGCTCGATCCTCGGCGCCATCGTGACCGGGCTCGGCCTTGGGTTGCTGGAGGGCCTGACCAAGGTCTTCTACCCGGAAGCTTCGAACATCGTCATCTTCGTGGTGATGGCGATCGTCCTCCTCATCAAGCCCGCGGGCCTCTTCGGGCGGGAGCGCTGAACCATGGCTGTGAATACCGATGTGGCCGATGTGGTCGTCCGACCGGCGACCGGCCTTTCCAACCGCAATTTGTGGTTCGCCCTCGGGCTGCTTCTGGCGGTGGCGGCTCCGTTCCAGTTCTATCCCGTGTTTTTGATGAAGGTGCTGTGCTTCGCGCTGTTTGCCTGCGCCTTCAATCTGCTGATCGGCTTCGCAGGCCTGCTCAGCTTCGGCCACGCGGCCTTCTTCGGCGGTTCGGCCTACGTCACGGCGCACGCCGCCAAGGTGTGGGGCCTGACTCCGGAGCTGGCGATCCTCGCCGGCATGCTGTTCGCGGCGGTGCTGGGTCTGCTGTTCGGCGCCATCGCCATCCGCCGTCAGGGCATCTACTTCGCCATGATCACGCTGGCGCTGAGCCAGATGGTGTTCTTCATGGCCTTGCAGATGAAGTTCACCGGCGGCGAGGACGGCATCCAGGCGGTGCCGCGCGGGCACCTGTTCGGGCTGATCGACTTGGCCGACCCGCTGGCCATGTACTACACGGTGCTGGCGATCTTCGTGGGCGGCTTCGCGCTGATCTGGCGCACGGTGCACTCACCCTTCGGGCAGGTGCTGAAGGCGATCCGCGAGAACGAGCCGCGCGCCGTGTCGCTGGGCTACCGCACGGAGCGCTACAAGCTGCTGGCCTTCGTGCTGTCGGCCACCCTGGCCGGTCTGGCCGGCAGCACCAAGGCACTGGTCTTCCAGCTCGCCAGCCTGACCGACGTGACGTGGCAGATGTCGGGCGAGGTGGTGCTGATGACGCTGCTGGGCGGCATGGGCACGCTGCTCGGCCCCGTGGTGGGGGCGGCGCTGGTGGTGACGCTGCAGAACTATCTGGCGGCGACCAACCTGCCGGTCACGGTGGTGATCGGCGCCATCTTCGTGGTCTGCGTCCTGCTCTTCCGCCGCGGCATCGTCGGCGAGGCGCAACGGGTACTGGGAAAGGCGGCGCGATAAACGGAGGGTTCACGGGGGTAGACTGACGGGGGCCGAAAGGCCCCCGAATTTTTGGTGGGGCCGCAATTCCGCATTACTTGCCCCCGCCCGGCCGTTGCTGTCCGCCGCCCCGACGCCCCTGTCCGCCGCCCCGACGCCCCCCAGCGCACTTCCGCCCGCAACCCCAGCATTTTCAATACCTCCACCCAATACCCAAGCGTGGCACGCGGTTTGCGACGTCCGCGCCAAACCCGCCCGCACGGGCGCAACGACAAACAGGGAGAGGAGCAACGCCATGGTGCACACCAGCCGCACGGGCAAGGTGGTGACGGTCGGGGAGGCGGTGGCACTCATCCGCGACGGCAGCGTGCTGTGCAATTCCGGCTTCGTCGGCTGCGGCGTGCCGGACGAACTGCTGGCCGGGCTGGAGCGCCGCTTCGTCGAGACCGGCGGCCCGCGCGACCTCACCATCCTGTTCGCCGCCGGCCAGGGCGACGGCAAGGACAAGGGGCTCAACCGGCTCGCGCACGAGGGGCTGGTCAAGCGCGTGGTCGGCGGCCACTGGGGCCTGATCCCCAAGATGGGCCGGCTGGCGCTGGAGGGCCGGATCGAGGCGTACAACCTGCCGCAGGGCTGCATCTCGCACCTCTACCGCGACATCGCCGCCGGGCGGCCGGGCACGCTGTCCAAGGTGGGGCTCAACACCTTCGTCGACCCGCGCCTGGACGGCGGCCGCATCAACGCCGCCACCACCGAGGACATCGTCGAGCGCGTCACCTTCGCCGGCGAGGAGTGGCTGTTCTACAAGGCCATGCCCGTGCACGTGGCGTTCATCCGCGCCACCACGGCCGACACGCAGGGCAACCTGTCCTTCGAGCGCGAGACGCTGACGCTGGACGCGCTCGCCATGGCGATGGCGGCGCGCAATTCGGGTGGCATCGTCATCGCCCAGGTCGAGCGGGTGGCCGAGGCCGGCACGCTGAACCCCAAGCTGGTCAAGGTGCCGGGCATCCTGGTCGACCGCGTCGTCGTGGCGGCGCCGGAGAACCACATGCAGACCTACGGCAACGCCTAC
>DASPIO010000080.1:0-2630 GCA_035629155.1 Azospirillum sp. | reverse complement strand
TTGTGCCCGATGTACTTCTTGGGATCGGGGGTGAGGAACGAATACCACTTCGCCTCGAACAGCACCTCCGCCCAGAAGCGGCCGCGCCAGAACGGGATGTAGAACATCTGCCGGGCGTGGTGGTTGCCGACCAGCGCCCAGTAGACGCGGCCCAGGAACGCCACCGCCATGAACTGGCCGGCGGCGAAGTGGGCGAAGCGGATATACCCGAACAGATAGTTGTCGATGGCCTCGCCCGGCATCGTCGGCGGCGGCACGCCGATGAAGTAGCCGGTCACCACCAGCACGACGATGGCCAGCGCGTTCGCCCAGTGCCACAGGCGCACCGGCGCCTCGTAGACGTAGATCGCCGTCTGCCGCGTCAGGTGGGCGGCGTCCTCGCTGGTCAGGTCGCTGATGTCCGGCTCGCCGCGGCGCGGCGGCAGGATGACGCGGTCGGCGGTGCCGAGCCGGGCTTCCTCGTCCGGTGTCAGTACGGTCATGGCGTGGTCCTCCCCATGCGGTTCAGCGCACCTGCACCCGGGTCATCTCCTGACCCTCGGGCGACAGGACGTGGGTGGAGCACGCGAGACACGGGTCGAAGCTGTGCAGCGTGCGCAGGATCTCCAGCGGCTGGTCGGGCACCTGCATCGGCGTGTTCATCAGCGCCGCCTCGAAGGCGCCGATGTTGCCCTGGTTGTCGCGCGGGCTGCCGTTCCAGGTGGTAGGGACGACCGCCTGGTAGTTGTCGATCCTGGTGTCCTTGATGCGGATCCAGTGGCCCAGCGCGCCGCGCGGCGCCTCGGTGAAGCCGACGCCCTTGCACTCCTTCGGCCAGGTCGACGGGTCCCAGTTGGCGGTGTTGGCGGTGGTGCTGTCGCCCGCCTTGATGCGCGCCACCAGCTTGTCCTGGAAGTACTTCAGCTTGTGCGCGGCCCACTGGCACTCCAAACCGCGCGCCAGCGTGCGGCCCAGCGTGGAGAACAGCGCGTCCACCGGCACGTCCAGCGCCTTCAGCGACTTCTCGACCGGCTCCTTGAACTCCGGGATGCCCTTGGCGTAGCCGATGATGTAGCGGGCCAGCGGGCCCACCTCCATGGCGTGGCCCTTCCAGCGCGGCGCCTTGATCCAGGAGTACTTGCCGGCCTCGTCCACCGCCTCGATGCGGGTCTTCGTGCCCTTGGCGTTGGGGCCCAGCTCGTACTTGGCCTGGGTGATGCCGTCCCAGGGGTGCAGGCCCCTCGATTCGTCCGGGTAGGTGTACCAGGAGTGCGGGACGAACTCCTGCACCTCGTTCGGGTTGGTCAGATCGACCTCGTGCACCTCGGACAGCTTGCCGTTGATGATGGCGCCGCGCGGCAGCATCAGGTTCTTCGACGAGTAGTCGTTGGCGATGTCCGGGATGTCGCCGTAGGACAGCACCGACTTCGACGACAGCCCGCCGCCGTGCAGCCAGCCCTTGTAGAACGACGCGATCGCCATCAGGTCGGGGATGTAGACCTGCTCGGTGAACTCGATGCAGCGGTTGATGATGTCGGTGACGAGGTTGAGCTGCGTCATGTTGATGGCGCCGACGCTGCCCGTCGAGTTCAGGTTGATCGGGCACGGCACGCCGCCGACCAGCCAGTTCGGGTGCGGGTTCTTGCCGCCGTAGACGGCGTGGATCTTGACGATCTCCTTCTGGAAGTCGAGCGCCTCCAGATAATGCGCCACCGCCATCAGGTTGGCTTCCGGCGGCAGGGCGTAGCCGGGGTGGCCCCAGTAGCCGTTCTTGAAGGGCCCGAGCTGGCCCGATTCCACGAACTTCTTCAACCGCGTCTGCAGGTCGCGGAAATAGCCGGGCGAGGACAGCGGCCAGGAGGAGATGGACTGCGCCAGCTCCGACGTCGCCTTGGCGTCGGCCTTGAGGGCCGAGACCACATCCACCCAGTCCAGCGCGTGCAGGTGGTAGAAGTGGACGATGTGGTCGTGCACCTGCAGCGTGAGCTGCATGATGTTGCGGATCGAGTTGGCGTTGTCCGGGATCTTGATCTTCAGCGCGTCCTCGACCGCGCGGACCGAGGTCAGCGCGTGCGTGCCGGTGCACACGCCGCAGATGCGCTCGGTGAAGGCCCAGGCGTCGCGCGGGTCGCGGCCCTTCAGGATGACTTCTAGGCCGCGCCACATGGTGCCGGTGGACACCGCGTTGCGGATGATGTTCTGGCTGTCGAGGTTGACCTCGACACGCATGTGGCCCTCGATGCGGGTCACCGGATCGACGACGACGCGCTTGCCGCTGTTGTCGAGGTTGAAGCCGTTCGGCGTGGTGATGGCGGTCATGACGGACGTTTCCTCTTCCCTGCGGACGCTCAGCGGTTGTCGGTGCTGCCGGGCTTGTGCCGGGCGCGCTTGACGGCGCTGGCCGCCGCGTGCGCCGCGACCGCCGCGCCCACCACGGCCGCCGCCGTGCCGCCGACCTGGTCGGCGTTGGACTCGATGCCGAACTGCTTGATGTCGGTCAGGCGGTTGTAGAACGGCCCCTTGTCCCAGAAGCCGTCCTCGGAACAGCCGATGCAGCCGTGGCCCGCCTGGATGGGGAAGGAGGTGCCCTCGTTCCAGCGCACGGTGGAACAGGCGTTGTAGGTGGTCGGGCCCTTGCAGCCCATCTTGTA
>DASPIO010000079.1:0-5240 GCA_035629155.1 Azospirillum sp. | reverse complement strand
GGCACAACGCCGATCCCCGAGGCCGACGTCCCGGCCATGGCCAAGGGCATCCTCGAACTTCGCGAACACTTCAAGGCCCGCCGCAACAGGTCCATGCGGTGATCGCGCCGGATCAGTGAAGGGTGCGCTCGCACCGCTTACCAGGCAAACATGGAAGGCTGAGTTGACGATGGAGGCACTCCGCAACCCCGCTGCCACGCCGGATGCGCCAACCGACCCGACCGTGGCCGACACGCCCTTCTCGGTCTTCAACATCGAACTAACCAACCGCTGCCCTTTCCGGTGCGTCATGTGTGCACGAACGAACAACATGACGCGGCCGCAGGGTCTGATGGATTTCGCGCTGTTCCGCAAGGTGATCGATGAATACGTGGAGGAGAATCCGAAGCAGGCCGTGCAGTCGGATTGCTGGCTGCACCATTTCGGTGAAAGCCTCGTCCACCCTGATTTCGACCGCTTCATCGCCTATGCCTCGACGCGCGGGGTGTTCACGGCGCTTTCGTTGAACCCGCTGATGCTCAAGCGCCCCACGGCGCTTGCGCTGCTGCGCGCCCGTCCGGGCAAGCTCTACCTGTCGATCGATGGCCATGACAATGCGTCCTTCGAGCGGATTCGCGGTGTCGAGAATGCCTACGACCCCTCCGTCCGCAATCTTCTTGATTTTCTGGAACTGAAGAAATCCTTCCGCTCCAAGGTCCAGATCTGGGTTTCGATGATCCATTTCGGCCAGAACCAGGAAAGCATCGCCCGGATGCGCGAATATTGGTCGAAGTTGGAAGGTGTCGATTACTTCTTCGAGAAAGAGTTCGTCACCTGGGACGGCAACGCCCCGGACGTGAACCGCCTTGACGGTCGTCGGCCGCTGGCCCAGAAGGAGCACGTCACCTGCCCGTTTCCCTGGAACAGACTCACCGTCACCTGGGACGGGGACGTCGTTCCCTGCTGTTACGACTACGACAAGAGATACGTCCTGGGCAATGTGGCGCGGCAGTCCCTGAAGGAGATCTGGAACGGCGGGCCGATGCGGCGCCTGCGCCGGGAATTCCTCGACAACCGGGTCACCAATCCCTTGTGCCGCAATTGCGAGTATCTTCGAGCCTGACGCACGGTCGCCCCGGTACGCAAAGGAATTTGCCCATGTCCGCCTCGCTGGATGATCTAATCCCCCTGTTCCGCCACGGACGCGCCCTGGCCTGGGACCATCACCGTCAGCTGCTGCGGGCCGCCGACCGGCAGCTTCTCCTGACCGCCCGTGCGCTGGGCGAGGCGCTGCGGACGCGGACGAACATCCGTCACCTGTCGGACGTCGAGTTCAAGGTGTTCTCGCAGATGGGCGAAGATGGCATCATCGAATGGCTGGTGCAGAACCTGCCGATCCGCTCCGAACGCTTCATCGAGTTCGGCGTCGAGGATTATGTGGAGAGCAACACCCGCTATCTGCTGCGTAACCGCAATTGGCGTGGACTTGTCCTTGATGCCAACGCGAAAAACATAGAGGCGATAAAGAGTGATGAAATTTTCTGGAGGCACGACATCACTGCCAGATCCGCTTTCATCACGAAAGAGAACATCAACGACATCATCGCTCAGTGCGGCTATGTTGGAGAAATCGGCCTGTTGAGCATCGACATAGATGGCAACGATTATTGGGTGTTCGAGGCGATCGGCGTGGTCAATCCGGATATCGTTATATGCGAGTACAATGCCGTCCTGGGTGACGTGCACGCGCTGACGATCCCCTACGATCCCGCCTTTCAACGCAGCATCGCTCATTATTCCTGGCTGTATTTCGGGGCCTCGATCCGGGCGCTGGAATGCGCGGCGGCGCGCAAGGGCTATACCCTGGTCGGCAGCAACGGGGCCGGCCACAACGCTGTCTTTGTCCGCGCGGATCTCGCATCCCGTCTGTCCATCGAGGATCGGCGGGCGCTGCCTTCCCTGTTCCGCGAATCCCGGAATGAGGACGGGAGCCTGTCCCACGTGGGTGGCCTCGACCGGGCGGCTTTGATCGCCGACATGCCAGTGTTGGACGTCGAAACCGGCCGGACGGCGCCCCTCGGCAGCTTCGGGGATCTCTACAGCCCGGCCTGGCGGGCGCGCATCGCCCCGGCTTTTCACCAGAACTGAAACCCGGGGCGGCGGGCACTAGGTTAAACCTCTGTCTTCGTGAATGATTCGGGTGCTGATCCCCCGCATTCCACGGCCGGATACCGGAAAGCGCCCTGTTCCTTCCCTTTGGCTGACGGCGATTTCGCTTGCATCCGGAGGGGTATCCACCCAAGGTATATTGCATTCGCTCCGCAGTTCCGCCAAAAGTTGGTTTCCCACTCCTTGAACATGGTCAATCCGTCCGCCGGTTTGGGTGCGCAGCTCGCTGAATTCGGGCGCGCGCTGCTGTCCAGGGGTAGCGTCCGCCCCGGCACCGCCCCCAGCCCTTACAGCCACGCCGAGGACCTTTCCATCGGCCGTCTGGTCGCCAGGACGCCCGCTTGTGTGGGCCTGCCGGCACCAGCGGGAGGAGCGCGACGACTTATGCCCGGGACAGGGTATGCGATTCGATGAACCAGCCCATGAATCGCCGCGTAACATTGGCTGACGACGACCTTGCCTGGTGCGAGGACGCCGCGCTGGCGGGGATCGACGCCGCCGGCCTCGATCTGGTTTCCCTCGACGTCTTCGATACGCTGCTGCTGCGCCGCTGCGGTCCGCCGGAAGCGGTTTTCCCTCTGGTCGCCCGGTTGGCGCGGGCGCGTGGAGCGCTGGACGGCGCGATCACCGACTGTGCTTTCACCCTGTTGCGCCGCGAGGCGGAGGCGCGGGCGCGGCGCAGCCTGACCCCGGCGGCGGGCCGGGCCGACATCACGCTGGCCGACATCTACCGCAACCTGTGTTTGCCCGACACCGACGCGACGGCACTGGCCGGCATCGAACGGGAAACCGAACGGCAGATGACCGTCGCCAATCCCTATGCCGCCAGCTTCCTGCGGCACCTGCGCCTGCAAGGGGTTCCGGTGGTGCTGCTGTCGGACATGTATCTGTCCGCCGCCGACATCGGGGCGCTTCTGGATGCTGTCGGTCTGCCCTGCGGCGTGGCCTACGACCGGCTCTACGTGTCGTGCGAGCAGGGTGCCGTGAAGTCCGGCGGTGGCCTGTTCCGGCGGATGCTGGCCGATTGCCCGTCGGTCGACCCGGCCCGCGTGCTGCACATCGGCGACACCGTGATGGCCGATCAGGCCGGAGCGCATGCGGCCGGCATCCAGGCCGTCCTTTACGCTCCCCCGCCGCGCTGGGCGGCCCTGACCGCCCGGGAGGGGCAGTTGGGCATCCCGCGGCAGGGATTGCTGGTGCCGTTGCGCGGCATTGCCGCTCGCGGCGGTAGCGGCAATGGTGGCGCGCACGACCCCTTCTGGTATGATTTCGGCTCTTTGGTCATGGGGCCCGTCGCCGTCCACTTCGCCGAATGGGTGTTGCGCGACGCGGTGGAGCGCGGCATCCGGCGGATCGCACCCCTCATGCGCGAAGGCGGCCTACTGGCCGAGCTGATGAAGGCACGGGCGCGCCGCCTCGGCCTGGACATAGACATCCGGCCGTTGCACGTGTCGCGCGGCGCGCTCCTGCTGCCCTGGCTGGACGGCTTCGGGGCCGCCGAACTGGAGGCGATCAGCGCGGACAGCGTGTACCGGACTGTGGGCGACCTCTCCGACATGCTGGGCACCGGACCTCTGCCGGCCGCCCTGGCCGGGCAGGCCGGCGTTCCCCTGATCGACCTTCTGGGCGCGCATCGGCGCGACGAGCCGGGTGCCTTCGCCGCCCTGCGCGACTGGCTGCTCGCCCCCGCCCGGCAGGCCGCCATCCGCGCAAGCATCAGCCGGGCGCGCGACCTCGCCGGCAGCTATCTGCGGCAGGAACTGGGAAGCGCTGGGCCGGTGGCGCTGGTCGATATCGGCGCACGGGGCACGATGTTCGAACGAATCGCCCGCGTCCATGGAGCCCGCCACGACCCGCACGGCTATCTGTTCTACGCGACGCCCGAGGCATTGCACCAGACGATGGCCGGGGTGCGCATCCACACCTACATGCCGCTCGGCGCCGAACAGATCGAATGGGCGCGCATCATCTACCGCAGCCCGCAGTTTCTCGAACTGCTGCTCAACGGCGAGGCCGACACGACGACCGGCTATCGCCGCGCCGATGACGGGCGGGTGATCCCCGTCAGCGAGCCAGCGACCGTCCCCGACTGGCAGCGGGAGGCGCTGCGCGCCTGCCACGCCGGCATCCGGCGCTACGCCGGCCTTTACGGGCGCCTGGGCGCCGGCTGGGAACGAGAGGTGGACCCCGCTTCGGTGCTCGGCATCCTGTTCCGCGCCGTCCACCTTCCCACCCCGGAGGAGGCGGAGCGTCTAGGCGCGCTTGTGTACGACGTGAACGACGCGACGCGCGCCACGTTCACGCTGTGCGGCACCGGGGCGCGGCGCACGCTGGCCGCGCTGTGTCGCACAGTGCGCCCGGCGATGTGGCTCGGCGTCGCCTTGCAGACGCGCCCATCGGACGTGCCCTGGCCGCAAGGGGCCCTTGCGCTGGAATGCCCCGGCCACCTTGAGGACATGATCGACGGCGCCCGCAGCGACTTCGGGCACTTGGCCATCTGCCGCCAGTTCATCAGCATGGCGCAGGCGGCGGGGGCGGACCGCGTGACCGTCTGCGCCGCTGGTGGCGCCGGCGGCATGGGCTCGGCCTTCATTGGCGCGGCGCGGGAGATCGGGCTGGAACTTGCCGGCTACGCGGACCTCCTGGTGTCCACACAGGGGGATGCCTTCGAAGGGGTTCCGATCGTGACGCTCGCCGCGGCGGCGCGGGCGGACTGCCGCTTCGTCGCCGTGGTCAGCGTCGGCTACGGCCCCGCCATCATTGAAGCCCTGAAGGAGGGCATGCGCGGGGACGGGCGTCCGCTACAGTGTTTTTGGTTCGACGGAGCGCGGTTCCAGAGCACGGTGATGACGGACGCGTAAGAGAGCAGGAAGCCGTCTCAAACCTGGGGGGAGGATGGTAAAGCGCGCTGGGACGGCAGCGAACCGGGGGCGCAATGAAGTGGCGGGTCATGGTGGAGGTGGCGGGCGAGAACGGCGCGGTGACGCAGCATGTGATCTCCGAGGGTGAGCGCACGGGGGTCGGTCTGGCGGCGACGCTCGGCTTGAGCTTGGCCGAGGGCAAGGCGACGCTGGCCGGCCTGCAGCGGGTCC
>DASPIO010000078.1:0-4721 GCA_035629155.1 Azospirillum sp. | reverse complement strand
CGTCCAAGCCATACGACGAATTCCCCGTTTTCCCGCCGGAGGTCGAAGAAACCGTCCGGGTTCGCCCAGCGGGCGTGTTCGACGAAGACGTTATGACCGCACAGGCCGAGAAACACGCTCATGGGATCCCCTCGATATCCGAAATTCGCTGCTTGGGCTCTCGCATACGCACCAATGGTCATGTCGCATGGTGGTGGGGCGAGCTCGGCGGATTCGGGTATTGGGAACGACGAGTTTCATGACGGACCTCCGCGGTTGGATGGCGTGGTTGGATTGGGTGGGTTGATGGAACGGCGAGGCTTCAGGTATCGCCGGTCAGTAATACGGACGCAAGGTGCAAAATGTCCGCGGACCCGAAAAGTTCCGTCCGCGGATGGATTCGGCCGCAAGAGGGGCGTCCGCCGCCTCGGCAAGGCCGACGTCGCGCAGCAGGTGTTCGGAGAGGTGGGAAACGTCGGGCGCGCCGCGCGGTTCGAGCCACCGCGACAACAGGGTGTGCCACAGGCCGGGCATGGGAATCTCCATGGTTTGCAGAGGCGCAAAACATCCGCTATAGGATGCTTCGTGTCAAGCCGGCCACACCATTTGCGCCACGCTGTGGCTGAACGGCAACGATCCTGGACAAGCCCGTTGCGCTGCGTCATCAAGGTCCCGTCGCACCCTCCGCTCCCCGGAACCGCCTTGCGCCTGCCCGCACTCCGCCTGGGCCTGCCGGCCGCGCCGCTGCTCGCCGGCCTGCTCGCCGGCCTGCTCGCCGCCCCGCCCGCCGTCCCCGCGGCGGCGGCCGAGGGCCGATTCGCGCCGGGTCCGTGCTGGTTCACCCCGCCCGACGGCGAGGCGGCGTCCTGCGGCACCCTGCTGGTGCCGGAGCGGCGCGACCGGCCGTCGTCGCGCCTGCTGCGCCTGCCCGTGGCGGTGCTGCGCAGCACCGCCGCCACGCCCGCCCCCGACCCGGTGATCTACATCGAGGGCGGCCCCGGCGCCTCCGTCTTCGGCACGGAGGAGCCGGCGGAGGAGCGCCTGGAGAGCTGGTGGGAGCTGTCGGCCCCGTTCCGCCGCACCCGCGACTTCGTGCTGTTCGACCAGCGCGGCGTCGGCCGCGCCGAGCCTGACACCAACTGCCCGGAACTGGACGCGCTGGCGGCGCCCGAGCCGCGCCCGGCGCCGCCCGCCCGGCGCCGCGCGGCGGAGGAGGCGGCGATCCGCGCCTGCGCCCAGCGCCTCCAGGCGGCGGGGGTCGACATGGCCGCCTTCTCCACCCCGGCCATCGCCGACGACGTCGCCGACCTGGCGGCGGCGCTGGGCGCGCCGCGCGTCAACCTGTTCGCCATCTCCTACGGCACGCGGGTGGCGCTGGAGGTGCTGCGCCGGCACGGCGGGCGGGTGCGCGCCACCGTGCTGGACGCCGTCTACCCGCCCGACGTCAACGCGCGGGAGGAGGAGGCGTGGCTGTCCCACCGGGCGCTGAAGCGGCTGTTCGACGACTGCACCGGCAGCCGCTCCTGCCGCGCCGCCTTCCCCGATCTGGAGGCGCGCTTCCGCCGCCTGATCGCCAAACTGGACGAGACGCCGACGGAAGTGGCGGTGGGCGACCCCATGGTGCCGCTCACCGTCCGGCTCGACGGCCGCGCCGCCGTCGCCGCGGTGCTGGAGGCGATGGCCGACGGCGAGTCGCTGGCCCGCCTGCCGCAGACGGTGGACGCGGCCACGCGTGGCCGGCTCTTCCGCCTTGCCCGCAACGCGCCCAACCCGTGGCTGGGCGACCCCGACACGGCGGAGGGCATGGCCTTCTCCATCGAATGCCGGGAGACCGTGAACGCCGCCGACCCCGCGCGCATCGCCGCCGACCACCGCCGCTGGTCGTGGGCCGCCCCGGCCACCACCTCCGCCGACGACCCCGGCCGGCGGGCCTGCTCCCTGTGGCCGGCCGGTGCGCGCGAGGCGATCGAACGGCTGCCGGTGGCCAGCCCGCTGCCGGTCCTGCTGCTGTCCGGCGCCTACGACCCGGTGACGCCGCCGGAATGGGGCGAGCGCGCCGCCTTCACCCTGCCGACCAGCCACCACATGGTGTTCCGCGCCGCCGGCCACGTGGTGACGGCGGGCGACGCCTGCGCGCTCGACACCGCCGCCGCGTTCCTCGACACCCCCGACCCGGCGGCGGTGCGCGCGTGCCGCAGCGCCCAGCGCCCGCCGAGATTCGTCACGCAGTGAGCCAACGTTGGGTTGAGCGCAGCGAAAACCCAAACGGTCACACCGCTTTCCTCGCCGGCAAAGCCGGCACCGCCTCCATCACCGGCAAAGCGAGCGCGGGGACCCGCACCGCCGCCGGACGGGCGCCCAGCGCCGGCCCCATGACCGCCTCCGCCGCCAGACGGCCGGAAATCACGCAGGCCTCCACGCCCGGCCCCGGAAAGGCGCCGCTGCCGGCAAGGCACAGGCCGCGCACCGGCGTCTTGCGTGACTGCGGCGGTTCACAGCCGTAGATCGCCCCGTCCGTGACGTGCGCGTAGCGCGCGAAGGTGGCCGCCGTGGCGTCCTGCCTGTGGATGATATGCCGTTCCAGATCCGGAATGACCCGCGCCGCGGCGGCGATCAGCGCGTCGCCCTCCCGCCGCTTGCGCTCCCGGTAGCCGGGGGCCTCGCGGTCCCAGCCTCCCCCGGCCGGCGCCAGCCGCAGCAGTTCGACCGACGCGCAACCCGGCGGGGCGTGGGCGGGATCGATGAGCGACGGCACGGCGATACCGACGCGCGGCTCATCCAGCACGAAGGACAGCATCGGCAGGTCCGGCACGATATCGAGGCCCAGCGTCACCATGAAGGCCGAGGTCGTCGGGCGCAGCGCCGCCGCTTGCGCCGCATAGGCCACCGGCAGGTGCTCGGCGCCGACGAGGTCGAGCATGGTGCGCCGCACGTCGGCGTTGGAGATCACCCAGGGCGCGCGCCGGAGCCGCCCGTCCGCCGTTTCCACCCCTGTCACGGCCCCCTGCTCGACCTGGATGCGCCGGACGGCGGTGCGCAGCAGCACCTCGCCCCCGTTCTCCCGCACCGCATCGACCAGCGCGTCGGCCAGCCGTTGCGAGCCACCCCGCGGGTAGCGCCCGCCCTCGAACCAGTAGCCGAAGATCGGCGCCATCTGCATGGCGGTCAGTTGCTCCGGCCGGTCCGACAGGTACCCCGTCAGGCTGGACAGCAGACGACGCGCGCCGGGATCCGGGACAAACCGTTCCAGCATCGCAACGAAGCTGGTCTCCCGCCAACGGGCAGCGTGCGGACAGGTGGTGGGATAGGTGCGCATCGCCTCCATCGTGTCGGGGATGTAGGGCAGGCCGCGCTCGGCGCAGCCACGGTAGAGGTCGCGGTGGATCCCGCGCATCTCCGCCAGGAAGGCCGCGACCCCGGCGGCGCTGCCCGGAAACTCGGCGGCCAGCATCGCGGCCAGCCCGTCCGCATCGTCGGGCAGGCGCCGATAGCGCCCGTCGGCCAGCACGCCGCGGTCGACCGGCAGCCACGTGACGCGCTCCTCCACCCCCACGGTGCGCAGCAGGTGGCCGATCGGCCCGCCCGGATGGGCGCCGCTGATGTCGTGCACGCCGGCGTCGAAGACAAAGCGCCCGGTCCGACCGTCGGCCCCGCGCACCTTGCGCTCCCACGAGGAACAGAAGCCGCCGGGTCGGTCGTGCGCCTCCAGCACGGTGACGCGCGCCCCGGACGCCGCCAGCAGCGCCGCCGCCGTCAGCCCGCCGATGCCGGCGCCGACGACGACCACGTCCCGCCCGTCGCCCTCGCGGGCGCCGATCACCGCCGGGGCCGGCCAGTCGTAGGGCTCCCGCGCCGCCAGGATCCGCCGCATGGCGCGGTCGGCGAGGAAGGCCGGGCCGCGGGCGTTCACCGCGATGCCTGCCACGGTGGCGACGACCGACACCGGCGCCGCCCACGCCCCCGGCAACAGGCCGAACGCCACCGCACCGGCCAGGAACAGCACGCCCCACACGGCGGTCACGGCGCGGTTGACCGCGACGAACTGCGGGAGTTCCCAGTACTCCCGGGGCCAGTCCTCGCGGGCGTACTGCAGCGTGAAGGGGCTGCCCGCCGCCAGGCTGCCGAACGCCATGGCCGCCAGCGCCAGATGCACGAGCAGGCCGAGGTGGCCGCGCGGTCCCGTCCAGCCGGCGGTCTCGGCCGCCACCAGGGCGGCGAAGAAGGCGGCGGCCACCAGCTCCGGCGCCTTCAGCGAGCCACGCAGGCGATCGACGACGCACAGCGCGAGGCTTGCGGCCAGGGCCGCCGCGCCGGCCAGCACGCTGCCGGCCGGCAGCAGGCTTCCGAACAGGATCCACGGCGAGAAGCCGATGACGATGCGCAGGGGTGTGGCGAGTTTCATGGCGGGACCTTCGGCAGGGAGCGGTTGTCCGCCAGAGTCCCGATGGTGGCGGGCCGCTCCAGCCGCCGTTCGCGAAAAGCCCGGTTTCCTTCGCCGGACGACGTCCCCGTCGATCCGCGAAGCGCGAAATGCCGGCCGCACGCCCACGAACGGTCTTGCGGCGGCGGCGTACGACGGGTACAGTCCCGCCCATGACGAACGTGTCGATTCCCGCCGCCGCCCTCACGGGGCGATTTTGGTACCGCTGGTACATCCCGGCGGCTTAAGGAATCGCGCACCCCGATGCAGACCCGAAGCCGCCCCAGCCAAGGCGGCTTTTGTGTTTTCCGGGCATCGATCG
>DASPIO010000077.1:0-15636 GCA_035629155.1 Azospirillum sp. | reverse complement strand
GTTCCGGGCGCTCGACCTGAAGCGCGTCAAGGGGCTGCTGAAGGCGCCGGTGATGGTCGACCTGCGCAACGTCTACGGCCCCGCCGACATGGCCAGGGCCGGCTTCGACTACACCAGCATCGGGCGCCCGCACGCGGCCCCGAAAACGGCCGCACACACGGAGGACGCTACGAAATGAGCCGCGCCCATGCCTTCCACCCCACCGTCCTGCGCGAGTACGACATCCGCGGCATCGTCGGCAAGACGCTGACCGAGGACGACGCCCGCGCCGTCGGCCGCGCCTTCGGCACCATGATCGTGCGCCAGGGCGGCAAGACGGTGTGCACGGGCTACGACGGCCGCATCAGCTCGCCGGCGCTGGAGGCGGCGCTGACCGAAGGGCTGGTCTCCACCGGCCTGCACGTGCTGCGCATCGGCCTGGGACCGACGCCGATGCTGTACTTCGCCACGCGCGACCGCGAGGCCGACGCCGGCGTCATGATCACCGGTTCGCACAACCCGCCGGAATACAACGGCATCAAGATGATGCTGGGCAAGGGCCCGGTGTACGGCCGCATGATCCAGGACCTGGGCACCATGGCCGCCGAGGCGGACTTCGTCTCCGGCCGGGGCTCGTCCGAGGAGATCGACGTCAGGGACGCCTACGTCGACCGCCTGCTGCGCGACTACGACGGCCCGCGCGACCTGAAGGTCGCCTGGGACGCCGGCAACGGCGCCAGCGGCGAGATCCTGCGCCGCCTGACGGCCCGCCTGCCCGGCACGCACGTCCTGCTGTTCGACGAGATCGACGGCACGTTCCCGAACCACCACCCGGACCCCACGGTCGAGAAGAACCTCGTCGACCTGAAGTGCGTGGTGGCCGAGCAGGGCTGCGACATCGGCATCGGCTTTGATGGCGACGGCGACCGCATTGGCGCCATCGACCACAAGGGCCGCGTGGTGTGGGGCGACCAGCTCGTGGCGATCTACGCGGGCGAGGTGCTGAAGACCCACCCCGGCGCCACCATCATCGCCGACGTCAAGGCGAGCCAAGCGCTGTTCGACGAGATCGCCCGGCACGGCGGCCAGCCGCTGATGTGGAAGACTGGCCATTCGCTGCTCAAGGCCAAGATGGCCGAGACCGGCGCGCCGTTGGCCGGCGAGATGTCGGGGCACATCTTCTTCGCCGACAAATGGTACGGCTTCGACGACGCGCTGTACTGCGCGGTGCGCCTGATCGGTCTCGTCAGCCGCTCCGGCGGGGCGCTGGCCGACCTCCGCGATGGCCTGCCGGACCTCGTCAACACGCCCGAGACCCGCTTCCAGGTGGACGAGGAACGCAAGTTCGCCGTGGTCGAGGAGGTGAAGGCCCGCCTGACAGCGGCCGGCGCCGACGTCAACGGCATCGACGGCGTGCGGGTGAACACGCCGGACGGCTGGTGGCTGCTGCGCGCCTCCAACACCCAGGACGTGCTGGTCGCCCGCGCCGAGGCCCGCAGCGAGGACGCGCTGGAGCGGCTGAAGGCCACGCTGATCGAACAGTTGAAGGCGTCCGGTCTGGAAGCACCGTCCTTCGAGGACGGCGGCGGCCACTGACGGGAGTTGGAGGACCAACGAAAAAGGGGGCTGCCGTCGGCAGCCCCCTCGGCGTTTTCGGAGCGGGGCAAGGACCCGGAAGCGGGATGCCCTCAGTGCCGCGCGAGGCGGTCGATCTCCTCTTTCACGTAGAGTTTGTCGAGTTTCAAGCGCGCCAGCGCCTGCGTGTCGGGGAGAGGGCGGGTCTGCTCCATGCGTATCTTTTCGTCGAGAGCAGCGTGCCGTGTGCGGAGAGAATCGATGCGAGACTCAAGGCTCATGTGGCTCTCCTTTGTTAGCCGATACGGGCTACGCACAACAGGATAGACCGACTCGGCTGCGGGGTCTACGGGTTCTATTCGCATAAGATGGCATAATTTTGAGACAGGAAATTACCGATATCGTTTTGGTCCATTACCGACCCTTGCGTCGGACCATTTCCGGTACCGACGCGCTCCAGCCGTTAGTATGGGCGCTTTCCCAGTCCGTCCGACAGGCCCGGCGGTGCGGCGTAACGGCGCAGCCGGACGGCGAAGGCGCCACTGCCGCCTTCCAGCGCGTCGTGTCCGGAGCCGCCGAGGATCGGCTCGTCGTTCGCCGTACCACTGATCAGCGTCCCGGCCATCGCGTTCGCTCCTCGCGTCCGAGGAGGGCATGCGTGGTGACGCAAGGAGCCTGACACGGGAGCGCGGTGGCGGCTATGATGGCCGCCGCAACAGATAACATTTTATGATGGCTGATTGAAAATGGGCGCGAAACGATTGTTGGCCGGCTGCCGCGAGGGGGCTACGGCCGAGCGGCGGACGCCCGGCGCGGGGTGCGGCGGGGAGCGTCCTCGTCCTCGCCGGTGCCGGGACGGCGGAAGGTGCTCAGTTCGGCGATGCGGTTGACCTGCAGGTTGGCGAGACGGCACGCCGCCACCTCCACCACCTCGAAGCCGAGCTTGCGCGGGAAGCGGGCGGCGATGCGTTCGCGCGCCTCGCGTTCGGTTTCGGCGATCATGATGTAGCGCCGAACGCCCATCCAGGCGCGGTGCGCCGGCCGATCCCCGCCGGCGGCGGGGTCGTAGCGGACGGCGGCCTCGTAGAACCGGCCGGGGCGTGGCTCCAGCCGGTCGAAGATGTAATAGCGGTCGATGGCGGCGGCCTTCTTTACCTCCAGCTCGGCCAGCACGGCGGTCATCTCCTGCTCAGCCTTGGCCGCGCGCTTCTCGGTCTCGGCGTACTGGTGGCTGAGCGTGGCGTACTCGCGGGCGGCGTCCGCCACCTCCTTGGTGATCTCGTCGGAGGTTTCCTTCAGCTTGGTCAGAGACACGCGCGCGCTGGTGAGCTGGCTGCGCCAGAAGCGGTTGGACAGCACGGTCAACACCATGAAGCCCAGCGCGAAGTAGAGCAGCATGCCCGTCATAAACCCGCTCCTTCTCCCACCGTGTCCGGCGCCATGGACAGCAGTTGGACCTGCGTCGGCTGGATGCCGCTGCGCCCCGGGAACGCCGCCTTCAGGAGTCCGTGCGCGTGGTCGGTCGAGCCCGCCCAGACGTGCGCGACGTTGCGGTAGCTCCAGATCTGCCGGGAGAAGATCACCTCGCGCCGGTCCACGTTCGCGAAATCGGGATGGACGATCAGCATCGACCAGTAGCCGAGCGCCGCCCCGTCGCACTCGCCCAGTTCGTGCACCAGTTCGATCTTGGTGAATTCCAGCGTCTTCAGCTCCTGCTGCGCCTTCTGCTTGCGGCTGACGTGCTCCGCCAAGCGGATCTGGAGCGCCGACATGTCGGTGCTGCGCTTGTCCGTCTTCGACGTCCATTCCTTGAGCGCGGTCTTCTTCTTGTCGATCTGCCGCTGCAGCACCGTGGCGCGCGCCCGCTCGGCGCTGACCCGCCCGACGTCGAAGACGATCGAAAGCCCAAGCGCGGCGACGCTGGCAACCAGCAGCAGCATGCCCAGGAATTCCGCCGTCACCACCATGCGCGCTCCGCCGGCCATGCATCGGGAGGTGAACGGTACCACGCCGAATAGCCACTCGGCAGCGGCAGAGCGCCGCGCTCAGGCATTCGGCGGTTCGTGTGCGTACGGGAATATGCATGATGAACGTGGCATTCATGTAAAGACCTTGAAATACAAGGATCAATACGCTTCCGTCCGGAACCGGACTGTGACAATGCGCCGCAGGCATTCGCGCAGCATTCGGAGCCCTCCAGGGTTCATACCGTTACAGAGTGGTCATACAAAGGGATAAGGATCTTTCCCTTGCTCTTTCATTTTAGTAATGTCTTCCACGCGCAGGCGCCCACCGGCCGGGAAGAACGGTCAGCCGTACCAAGGATGTGGCGGCAGGGGAGTCCGGCGTCGGCTGGTGGGGGATGCGCTCATGTCGGTGCATGACGAGAAGTACCTGCGCGCCATCCGTGACGCGCTCCTGCTGCACCAACAGTGGCTGAAGCGCGACCCGTCGGGCCGCGGCAAACGGGCCGACCTCAGCTTCTTCAACCTGTCAAAGCTCGGCCTCAACCGCATCAACCTGCACGGCGCCAAGCTGGCCGGCGCCAGCCTGCACGGCGCCCGCCTGATCGGCGCCGACCTGCGTGACGCCGACCTGTTCTGCTCCGACCTGTCGAAGGCCGACCTGCACGGCGCCAAGCTGGCGGGGGCGGACCTGCGCGGCGCACGGGTGGACGGCGCGCGCCTGTCGGAAGCGGACCTGCGTGGCGCCGACCTGCGGCGCGGCCTGATCATGCCGAACAGCCCCAAGAAGCCGGCCGGCAACCTGGACGGCAGCACGACCTTCGTCGGCTCGACGCTGACCCGGGCGGTGATGGCCAACTGCCGCATGGCGTTGTGCGACTTTTCCGGCAGCGACATGGCCGGCGCCAACCTGACGGGGGCCGACCTGTCCGGCGCCGTGCTGATCTCCGCCAACCTCGTGGAGGCGGTGCTGCACGAGGCGACGCTGGACGGCGCCCTGATGTGCGGCGCGCACCTGGACGAGGAACAGCGCCGCACGCTGGAGCGGCGCGGCGTCGACATCGACGGCACCGGCATGGTCAGCTTGGCCGAGCAGATCACCGACCGTGTCGCGGCGCACCAGCTTTGGGTCGACCACCTGGGCAAGGTGGGAACCCGCATGGAGGTGCAGCGCAGCGACCTGCGCGGCTTCAACTTCTCCAACCAACTGCTGGCCGGCTGCGTGCTGCGCTTCTGCGGGCTGCGCGGCGCCGACTTCTCGGGCGCCAAGCTGGTGATGGCGGACCTTTCCTATTGCGACCTGCGCGATGCCGACTTCACCAGCGCCGACCTCTCGGGGTGCAACCTGCGCGGCTCGAACCTCGCCGGGGCCAAGCTGTGGCGCGCGCGGCTCAACGCCGTGGACCTGATGGGCGACGGCAGCCGCATGTGGCCGACCAATCTGGAAGGCGCCAGCCTGACCGGCGCCGACCTGCGCGACGCCAACATGGGCAAGGCCATCCTGCACGGCGCGGACCTCACCAAGGTGAAGAGCAACGCCGTCACCTTCCGCGGCGCCGACCTGTCCCTGGCGGGGGGAGTGGCGGCGGCAACGGCGTAGGCAGGTTCACCCCACCGCGAGCGCCGCCGGGAAGCGCTGCGCCAGGGCGTCCAGCGAGCGCGCGAGCCGATCGGGCAGGGCGGCGCACAGGGCCTCGGCTTCCGCGCCGTGGTTCTCGTGGCTGGCATGCTCGATGGCCTCGGCGAGGTGGCGCAGCGCGGTCAGGCCCAGCGTCCCCGCCGTGCTCTTGAGGTCGTGCGCGGCGGCGCGCACCGCTCGCAGATCCTGCCCGGCCTGAAGCGCCGCGCCCTTGACGCGGGCATCGTTGATGAAGGCGAGCACGAGGTCCTGCACCTCCGCCTCGCCCAGCACGGCGACCAACGCCTCCAGCGGGCTGGGGTCGAGCAGCGGCTCGCCGTCCACGGTGGCTTCGGGACCGACCGCCGTGGCATCGCCGGAACCGCCGCACTGGCGCGCCAGGGCGGCGGCCAGCGCTTCCGGCACGATGGGCTTGGCGACGTGGTCGTCCATGCCGGCGGCGCGGCAGCGCTCGGCGTCGCCGGCCAGCGCGTTGGCGGTCAGCGCGATGACCGGCACTCGGCCGCGCTCGCCGGGCAGGGCGCGGATGCGGCGCGTCGCCTCCAGCCCGTCCATACCCGGCATCTGCATGTCCATCAGCACCACGTCGAAGCGCTCGCTCCGCACCCGGTCGAGCGCCTGCGCGCCGTCCGCCGCCACGCCCACCGCGTGCCCCTGCCGGGTCAGCAGCGCCACGGCCACCTTCTGGTTGACCGGGTTGTCCTCCGCCAGCAGCACGCGCAACGGCCGCAGCGGTGTGGTGGCCGACTCCGCCGCCGGACCGTCGGCCGCCGGCGCCTCGGCCGCCGGCAGCGGCACCGTGAAGCTGAAGGCGCTTCCCTCGCCGGGCCGGCTGTCCACGGCGATGGAGCCGTCCATCAGCGTGATGATGCGCTTGCAGATCGCCAGCCCCAGCCCCGTGCCGCCGAAGCGGCGGGAGATGGAGCTGTCTGCCTGCACGAATTCCGTGAACAGGTGGGGCAGCACGTCGGGCGCGATGCCGATGCCCGTGTCGGTGACAGTGAAGCGGACCATGCCCTCCTGCGCCTCATCCCCCTGCGCCTCCACCGCCACGACGACCCCGCCGACCGCGGTGAACTTGATGGCGTTGGAGAGGAGGTTGAGCAACACCTGCCGCAGCCGCGACGGGTCGCCGGTCACCCAGGCGGGTGCGTCGGCGGCCATCCGCACCTCCAGCGCCAAGCCCTTCTCGGCTGCGCGCGAGCCCATCAGCGCCACGGTGCTGTCGACCACCCGCTTCAGGTCGAAGCCGACGCGCTCCAGCGTCAGCCGCCCGGCCTCCAGCTTCGACATGTCGAGGATGTCGTTGAGGATGGTCAGCAGCGCCTCGCCGGAATACAGCACGGTCTCGGCGTAGTCGCGCTGCTCCGCGTCCAGCTTGGTGTCGAGCAGCAGGCGCACCATGCCCAGGACGCCGTTCATCGGCGTGCGGATCTCGTGGCTCATGGTGGCGAGGAAGTCGGCCTTGGCGCGGGCCGCCTCCTCGGCGCGCAGCCGGGCGGCCTGCAGCTCGGCCGTGCGCTCCTCGACGCGCTGTTCCAGGTAGAGGTTGGCGTCCACCAGTTCCTGCTGGGCGCGCTTGCGTTCGGTGATGTCGCGGATGACGCCGGTGTAGAAGCAGCGGTCGTTGATGCGCACCTCGCTGACCGCCATGTCGATCAGCACCTCGCCGCCGTCCTTGCGGCGGGCCACCAGTTCGCGCCCGCGGCCGATCACGTGCTCGGGGTCGGTGCGCAGGCTGGTGCGCATCAGCTCGTCGTGGTGGCGTACGGCGTGCGCGGGCATCAGCATGTGGATGTTGCGGCCCAGCATCTCGTCGGCGCGATAGCCGAACATCCGCGACGCGGCCGGGTTCACCGACAGGATGAGGCCACGGTCGGAGATGGCGACGATGGCGTCCACGGCGTTCTCCACCATGGCGCGCAGGCTCTCCTCTCTCTCGCGCAGGGCCTCGGTTTCCCGCATCTGGCGGGTGACGTCGGTCATGTGCAGCGCCAGCCCGGTGTCGGGTCCTCCATGAGCCAGCGGCACCGCGCAGACGCGGAACCAGCGCGCCTGGGCGGAGTAGAAGCCGGTGAAGGTCTCCGGTGTGCCGGTGCGCCGCACGCGCGCCAGCGGCCGATGGAAGAAGCTGGCCAGCTCGGGCGTCTCGTCCCACAGCGCGGTGCCGAGCACCGCCCAATGGGGCTTGTCGAACAGCGTCGCCGCGCTGGCGTTGGCGTGCGTGATGCGCCAGCGTCCGTCCAGCGTCAGCAGGATGTCCGGAACGCGGTCGGCGATGACGGCGAGCGTCGTCGGCATCGTCGTCGGATTCGTTGTCGGTGGCGGCGTCACGGCGTGCGCGTTCCGTCCGTTACCGTCAGGGTACCGTCCACGATGGCGCGCCGCGCCGCCTCCGCCGCTTCGACCATGGCGGGCGTGAGCAGCGGGCGGTTGTGCTCATCCACCGCGTAGTCGACGCCGCCGTCCTTCAGGCCCAGGGCCTGCGGGCCGGGCCGCCACGTGCCGTCGCGCCCGCTCTGGAAGGCGCGTTCCACCGCGAGGTCGGTGCGCTTCAGCATGGAGGTGAGCATGGTGCCGGGGTACAGGTGGTTCTGGTTGCTGTCCACGCCGATGGCGAGGCGCCCGGCCTCCTTGGCGGCGCCGAAGACGCCGAAGTTGGACACGCCGGCCCCGGCGAACACCACGTCCGCCCCGCGTTCGAACTGGCTCTTCGCCACTTCGGCTCCGGTGGTCGGGTCGGTGAAGGCGGCCGGCGTGGTGCCGACGAAGTTGACCAGCACGCGCGCATCGGGGCGCGCGTGGCGGGCGCCCTGCTCGTATCCGGTGATGAATCGGCGGATCAGCGGGATGTCCAGAGCGCCGACGAAGCCCAGCGTCCCCGTCCTCGATGCGCGCGCCGCCAGCACGCCCACCAGGAAGGCGCCCTCCTGCTCCTTGAAGGTGATGGACTGCACGTTGGGGCGGTCGACCACCGCGTCGATGATGGTGAAGCGCAGCTTGGGGAACTTGGGCGCCAGCTCCGCCAGCGGGGTGGCGTAATAGAAGCCGATGACCACGATGTCCGTGGCGCCGCGGCGCGCCAGAGCGGCGACCCCCTGCTCGAACTGCGCGGGACTCTGCGGCTGGAATTCCAGCACGGGGATGCCGGTCGCCTGCTTGAACCGCTCCGCCCCGGCGAAGGCGCCCTCGTTGAAGCTCTTGTCGAACTTCTGTCCCACCGCGTAGATCAGGCCGGGCACCGGATCGGCGGCCTGGGCGGCGGAAGCGAACAGCGCGAGGGCGAGGGCGGCGAACAGGCGGGCGAGACGGAGCATGGGCGTGGCGGTTCCCTTCAGCGGTTGGCGGCGCGCAGGAGCGCGGTGTGACGGTCGCGCAAGGCGCGCAGAGTGGCGAGGGTGCCGGGGTCGAGGCGGCGGGCGTACTCCTCGCCGTCCGGCGCCGCCGTCCAGTCGTTGCTGACGAAGCGGGCGTCGGCGAGGCCGGTGGCGGTCACGCGGGCGTCGGGGAAGCCGCGGGTGGCGCGCGCCAGGGCGGCGGCGAAGGCGGTGTCGGGCAGTCCGCTAACGGGCGTGCCGTCGTCGCCGATGACGTTCAGGAACAGCAGGACGTCGCCGAAGGCGGTGTAGCCGCCGCCCAGTCCGGCGTGCACGTTGGCCGCATGGGCGAAGAAGCGTTGCGCGCGGTCCGGCGTCAGGCGGGGCAGCGTCACCACGACGGAGCCGGTGCGCCCGTCGCCCTGCGTCAGGTCGGCGACCAGCACGCTGTCCTGCCGCAGCACGAAGCCCAGCGCGGCGGCCAGCCGGTCGGCTTCGGCGTCGGCGAGCGGCAGGGCGGTGTGCAGCGACGGGTTGGTGCGCAACCGCCAGCCTCCGACGGTCAGCTCCGTCACCGCCTCAGCCGGGTCGTGTCCCAGCGCGCGCAGCACCGCCGGCACCAGTTCCCCCGCCGTGCGGGCGGCGAAGCCATTGCGCACCGCGAAGGGGGCATCGGCCAGCGCGCCGGCTTCCTGCGCGGCCGGCACCGCCTCGTAAAACAGGCGCTGCACCGGTTCGGCCGCCGCCGTCGGTCCGGGCAGGGCCGGCAGGCCAGCCAGCACAAGCACAACCAGCGTTCGCCACACGGCACGCACGCGGAAACCTCCCGTCCATCGTCGCGGAGGTGACTCTACGTCCGATATTCAAAGGACGGCCACCGGAATCATGGCCTACGGTGACGCGATGCCGCACAGGCGGATGCAGCCGGCCGGGGTGCCGGTACGCTCCGCCATGACCTTAAATGGCGCATATCGGGATATGCAACCGCCAAGGTTGCGGGTGCCGGGGAAAGCAACTATGACGCTCGCATGCGATTGCCTGCGCAGTGGGGATGCGAATGGTTGCCTACACCAACACGTTCGGTACGGCCGGAAACGATACTCTGAAGGCCGGCATTCGGCCGGAAATGCTGTTCGGCGGGCCGGGCGACGATACCCTGACCTCGGCGCGGACGTACGACAGCCTGTTGCTGGGTGGTACGGGCAACGACGTCTACATCGCCGGATCGAGCGCGCAGAGCACCTTCGTCATCGAAACCGGCGGCGACCCGAACGACCGCGCGGTGGACATCTACTCCTCGTGGCCAGCATCCGTCATGGGAACCATCGACGGGCGGCATCTCGTCATCACCAACTTCCTGGGCAGCAACACGGTCATCCTCGTCGACTGGCAAAAGCCCCAGAACGTCATCGAATCCTGGACGTTCAAGGGCAAGACCATGTCCTACGCCGAATTTTCCCAGTCCGTGTATTCAAGTTCGAACTTCTATGGGGACATGGCGCTGGACCGCTTCCCCGCCGCCTACCAGACGATTTTCAAGAACCTGCTGGCCGAGGCGGAGGAGCGCGCCGCCTGGTACGAGGGCGCGGCAAAGGTGGCGGTCACCACCCCGACCATCCCGACCACGCCCGTGACTCCGACCACGCCCGTCGTCGTTACGACGCCGGCCAGCCCTGACCACACCGTGACGGGCACGGCGGCGAACGACATCCTCACGGGTTCGGACAAGAACGACCTGCTCGTCGGGTTGGGCGGGAGCGACACGCTGTCGGGCGGTTATGGCGACGACGTTCTGTCCGGCAACGAGGGGGACGACCAGTTGACCGGCGGCTACGGCAACGACGTCCTGTATGGAAACCAGGAAAGCGACCGGTTGATTGGCGGCTACGGCAGCGACACGCTGTTCGGCGGTCAGGGCACCGACACCGTTTCGGGCGACTATGGTGACGATCTGCTCTACGGCCAGAGGGCCGACGACGTGCTGTACGGCGAGGCTGGGAACGACACGCTGTTCGGCGGGCAGGGCAGTGACCGCCTCGACGGCGGCGGACACCACGACGTGCTGTTCGGTAACATGGGCAACGACACGCTCGTGGGCGACAGCGGCAACGACACGTTCACTGGCGGCGCCGGCGCCGACCGCTTCGGAGTCGGCGACCTTGGCTGGGACGTGATCACCGACTTCAACGCCGCGGAAGGCGACCACCTGCTGAACTTCAAGAGCAGCGCGCCGGCCATCGGCAACGATGGTGCCGGGAACACCTTGCTGACGTTCGACTATTCGACCAAGGTGGTTCTGCTGGGCGTGGCGCCGGAAAGCTTCTCCACGGCTTGGCTCGTGTCCGCATGATGGAATAGCTGCGTTGCCGGTGACGTTTATGTGAAGGTCGACAAATACCTTCGGGAGAGACGCACATGGCCCAGTTCACCGACCGTTACGGCACGGCCGGCGCCGACACGCTGACCGGGACCGGCGCCAACCAGATGCTGTTCGGCGGGGCGGGCGACGACCTGCTGCGCGCCGGGCCTTATACGGGCAACTGGCTTCTGGGCGGCAGCGGGTCGGACACCTACACCTACACCCCCGGCTCCTACAACATGGTGGTGCTGGAGACTGGCGGCTCGGCCAACGACCGTTTCGCCGAGGCGGGCGGCGTCGAGCCGGCCGACACGGTGGTGACCATCGACGGCCGCCACCTGATGTTCTTCACCTCCAAGACCGGCGACGCCGCGCTGTTCCTCGACTGGCAGCGGCCGGAGAACGTCATCGAATCCTGGCAACTGGGCACCGCCACCTTCACCTTCCAGGAGCTGGTGACCGGGCTGGGCGGCATTCCCGCGTACAAGGGCAACCAGACGCTGGAATCCGTGCTGGGGGCGCCCGACGCGGCGGCGTTCCGCGTGCTGATCGATCAGGCCTACGCCAAGGCTGCGGCGGCCGAGGGCGGCGGCACAACGCCGGGCCTGATGACCGGCACGGCCGGCGCGGATGCGCTGGTCGGCACGGCCGGCAACGACACCATGGAGGGCCTGCAGGGCAACGACACGCTGGACGGCAGCCTGGGCGCCGACGTCCTGTACGGCAACCAGGGCGGCGACCAACTCACCGGCGGCTCCGGCGCCGACGTGCTGTTCGGTGGGCAGGGCGGCGACGCGCTGTGGGGCGGGGCGGAGGCCGACGTGCTGTACGGCAACATGGCCGAGGACACGCTGTTCGGCGACGCCGGGGACGACACGCTGTTCGGCGGCCAGGGGCAGGACGTCCTGTCGGGCGGCGAGGGTGCCGACGTGCTGGCCGGCAACGTGGGCGACGACGCGCTGACCGGCGGGGCCGGCGCCGACCGCTTCGTGCTGACCCAGGGCGGCGGGCGCGACACGGTGAGCGACTTCAACGCCGCCGAGGGCGACCGGCTGCAGATGGCCGGCGGAACGTTCCAGTCGGTGACGGCGGACGCCTCCGGCTACGCTGTGGTTACCGCCAGCCACGGCGCGTCCGTGGTGCTGGTGGGGGTCTCGGCGGGGAGCTTCTCGACGGATTGGGTGGTGTGAAATCTCCCTCCCCCTGCTCCGCAGGGGGAGGGACTTTCCTATCGTCTACTCCGCCGCCAGGGGCTGCGGCGTCGCCGGTTGGCGGAAGGCTTCCAGGAGCTTGGCCTGCTTGGCCTTGGCCGCCGCCACGTTGCGGTCCTTGATGTGGCCGTAGCCGCGCATGTCCAGCGCCAGGTTGGCGATCTCCACCGCCAGATGGTGGTTGTCGCGGGTCAGGTGCGCCAGCACCTCGCCCATCACCATCTCGTAGTCGGTGATGAGCTGGCGCTCCATCTTGCGCTCGGGCAGCCAGCCGAACGGATCGAGCGGCGTGCCGCGCAGGCGCTTGCCCTTGGCGAGGATGCCCAGGGCCTTCAGCATCCAAGGGCCGAAGGCGCGCTTCTTCGGCTCGCCGCCGTCGGCGTCGGTCTCGCCCAGCACCGGCGGGGCCATGTGGAAGACCAGCTTCCAGTCGCCCTCGAACATTTGCTCGATCCGCTTGACGAAACCGGTCTCGGCGTAGAGCCGCGCCACCTCGTACTCGTCCTTGTAGGCCAGCAGCTTGAAGTAGCCGCGCGCCACCGCCTCGGCCAGTTCGGTCGAGCCCGGCACCTTCTGCCCCTCCACCCGGCGCGTCCAGTCGACCAGCGCGTGGTAGCGGGTCGCGTAGGCGGCGTCCTGATAGTCGGTCAGGAAGCGGGTGCGCCGTTCGATGATCTCGTCCAGCGTCTCGGACAGGTGGCGCTGCTCGAAGATCGGCTCGGCGTGGCGCACCGGCGGAGCGGAGGCCGCCTCGACCGAGGCGAGGTCGTGCGCGGCGCGGCGGCCCCACAGGAAGGCCTGCTGGTTCATCGCCACGGCGGCTCCGTTCAGCTCGATCGCCTTCAGAAGCGCCTCTTCCGACAGCGGGATCAACCCCTTCTGCCATGCGAAGCCCAGCATGAACGGGTTGGCGGCGATGCTGTCGCCCAGCAGCGCGGTGGCCAGCGCCGTGGCGTCCACCGTGCTGACCGCATCGGCCGCACCGCTGGCCTTGCGGATGTCGGAGACGAGATCGCCGACCGGCACCTTGAAGTCCGGCGTCTTGACGAAGTCGTAGGTGATCAGCTCGTGCGCGTTGATGACGGAGCGGGTCTTGCCGGCGTTGATCTTCGACAGCGCGTCGCCCTGCGCCGCCACCACCACGTCGCAGCCGATCAGCGCGTCGGCCCCGCCCGCCGCGATGCGGACGGAGTGGATGTCGTCCGGCGTGCGGGCGATGCGGATGTGGCTGGTGACGGCACCGCCCTTCTGGGCGAGGCCGGTCATGTCCAGCACACCCACACCCTTGCCCTCCAGGTGCGCCGCCATGCCCAGCAGTGCCCCCACGGTCACCACGCCGGTGCCGCCGACGCCGGTGACGTAGATGCTCCACGGCCGCTCGCCGATCTCCGGCAGGGTGGGTACCGGCAGGTCGTCGGCGCTGACGCCGGCCGCCGCCGCGGCGGGCTTCGGCTTGCGGAGATTGCCGCCCTCCACCGTGACGAAGCTGGGGCAGAAGCCCTTCACGCAGGAGAAGTCCTTGTTGCAGGTGGACTGGTCGATCTGCCGCTTGCGGCCGAACTCCGTTTCCACCGGCACCACGGACACGCAGTTGGACTTGACCGAGCAGTCGCCGCACGCCTCGCACACCAGCTCGTTGATGACCACGCGCTTGGCGATGTCGGGCATCTTGCCGCGCTTGCGGCGGCGGCGCTTCTCGGTGGCGCAGGTCTGGTCGTAGATCAGGATGCTGACGCCGCCCTCCTCGCGCAGCTCGCGCTGCACGCGGTCCAGCTCGTCGCGGTGCTCGACCTTGGTGAAGGGGGGCAGGCCGCTGCCGATCCCATATTTCTCGGGCTCGTCGGAGACGACGACGACGCGCGACACGCCCTCGGCCGCCAGTTCCTTGGCGATCATCGGTACGGTGATCTGGCCGTCCACTGGCTGGCCGCCGGTCATGGCGACGGCGTCGTTGAACAGGATCTTGTAGGTGATGTTGACGCCGGCCGCGATCGCCTGCCGCACCGCCAGGATGCCGGAGTGGTAGTAGGTGCCGTCGCCCAGGTTGGCGAAGATGTGCTTCTCCTCGGTGAACGGCGCCTGACCGACCCAGGGCACGCCCTCGCCACCCATCTGGGTGAAGGTGTCGGTGCGCCGGTCCAGCCACGTCGCCATGTAGTGGCAGCCGATGCCGCCCAGCGCGCGCGAGCCCTCCGGCACGTTGGTGGAGGTGTTGTGGGGGCAGCCGGAGCAGAAGGTCGGCTTGCGCTCCACGCGGGCCTTGTGTGCCTTCTCCTTTTCGTGCGCGTCCAGGAATTCGACCCGCTCGCGGATGCGGTCGTTGTCGATGAAGCGCAGCAGACGGCGGCCGACGACCACGGCGATCTGCGCCGGCGACAGCTCCCCGGCGGAAGGCAGGATCCACTCGTTGTGTTCGTCGAACTTGCCGACGACGCACGGGCGCACGTCGGCGTGCCAGTTGTAGAGCTGTTCCTTGAGCTGGTTCTCGATGACCGCGCGCTTTTCCTCGACGACGACGATCTCCTCCAATCCTTCGGCGAAGGCGCGGATGCCCTCGCGCTCGAGCGGCCAGGGCATGCCGACCTTATAGACGGTGACGCCGAGGTCGGCGGCCATCTCGTCGCTGATGCCCAGCTCGTCGAAGGCTTGGCGGACGTCCAGATAGCTCTTGCCGGTGGTGACGATGCCGAAGCGCGGGCGGGGCGAGGCGATCACCACCTGGTCCAGCTTGTTGGCACGCGCGAACGCCAGGGCGGCGTACAGCTTGTGCTTCATCAACCGGTATTCCTGCTCCAGCGGCGGGTCCGGCCAGCGGATGTTCAGGCCGCCCATGGGCATGGGGAAGTCCTGCGGCATGACGGGGTGCACGCGGTGCGGGTCGACCATCACGGAGGCCGAGGTGTCCACCGTCTCGGCGATCGTCTTCATGGCGATCCAGCAGCCGGAATAGCGGCTCATGGCCCAGCCGATCAGGCCGTAGTCCAGGATCTCCTGCACGCTGGCCGGGTTCAGCTCCGGGATCATGGCGTGCATGAAGGCGTGTTCGGACTGGTGCGGGAAGGTGGAGGACTTGGCGTTGTGGTCGTCGCCGGCCAGCAGCAGCACGCCGCCGTGCTTCGACGTGCCGGCCGCGTTGGCGTGCTTGAACACGTCGCCGGACCGGTCGACGCCCGGCCCCTTGCCGTACCACATGGCGAAGACGCCGTCGTACCTGGCGCCGGGGAACATGCCCACCTGCTGGCTGCCCCACACGGCGGTGGCGCCCAGCTCCTCGTTCACGCCGGGCTGGAAGCGGATATGGTTCTTCTCCAGGAACGTGCGGGCAGCCCACAGGTTCTGGTCGAAGCCGCCCAGCGGCGAGCCGCGGTAGCCGGAAATGAAGCACGCGGTGTTCAGTCCGGCCGCCAGATCGCGCTGGCGCTGGATCATCGGCAGGCGCACCAGCGCCTGAGTGCCGGTGAGGTACACGCGCCCCTGTTCGAGCGCGTACTTGTCCTCGAGCGTGACGGTCGCGAGAGCCATCTTGTCCATCCCCGTGCGGGCGGGCCGATGGGCCGGCGCCCGTTATTGTTGGATGCCCAAAAAGGTAATC
>DASPIO010000076.1:0-6960 GCA_035629155.1 Azospirillum sp. | reverse complement strand
TGTTCCGGTGATCAACGGTCTCACCAACGAATCGCACCCCTGCCAGATCATGGCCGACATCCTGACCTTCGAGGAGCACCGCGGGCCGATCGCCGGCCGCGTCGTGGCCTGGAGCGGCGACGGCAACAACGTCGCCGCCAGTTGGGTGCACGCCGCCGTGCGCTTCGATTTCGAGCTGCGCTTGGCCTGCCCGGAGAGCCTGAGCCTGCCGCCGGCCCTGCTGGACTGGGCGGCGCGCGAGGGCCGCGGCAACGTGGTGGTGGTGAAGACGGCGGACGAGGCGGCACGCGACGCCGACTGTGTCGTCACCGACGCCTGGGTGTCGATGAACAACACCGACGAGGAGAAGGCCTTCCGCCACGCGGCGCTGGAGCCGTTCCAGGTGAACGAGCGGTTGATGGGCCTTGCCAAGGCCGACGCGCTGTTCATGCACTGCCTGCCCGCCCACCGCGGCGAGGAGATGACCGAGGGCGTCATCGACGGCCCGCGGTCGGTGGTGTGGGACGAAGCGGAGAACCGCATGCACGCGCAGAAGGCCGTGCTGGCATGGTGCCTGGAGGCATGAGCGATACCCCCTCCCCCGCCGGGTCTGGTGCCGACGATCTGGTCCAGCCGTTCCAGATCGAGGCGTCGCGGCTGCGCGGGCGCATGGTGCGCCTGGGCGCCTCGCTGGACGAGATCCTGACGCGCCACGCCTATCCCGAGCCGGTGGCGAAATTCCTGGCCGAGACCATGGCGCTCGCCGTGCTGCTGGCCAGCATGCTGAAGTACGAAGGCATCTTCACGCTGCAGACCAAGGGCGACGGGCCGATCCGCCTGATGGTGGCGGACGTTACCTCGGTGGGCGACGTGCGCGCCTACGCCCAGTTCGACGAGGCGGCGCTGACCGCCGCCGGCGACGACGTGACGATCGCGCCGGCCCCGGCGCTGCTGGGGCGCGGGCACATCGCCTTCACCGTGGACCAGGGGCCGAACACCGACCGCTACCAGGGCATCGTCGAGCTGTACGGCAAGACGCTGGCCGACTGCGTGCAGCACTATTTCCGCCAGTCGGAGCAGATCGACACCGGCCTCCGCGTGTCCGTCGGCCACGACGCCGACGGGCGTTGGCGGGCCGGCGGGCTGATGGTGCAGCGCATGCCGCCGGAACAGGGCGCCGCCGCGCTCCTGTCCAGCGACACGGAAGACGACTGGCGCCGCGCCATGGTGCTGATGGCCAGCGCCACCGACGACGAGCTGCTGAGCCCCGCGCTGAAGGCCAACGACCTGTTGTTCCGCCTGTTCCACGAGGACGGCGTGCGGGTGTGGCCGCCGCACCACCTGCGCTTCGGCTGCCGCTGCTCGCGCCAGCGCGTGCACGACATGCTGGCGAACCTGCCGCGCGAGGAAGTGCAGGACCTGAAGGTCGAGGAGACCGGCAAGGTCGAGGTGGTCTGCCAGTTCTGCTCCACCGCCTACCACTTCGACGACGACGACCTGGACAAGGTGTACGGGCCGCAGACGGAGTGACGGTGCCGCGTAAGGAACGGTGCCCGCCGCCGGCTGTTTTCCGCCTGTCATCGAACGGGCGGAAGGAGCGGGCCATGGACATGCGGCGGACGGCGGAGAGCGGGATTTCCGCGAACGGGCTGATGGCGTTCGCGGGCGGCGTGCTGGTGGCGCTGATCGCCAGCCGGATCATGCCGCCGCTGGTGGCGCAGGCCGCCGGCACCATGCGCGCGCAGGCCGGGCGCGACCCGTTCGACGCGCTGGCGCACGACCACCGGATCATCCTGTCCCTGCTGGACGAGATGGAGCACAGCCCCGAGCACGCCACCGTGCGGCGCACGCAGCTCCTGCTGCGCCTGAAGCGGCGGCTGGCCGCGCACGCGCTGGCCGAGGAGGACGTGGTCTACCCCCTGCTGCACGACCAGGCGCACGCGGTGGAGGACACCCGCCATCTGTACGCCGAGCACGCCGACATGAAGATGCACCTGTTCGCGCTGGAGCGGATGCCCAAGGACGACCCGCGCTGGCACGGCCGCGTCGGCGAGTTGCGGGCGCTGATCGCCGGGCACGTGCGCCAGGAGGAGGAGGTCGACTTCCCCAAACTGCGCGAGCGCCTGGACCAGCGGGCGACGGTGCGCCTGTCGGGCAGCGTGGAGCGGGAGAAGGCGCTGGTCCTGTAGGGGGGCCGGGCGCCGGCCCCCCCTTGTGAACATCGCCGTGAACATCGCCGCCCGTCCGCCCGTTCTTCCAGGTAAGGATGCAAGGGAGGACAGCCATGCGCATGATCCTGGGTTTTCTCGCCGCGGTGCTCGTCGCCGTCGCTGGTTGCGCGCCGACCGAGTTCGTCGATCCCTACGGCGCACAGGCCTCGCGCAAGCCATCCGCGCAGGACAACGCCGCGGGCAAATGAGGCGTCCGCGCCAGCGGACGTGAGGAGCGGCCCGCTCGGCTGTTGTCCCTTCGGGTAACCACCCAAGGGGAGGTTCAGTATGCGCAAGATTACTCTTCCCGTGCTGTCGGCCGTGGCGCTGGTGTCCATGGCGGGCTGCGCGCAGATGAACGATTGGTTCGGTGGCTCGTCGGATCAGGCGTCGCGACCGATCGACGAACGCAACCTGTCGACGCTGGCCCGGCTGGAGCCGCGCGAGCTGATGGGCAAGGACGTCGTCGCCTTCGACGGGCAGAAGGTCGGCACCGTCGACGACGTGCTGATGAACCGCAGCAGCCGGCCGGAGATGCTGGTCGTCGGCACCGGCGGCTTCCTGGGCATCGGCGAGAAGAACGTGGCGGTCGACGTCGACCGCGTCCGTTTCTCGCGCGAGCGCAACGCCGTCGTCGCCACCGACTGGACCAAGGACCAGTTCGCGGCCCTGCCGGAGTACCGCTACGACGGCAGCATGGTGTCGCTGAGCCGGTCGCGCTCGGGGCAATAGGCAACAGCGGCGGCTTGGTTCCAGCTTCCCGGGTTCAGCATCTTGGTCCGGGGCGGGGCCGGCGCTATAGTGCCGCCCCGCCCTCCCGGCCGACCGGAGCGACCATGCCGACCCGCCGTTCCTTCCTGCTGACCGCCGCCGCCGCGGTCTCCTTGGCCCTCGCCGCCTGCCAGAGCACGCCGCCGCGCGTGTCCACCCAGCCGATCGGCTTCACGCAATTCGGCCCCATCGTGCTGAACGCCGCCGCCATCGACGTGGTGGACAATCACCGCCCGAGTGGAGGCGGGAAACACATCGAGCAGACCGCCCCGACGCCGCCGGCCGAAGCCGTGCGCCGCTGGGCGGCCGAGCGCCTGCAGGCCGGCGGCCGCCAGGGCGCCGTGCGCGTCACCGTCAGGGACGCCAGCATCATCGAGACGCAGTTGCCGACGACACAGGGCGTGAAGGGCTATTTCACCAACGATCAGGCCCAGCGCTACGACGGCCGCCTGGACGTGGAGATCGCCGGCGAGGCGCCGATCGCCGGCGGCGGCAGCTTCCGCGGCGTGACGAAGGCGACGGTCACCGCGTCCGCGACGGTGGCGGAGAACGTCTCGCTGGCCGACCGCGAGGCCACCTTGCAGGAGTTGACCCGCCGCATGGCCGACCAGCTCAACGCCCGCCTCGACGCCGGCATCCGCAAGGATCTGGCGCCGATGGTCGTGCGGTAGGAGAAGGCTCCCTTACCCTGCGTACGCCCGCCGCAGGCCGGCGATGTCGATGCGGGTCATCTCGAACATGGCCTCCGTGACCCGCCTCGACCGCTCGGGATCCGGGTCCTTGAGCATGGCCAGCAGCATGGTGGGGACGATCTGCCACGAGACGCCGAAGCGGTCCTTCAGCCAGCCGCACGGCCCCGGCGCGCCGCCGTCGCAGAGCCGGTCCCACAGCGCGTCCACCGCGGCCTGATCCGCGCAGTCGACCGCGAAGGAAATGGCCTCGTTGAAGCGGAAGTCCGGTCCGCCGTTCAGGGCGGCGAAGGGCTGGCCGTCGAGTTCGAATGCGATCGTCATCACGCTGCCCTGCGGTCCGGGTCCGGCGTCGCCGTAGCGCAGGACGTCGCCGATCCTCGAGTTCGGGAAGGTGGAGACGTAGAAATGCGCCGCCTCTTCGGCCTGGGTATCGAACCACAGGAACGGGGTGATCTTCGGCATGGCGTCGTCCTTCATGGGTGCGGGTGATCGCGTGGGCGCCCGTAGGACGATCGCCGGGGCCGCCCCGCCGACAGGCCGATGACGAAAATTTTTCGCGGGACGCCGGTCCCGCAGCCCCCCGATCGAAGGGGGTAGCCTGCAATATAGTTTCTTATCTTGCGAAACTTCCGGCAAAACCAGTGGGTCAGAACCTTGGACATGACCGCACCGGGATTGCTCATGATCGATGACGCCCGCATTCTACCCGACGGAACCGAACTGGCCGCCGACCTCTGCATCATCGGCGGCGGTGTTGCCGGAATCACGCTGGCCTGCGCGCTGGCCGGCACCGCCCACCGGATTCTGGTGCTGGAGAGCGGCGGGCTGACGCCCGACGGCGCCACGCAGGCGCTGTACGCCGGGGAGAGTGTGGGGCAGCCCTATGAACAGCTGGCGACGGCCCGCAGCCGCTACTTCGGCGGCGGCAGCAACTGCTGGGGCGGGCTGTGTCGCCCGTTCGAGGACATCGACCTTGCCGCCCGGCCGTGGGTGCCGCACAGCGGCTGGCCTTTCGGCCGCGATGAGCTTGCCCCCCATTACGAGCGCGCCCACGCCATCCTCGGCCTCGGCCCCTGCGACTACGACATCGGCCGCTGGCAGGAGCGGCTGGGCGACGGGATACGCTTCATGCCCGTGGACGGCGCCACGGCGGAGAACCGCGTCGCCAAGATCAGCGTCCGGCCGAAGCTGGGCGAGGCGCACCGCGCAGCCCTGGCGTCCTCCGGCAACGTCACCGTGCTGCTGAACGCCAACGTCACCGAGCTGGAGACCAACGACACGGCCAGCGCGGTGGAGCGGGTGCGCTGCGCCGTTCTGGGCGGCCAGCGCTTTGCGGTGAAAGCGCGCATGGTCGTGCTGTGCGCCGGAGGGATCGAGAACCCGCGCCTGCTTCTGCTGTCCAACCGGGTGCAGGCGGCGGGGTTGGGCAATGGGCACGATCTGGTCGGGCGCTTCTTCACCGACCATCCGCGCATCAAGTCGAGCGTCGTGCGGCTGGCCGACCAGCGGCGGCACCGGCCGCTGTACGACATGACGTTGCTGCTGTCGCGCCGGCGCCTGAACGCGCCGCACCTGCCGGTCAGCGCCTCGGTGGCGCCGACGGCGGTGGTGCAGCGGGCGTTGGAACTGCTGAACTCGCGCACCTACCTCGTGGCCCGCTACCACGGCGAGGCGACGGACGCCTTCCGGGCGCTGACCGAGCTGCGGCTCCTGCTGGCGAACCGGCGCAAGTACGGCATCAGCGGGCCGCCGCCCGGCCCGGTGCTGCGCGCGGCGCTGCCGCGCATCGTGGCGCAGGCGCCGCGGCTGGCCGGCGCCTTGCTGGACAACGTCCTCAACCCGAACTGGGTGCAGCGCAGCTTCACCCTGGAAACGGTGCTGGAACCGGTGCCGAACCCCGACAGCCGGGTGACGCTGACGGCGCAGCGCGACGCGCTGGGCCTGAACCGGACGCAGGTGGACTGGCGCCTGACCGCGCAGGACCGCGACAACTTCGTGCGGACGCACGCCACCATCCTGGACACGCTGGTCCGCAACGGGGTGATCCAGGAACCACGACCGGGCGAGAACCCGGCGGACGTGGCGGATCTGTGGCCCGGCACCATCGGCTGGTGCTGGCACCACATGGGCACCACGCGCATGCACGACGACCCGCGCCGGGGCGTGGTGGACCGCAACGGCAAGGTGCACGGCGTGGGCAACCTGTACGTGGCCGGCAGCTCGGTTTTCCCGACCATGGGCAGCGACCACCCGACGATCAACATCGCGGCGCTGGCGCTGCGCCTGTCCGAACACCTGGCCGCCCTGCTCGGCAGCCTGCCGGCGGCGCTGGCGGCGTGAGGGAGGCCCCGAATGTCCCTCCCCCGGCGGAGCCGGGGGAGAGCTTTACCACGCCTCAATGCACCGTGCCGCTGTCCGCCGGCTTGGCGGTGCGGACGTGGGCGGCGACCGGCTGGCCGTTGATGGTCAGGCTGCCGGCCTCGGCCGACACCGCCACCTCCTGCCCGTCGGCGACCTTGCCTTCCAGGATCATCGTCGCCAGCGGGTTCTGCAGCTCGCGCTGGATCACCCGCTTCAAGGGCCGGGCGCCGTACACCGGGTCGTAGCCGGCCTCCGCCAGCCAGTCGGTGGCCGCCGGATCGACCGACAGCGCGATGTCGCGCTCGGCGAGCATCTTGGTGAGCCGGCCGAGCTGGATCTTGACGATGCCGCCCATGTGGCCGCGCGACAGGCGGTGGAACAGCAGGATCTCGTCCAGGCGGTTCAGGAACTCCGGCCGGAAGCTGGCGCGCACCACCTCCATCACCTCGGTCCGCACGGCGTCGATGTCCTGCCCCTCGGGCATCGCGGCGATGACGTCGGAGCCGAGGTTCGAGGTCATGATGATCAGCGTGTTGCGGAAATCCACCGTGCGGCCCTGGCCGTCGGTCAGGCGGCCGTCGTCGAGCACCTGGAGCAGCACGTTGAAGACGTCCGGGTGCGCCTTCTCCACCTCGTCGAACAGCACGACCTGATAGGGCCGGCGCCGCACCGCCTCGGTCAGCGCGCCGCCCTCCTCATATCCGACGTAGCCCGGAGGCGCGCCGATCATGCGGGCGACCGAGTGCTTCTCCATGTACTCCGACATGTCGAGGCGGACCATGGCGGTCTCGTCGTCGAACAGGAACTCGGCCAGCGCCTTGGTCAGCTCCGTCTTGCCGACGCCGGTGGGGCCGAGGAAGAGGAAGGAGCCGATGGGGCGGTTGGGGTCCTGCAAGCCGGCGCGGGCGCGGCGGATGGCGTTGGAGACGGCGACGATCGCCTCCTCC
>DASPIO010000075.1:0-72004 GCA_035629155.1 Azospirillum sp. | reverse complement strand
CGTGGCGTTCAGCGGCCCGCCGCGCGTCAGCACGTAGATCAGCTGGAAGTCGGTGAAGGTGAACAGCACCGAGAAGGTCATCACCACGGCGATGATCGGCGTCAGCATCGGCAGCGTGACGAAGCGGAAGCGCTGCCACGCGGTGGCGCCGTCGATGGTCGCCGCCTCGTAGAGCGACGGCGGAATGGTCTGCAGCCCGGCCAGCAGCGTAATCGCCACGAACGGGATGCCGCGCCAGACGTTGGCGATGATGACGCTGGCCCGCGCCCACGCCGGGTCGCCGAGGAAGTTGATGTAGCGGTCGATCAGCCCCAGCCGGTGCAGGCTCCACGACACGATGGAGAACTGGCTGTCGTAGATCCACCAGAAGGCGATGGCGGACAGCGCGGTCGGCACGATCCACGGCAGCAGCACGATGGCCCGCAGGAACGCCTTGAACGGCAGGTGCCGATTGAGGATCAGCGCCAGCCAGAGGCCCAGCGCGAACTTGGCCACGCTGGCGACCACCGTGTAGAGGAAGGTGTTGAAGACCGACAGCCAGAACACACTGTCGTCCCACAGGAATTCGTAGTTCTCCAGCCCGATGAAGACGCCGGCCCGCCCGACGCGCGTGTCGGTCATGCCCAGCCACACGCCCAGCCCCAGCGGGTAGGCCAGGAACAGCAGCAGCAGCGTGCCGGCCGGCAGCATGAACAGCAGGCCCATGAAGCCGCGGCTCTCGCCCAGGCGGAAGCGGGGCGCCGGCAGCGCGCGGCCGGAACGATGGGCCTTGGTGTCGACGAACATCGAGCACCTTTCCATAAAGGAACCATGTCCCTCCCCCGCCGGCGAGGCGAGGGAGGGTTTTGGCAGCTACGTCCGGTAGTACCGCATCGCCCGCTTCTCGGCGCGGGTGGCGGCTTCCTTGGGCGTCTGCTGGCCGCTGGCGGCCTCGGCGAACATGTTGACGACGATGTAGTCCGCCATCGCCCCCGCCGATGCCGGCCCCAACGTGCCGCTGTAGCCGTTCCACAGCATGTTCTTCACCGTGTCCCGGTACGGCGTGTGCTTGGGGTCGGCCGTCCAGATCGGGTTGTTCTCGTACGCCGCCAGCGGGTGCGTGATGTAGCCGATGGACGCCTGCTGCCAGGGTTCGTACTGCTCCTTCTCCATCATGAAGCGCAGGTACTCCTTCGCGGCGTTGGGGTACTTGGAATACTTGAACACCATGCCCTGGGTGAGCAGGTGCAGTTCCGTGGGTTTGCCGACCGGGCCGACGGGCATGTTGACGTGCTCGATGTCCTTCGCCAGCGCCTGCATCGCCGGGTCCTGCGAGCTTTTGGCGGCGTAGTAAACGGAAATGCCGTTGGCGGTGGCGCCGATCTCGCCGGCCAGGAAGGCCTTGTTGTTGTTGGGGTCGAGCCAGGACAGCGTGCCCGGCACGAAGGTCTTGTACAGTTCCGCCACATATTCAAGCGCGCGGATGGTCTCCGGGCTGTTGATGACGACGTTGTTCTGCTCGTCCACCATGCGGCCGCCGAAGGCCCACAGAATGCTGTGCGTCCAGGTGTTGCCGTCGCCCACCGCGTTGCCCAGCGCCAGCCCCCCCGGATGACCCTTGGCGTGCATCGCCTTGCAGGCCTTGAGAAAGCCGTCGGTGTCCTGCGGCATCGTCTCGAACCCGGCCTCGTTCAGCCAGGACTTGCGGTAGACGATGCAGTTGCCGGCCGCCCCGATGGGCAGGCCGATCCACTTGCCGTCCCGCGTGCCATAGCGTTTGGGCGCCTCGTACCAGCCACCGTACTTGTTGCCCAGATAGGTGGCGAGGTCGGTCAGGTCGACGAGCTTGTCGGGGTACTGGTGCGGGTCGTCGAACCATCCGAAGATGATATCCGGCCCGTTGCCGACGTTCGCCGCCACCGCCGCCTTCGGCCGGATGTCCTCCCAGGATTCCGCATCGATGCGCACCTTGATGCCGGTCTTCTCGGTGAACTTCTGGGTGTTCGCCAGCCAGCCGTCCTCATCGCCCTGGACGAACTTCTTCCAGCGCAGGACGCGCAGTTCCGCACCCTTCTCCGGCTCGATGCGGAACTCTTGCTGCGCGATGGCGAAGCCCGCGTCGCCCGCCACACCCAGCGCCGCAACGGCGGCACCGGCCTTCAGCACATCCCGTCTCGTCAGTTCCATGACCGTCCCTCCCTGTGGTTGGGGTCGGCCGGCGCTTGGTTGGCCGGTCGGCCGTGGTTCTTCGCTAAAGCCTCTGCCCCGTCGCCGCGTCGAAGACGTGCCCGGCCTCGACCCTGGGGACGAGGCGCAGGCGCTCGCCGGGATGCAGCGGGTGGCGGTCGGTGGTCGCCGCGCAGGCCACCGTGGCGCCCACCCGGCAGAAGACCAGCGTGTTGTCGCCGGTGGGCTCCACCACTTCGACCTCCGCCGGCAAGCCGTGCGCGGCGTCCGAGGCGATGCGCAAGTGCCCCGGCCGGACACCGTAGACGACCGCCTGCCCCTCGGCGCCCGCCGTCCGCGGGGGCGCATCCAGCGCCAGACCGTCGGGCGTTTCCACCCACACCCGGCCGTCGACGCGGCGCAGCGCGCCGTCGAACAGGTTCATGGCGGGGGAGCCGATGAAGCCGGCGACGAACAGGTTGGCCGGACGGTCGTACAGCTCCAGCGGCGTGCCGATCTGTTCGACCCGGCCGTCGTGCATGACGACGATGCGGTCGGCCATGGTCATCGCCTCGATCTGGTCATGCGTGACGTAGACGGACGTGGTGCGCAGCCGCTGGTGCAGCGCCTTGATCTCCGTGCGCATCTGCACGCGCAGCTTGGCGTCCAGGTTGGACAGCGGCTCGTCGAACAGGAACACCTGCGGATCGCGCACGATGGCCCGTCCCATCGCCACGCGCTGCCGCTGCCCGCCGGAGAGCTGGCGCGGGTAGCGGTCGAGGTAGGGGGTGAGGTCGAGGATCTCCGCCGCCTGCCGCACGCGTTCCGCGATCACCTTGGCCTCGGCATGGCGCAGCTTCATGCTGAAGGCCATGTTGTCGTACACGTTCATATGCGGGTAGAGCGCGTAGTTCTGGAACACCATGGCGATGTCCCGCTCCTTGGGCGGCATCCGGTTCACCACCCGCCCGCCGATGGCGATCTCCCCATCGCTGATCTGCTCCAGCCCGGCGATCATGCGCAAGAGCGTGGACTTGCCGCAGCCCGAGGGACCCACCAGCACCACGAACTCCTCGTCACCGATGTCCACGTCGATACCGTGGATCACCTCGATCGAGCCGAACAGCTTGCGCACCTTGCGGATGTCGACCGAGGCCATGACGTCACCCCCTACGCCGACGCTTGCCAGCCGCGCCGGCCGCTGAGCCACGCGCGGTTGACGCAGTTCACCAGCCGCCCCTCGTCCAGCGCGGCCACCACCACCTCGGCGGACTTGCGGCGCAGGTCGTGGATGCTGGCCGGCGAGTAGAAGGCCGAATGCGGGCTGAGCAGCAGGCGCCCGGCGATCCAGGACTCCTGCCCCCGCCACGCGACGATCAGCGGATGGTCGAGGTCGCGGGACAGCGGCTCCACCGGCAGCACGTCCAGCGCCGCCCCGGCGACCCGGCCGGCAGCCAGTGCGGCGTGCAGCGCGTCCAGGTCGACGACCGGCCCGCGCGCCGTGTTGACCAGGATGAGGCCGGGCTTGGCGGCATGCAACGCCCCCTCCCCCATCAGGCCGCGCGTCTCCGGCGTCAGCGGCGTGTGCAGGCTGACCACGTCGGATCCGGCCATCAGGTCGGACAGGCGTTGCACCCGGCGGAAGCCCAGCGCCAGTTCGGCGCCGGTCGGCAGATAGGGGTCGTGGAAGGCGATCTCCATGCCGAAGGCGCGGGCGCGCAGCGCGGTGGCGAGGCCGATGCGGCCCAGCCCGACCACGCCGAACACCTGCCCGCGCAGCCGGCGCATCAGCGGCGGCCCGTCGAAGCGCCAGCCGGCCACCACGTCGCGCCGCAGCGCCTCGTCGTACACGGCGGTGCCGCGCGTCAGCGTGAGCAGCATGGCGATGGCGTGGTCGGCGACGTCGGTGGTGCCGTAGTCCGGCACGTTGCACACGGCGATGCCCAGCTCGCCGGCCAGTTTCAGGTCGACGTTGTCATAGCCCACGCCGGCGCGCACGACGACGCGGGCGCGCTCCATCATCGTCAGCCAGGGGCGGTCCAGGCGCACCTCGTCATAGGCGATGACGCCGTCGCAGCGCCGCCACTCGTCGCGGGCGATCTCCTCCTGATGGATGCCGTGGTTGGGGCGGAAGGCGAAGGCGGGACCGGCGGTCGCGGTCTCGACCGCGGCACCGTCGATGAACTTGGCATCGGGGATCAGGACACGCATGGTGCGGCCCGTAACCACGACGGCAACCACGACGCACGGGCTGCAACGGGGCGGAATCGCCCCGTGGCGTTCGGAACGGGCATGCGGCTTCCTCCCTGAACCCCGGCCCGGTTCATCCGGACTCGGCGTATTTGATGGATTTTCAAATAATCCGCTGGACAATCCAATTATATGCCCGACCGGCGACGCGCCCGCAAGTAGACCTTCCGGAAGCACGCCGCATGGCCGGGCGCAAAGGAGTTACCCAACAAGTCGGATAACTGTCAGATCCCATAGGACTTCTTCTTCGCTTCGGCCGCGCGCTGGGGCGGGCCGTCGGGGTCGCCGTCCTTCTCCGGCAGTTTGGGTTGCGGCAGGGCGTAGAAGCGCGGCTCGTCCTTGTCCCAGGTCCGCTCGAAGGGCATGCGCATGACCATCGCGGTGCCGGAATCCCGCGCGTCGCGCTGGGCGCCCTGGATCTGCTCTGCCATCTTCTGGTCCCAGGCCAGTGCGTAGAGGCGCGCCTCGGAGGCGCCGGACAGCTTCACCATCAGGTTGATGCTCTTGCCCTCGACGATGTCGGTGCCGAGCACCAGCGCCTCCTCAGCCCGCGCCTGCTCGATCCAGGCGGAGCCGACCGGGCGCGGCCGGCCGAGCAGGTCGAGCCCGCCCAGCAGACCCAGCGCCAGCAGCCCCAGGAACAGGGTTGAGATCGTCACCCGCGCCCGGCGGCCGGACGACCAGCGCACGGCGGTGGCGGCGAGCATGGCGCCCATGAGGGCGGACGCCATGTACCACGTCATCAACTGGCTCATGGCGCCCTCACGACTTGGCCGCAGCCGCGCGCAGCGGCTTTTGCAGCGTGTTGACCGAGCTGTTGTCGAACCCGCAGTTGTCCTCCAGGCGGAAGCGGACGGCGGTCAGTTCCTCGCCCTCGCGGCGCAGTTCCACCTGTTTGGTCAGCAGGTCGGCGGCGCGCGCCTCGTTGTTCGGCTTGCAGTGCACCGTCACGGTGACCGGCAGCGGCAGCTTGTTGTCGCGCTGGCGGTAGAGGTGCAGGTTCACCACGTACTCGCCGGGCGGGATGCCGCGGCTGATCGCCGTTTCCATCCGCAGCGACACGCCGGGCGGGTTGGGGCGGCCCAGGTCGTCGCGCAGCAGGTTGAAGATCAGCCCGGACTTGTTGGAATAGCCGACCGGAACGTCGCCCGGCGCCTGCACCCACAGGTCGATGTCGTCGTTGGAACCGTCGGCCCAGCGGGCGTCCACCACCACGTTGCCCGGCGGCGTCAGCCCCGCCGTCTCCTGCACCACCTTCTTGGCGTCGGCGAGGAAGGGGACGGCGACCGCCAGCATGAAGGACATGCCGCCGAACAGCAGGGTCATCAGGTCGCGGTAGGCGATCGTGCCCGTCTCGTCGTCGTCGATCAGGCCGCTCATGTCCGGGTCCTTTCGATGATCTCGGCGGCGAGGTTGGCCGTGGCCGTGCGCAGCATCTGAAAGTTGGAGTTCAGCCACAGGCTCAGCACCAGCGCCACCAGCGACAGGTACAGCGCCGTGCCCATGCCGCTGATCAGGCCGGAGATGACCTCCGCCGCCGCGGTGGCGTCGCCGATCGAGGCGCCCTTGATGCCCAGCAGGCCGTGGATCAGCCCCAGCACGGTGCCCATCAGGCCCATCAGCATGACCGAGTTGGCGATGTGGCGGACGTGCGAGATGCGGGCGAACAGCTTCAGTTCCAGCGCGCGTTCGGAGGCGAAGCGCCGGACGCGGCCGCGGCCCTCCTTCAGTCGGTCCATCTCGTCGGCGATCTTCCACAGCCGCCAGCCGGACAGGCCGAGCCCGGCCAGGAAGGTGCCGGCGACGACGTAGGCCATGCCCGTCTCGTCCGCCTTGTGCACCTGCTGGATCCAGCCGGCGATCCAGGCGGCCACGACGCCGGCCACCGCCGTGCCGTTGAAGACGAGGAATTTGGATTTTAGCAGGAAGGACTGCGGGTCCTTCCGGACCGCCGGCTGGTCGATGAGCGCTGCGGCGGTATCAACGTCCGTATCGATGCTGGTCATTTCCGGCCACCTCTTGTTCCATCAGGTGAAGCCTCTGGATGTCACGCGTCAGAGCACGCGATCCCCAACATTCCCTCAAAACGCTTCTTGGTACGGGACCCATCGTTGTTGCGGAAGCGTGACGGATTTATGGCAGCGGTGGCGTTGATCTGGATCAATACTTTATGTTGCAGTGCGGCAAATAGGATTTCTTGCGCTTCTCAAGGGCGGATGCGTATGCTTTGGGCAGGACATGATGATTTTCTTCGCAGGTACGATCCGGCCATGACGCGCGACAAGGGACCCGACGACCCGTTCTGGAGCTTTTCGCTCGCCACCTACGCGCGGCCGGGGGTGGACAGGGCCTGCCTGGACCTGCAGGACCGGCTGGGGATGGACGTCAACCTCGTGCTCTTCGCGCTGTGGGCGGGGGCCGGCTGCGGCGTGCGGCTGGACCCGGCGGAGATGCGGCGGCTGGCCGATGCGGTGGCGGCGTGGCGCCAGGACGTGGTGGTGCCGTTGCGCGGTGTGCGCCGCACGCTGAAGGGTATGCCGGGCATGGAGCCGTTCCGCCTGCGCATCAAGGCGGCGGAGCTGGAATCCGAACGGCTCCAGCAGATCACGCTGCGCACGCTGTCCGGGCTTCAGCCCGGCGTTGGCGACCGCGACGCGGCGGAGGCCAACCTGCGCCTGCTGCTGCCGGCGGAGGGGGTGGACGGGGCGGCGGTGGCGCTGCTGCTGGATGCGGCGATGGGAGAGTGACGCGCCGCCGTTGGATTTCGCTGCGCTCAACCCAACCTACCCTCGCGTCGTCCGTAGGTTGGGTTGAGGCGCCAGCCGAAAACCCAACGTCAGACGGTCTCCCCCGCGAAACGCCGCTCCATCTCCCTGCGCACGCGCACCGCGTCGCTGTCGCGTTCCTCCACGTCGGACCAGCGCACCACCGCGCCGGCCGGCACGTCGCGCAGCAGCCGCACACCGTGCGCAAGGCCGATGGGAAGCGCGCCCTCGGCCAGGCTGCGTTCGGCCGGGATGGCCTTGCCCCAGACCGTGTAGCCGCCCTCCCCGTCCAGCGTCTCGCCGGCCTTGAGCGGGCGCTTGGCGACCGACGCCACGTCGCCCCGGAACGCCCGCGTCTGCCCGGTCGGCTCGCCGCGCAGCGCGGCGGAAAGCACGGAGATGTTCAGCTCCAGCCCGATCAGGTGGAAGGGCTTGTACATGGCCGCATACCGCCCGCTCGCGTCCGTTTTCAGCCCGTACTGCCGGAAGCACGCCATGGCGTAGTCGTTGGGCGCCTTCAGCACGACGTAGACACCCCAGCGCAGGTCGCGGAACACCGGCCGGCCGTCGCGTTCCAGCGAGGAGACGACCTCCACCATCCCATCCCGCTCCAGCACCCCGCCGGCTTCACGCGAGCGCAGCACGTGCGGCAGGTCGTCGACGCCGCAGGGCGGGAACAGCAGCCCATCCGACGGCACGGCGAGGTCGCAGGCGTTGGCGATGGCCGCCATCTCGATGGCCGACTTGGTGCCGTCGAGGAAGGAGTTGAACATCTGCGGGTTCATGCCGCCGCGCTTCGCCTCCTCCGCCGTCAGGCCGTAGTGGCCCCACACGTCGTCGGGGGTGACGGTGTGATAGAGCGGCAGGTACTTGGTGCCCTTGCCCGCCGCCGCCACCTCGAACCCGCAGGCGCGCGCCCAGTCCACCAGCTCCGACGTCAGCGCCGGCTGGTCGCCGTAGGCCATGGAGTAGACGACGCCGCGCTCCCGCGCCTCCTCGGCCAGCAGCGGGCCAGCGAGCACGTCGGCCTCCACGTTGACCATGACGATGTGCTTGCCGGCCTGGATGGCGGCGCGGGCGTGCGCGATGCCGGCGGCGGGGTTGCCGGTCGCCTCGATCACCACCTCCACGTCCGGGTGGGCGCAGGCCGCGCCGCCGGACTCCAGGAACTCGGTGCGGGCAACCAGCGCCTCGTCCCATCCCACAGTGCGGCAGGCCGCCCGCGCCCGCTCGGGGTCGAGGTCGGCGATGGCGGCGACCTCCAGCCCCGGCGTGGTCGGCACCTGGCTGAGGAACATGGAGCCGAACTTGCCGGCACCGATCAGCGCGGCGCGCACCGGCCGCCCACGGGCGGCGCGCTCCTGTAGCAGGCGGAAGAGGTTCATGCCGCGGTCCTCTCCTCGCGCTTGCGGGCGTACTGCGCCAGCGCGTCGTCGGGCAGCGGCTCGATGGGGGTGAAGTCGCGGTGGGCGATCCACTCCGGCCGGGTCGGCTTGCGGATGTGGTTGGAGACGGCGCACAGCGTCAGATAGACGATGGTCCGCCCGTACGGCGTGATGTTGCCGGCCGAGCCGTGCACGAGGTTGCCGTGGAACATCAGCACGCCGCCCGGCTTGCCCGTCGGCGCCACGATGCCGCCGTCGGCCGCCAGCCGCGTCACCGTGTCGTGGTCCAGCGTCCACAGCGGGTAGGACGTGGTGCGCGTGTCGTGCCCGGCCGGCAGGACGCCTTGTTTGTGGCTCCTGGGGATCAGCATCAGCGGGCCGTTGATGGGCATCACCTCATCGAGGAAGACGGCGATGTTCATGGCGCGCGGCTCCGGCATGCCGTCGTCGCGGGCCCAGGTGCCGTAGTCCTGGTGCCACTGCCAGACCTCGCCGTCGAAGGCTGCCTTGGCGTTCACCTTGAACTGGTGCATGTACAGCTTCTCGCCGAACAGCTGCTCGACGGGGCGGATCAGGCGCGGGTGGCGGCCGAGGATGCGGAACGCCTCGTTGTAGGTGTGCGCGGCGAAGGCGGTGCGCGGCGCGCCCGACGTTTCGCGCCACACCTCCGGCCGGTCGGACTTGTAGATCTTGCGGGCCTCATCCCGCAGGATGCCGACCTCCTCGGCGGTGAAGCAGCCGGGCAGGAACAGGTAGCCCTGCTCGTCGAACGCGCGCAGTTGTTCGTCCGTCAGCGTCATGGTCTCTCCCTCCCTTCGGGGCTCGTGGTGGCCCTTGTGCGGGAGGAAGCGTGGGGTGGCCGGCGAAAATGGTCAACCCGGCAAATTGTTGTGCCTGCCAGCCGTTTTGGCGGGGACCTATGGCGCCTCCCCCGCCGCGGCCAGCACGCGCCGCGCCTTGCGGGCAACCGCCTCGTCGATCATGCGGCCATCAACGACGCCCACACCCTTGGCGTTCTCCACCAGGATACGCCGGGCCTCGGCCACCTGATCGGGCGTGGGGGTCAGCGCCTCGTTGATGGCGGCCACCTGCCTGGGGTGGATCGCCGCCTTGGCGGTGAAGCCCATGCGCACGGCGGCGCGCACCTCGGCCTTCAGCCCCTCCTCGTCGGTGATGTTGAAGAAGGGCGAGTCGATGACGCCGACGCCGGCCAGCGCGGCGGCGACCACCACCCGCGACCGCGCACCCAGCAGCGGCTCCCACGCCACCTCCGCCCCCAGGTCGGCGGCGAGGTCGGCGGCGCCGAAGAACAGCGCCTCCAGGCGCGGCGTGGCCTGCGCGATGGCATCGGCATGGGCGACGCCGCGCGCACTCTCGATCAGCGCCACAAGGCGCGTCGGCTTGCCGGCGTCGGTGAGCAGGCCGTCCACGAGGCGCAGGATGTCGGGCGAGTCCACCTTGGGGATCACCACCACGTCCGGCCGCGCGTCGGACCCGACCAGCGCCAACAAATCCTCCAGCCCAAAGGCGGTGGTCGGCGCGTTGAGGCGCAGCGCGCGGCCGATGCGCCCGTCCGCCGGCTTGGCCAGCCAGTCGAGCGCGGCGACGCGGGCGGCAGCCTTGTCCGCTGGCGCGACGGCGTCCTCCAGGTCGATGATCAGCACGTCCGCCCCGGCCTCGGCGGCGCGGTCGAAGCGGTCGGCCTTGGTGGCCGGGGTGAACAGCCAACTCCGCCGGCGCGTCGTCATGGCACCCTCCGCAGGACCGTGCGCCGCATGGGCTGATCGAAGGTCACCTCTCCGCCCTCCACGCGGCCGTGTTCGGCGAACTGCCGGCGCATCTCCGCCTCCACCTGCGGCAGGCGGGCGCGGCGCGCCGGGTCCACCGCCACCAGCCTGGTGATGAAGTGCTCCACGTCCGGGTGGCGGATGGTGGCCATGTAGACGGCGTCGCCCACCAGCTCCAGTCCCGGCGGCGGGCTGTGCAGCGTGTCGTACGCGGCGGCGCGCACCGCCGTCTCGTCCTCCATCGGGCGGACGGCGGCGAAGTACGGTCCCTCGGCGATCGGCTCGACCGCCACCAGCGTCCCGCCGGGCTTCAGCACCCGCGCCGCCTCCACCAGCGCCGGCGCCATGGCGTCCAGCGGCAGGTGGTGGAAGCTGTTGGAATAGAGCACGGCGTCGGCCGACGCGTCCTCCAGCGGCAGATCCTCCCCCCGGCCGACCTTGTAGCTCTCGCCGCCGACCAGCGGCGCGCTCAGCGCGCGGCTCAACTGTCCCTCGCTGATCTCGACGCCGACCGCCCGCGCCCCCTGCCCGGCGAAGTGCCGCACGAGGCTGCCATCGCCGCAGCCGACGTCCACGATCACTTTGCCCTCCGGCGCGATCACCTCGGCCAGCGCGTCCCGCAATCCCATGCGCCGCATCAGATGGCCTCCAGTTCGGCGGACATGGCGATCTGCCCGGTATGGTCCAGCGCCCACAGTTCGGCGCCCCCCAGGCGGGCCTTGCCGCACAGGGTGAAGGGGTGCACGTCGAACAGCGGCCGGCGGGCGCGGAAGCGGAAGCCGGTCACCCGCGCGGCGGGATGGTTGCGCAGGAACAGGTCGACCAGCAGCGTCGCCGTCAGCGGCCCGTGCACGATCAGCCCCGGATACCCCTCCACCTCCTCGCAGTACTTGCGGTCGTAATGGATGCGGTGGCCGTTGAAGGTAAGGGCGGAAAAGCGGAACAGCAGCACCGGGTCCGGCACCATGGGGCGGCGCCAGTCGGGGACGGGCGACGGCTCGGCCGCCGGCGGCGGGCCGGCTTCGCCCGGCTTCGGCGCCTCGCGGTAGACGATGTCGTGCACTTCGCGCACGGCGGTGCCGGCGCCGGTCATGATCTCGTGCACCACCTTGACGAACACCATATCGCCGGAGCGGCCGGCCTTGTGCTCCACCCCCTGGATGGTGGAGCGGCGGCGCAGCGGATCGCCCAGCCGGATCGGGTGCAGGAACTTCAGATCACCGCCCGCCCACATGCGGCGCGGCAGGGGCACCGGCGGCAGAAAGCCGCCGCGGTGCGGGTGGCCGTCCGCGGATATCTCGCGCTGCGCCGCCTTGGGCAGGAAGTACAGCCAATGGCCGAGCGGCGGCAGTTCGCCCGCCCGCCAGGGCGGATCCATGTGGTCCAGCGTGGCGGCGAGGCCGTCGAGCGGGGCGGGGACCGCGACGTCCAGACGCTCCTCCTCGCGGCCGATCCATTCCTTGAGGGTGTCGAAGGTCATGCGGCGAACTCCCTGCGCAAAGCGTCCCCATGCTGGTTCAGCGCCGGCACCGGCCGGGGGTGGAACTCCTCCCCGCGCCAGATCACCGGCGGCGCCACACCATTGACCGGACCGGTCGGCGTGTCCACCACCATGCGGCGCAGTTGCCGGTGGCTCGACAGGTCGGCCACGCTGTTCAGCGATCCGAAGGCGATGCGGGCGCGCGTCAGCCGCTCCACCGCCTGCTCGCGGGTCAGCGTGCGGAACACCTCGTCGAGCGCTGCGTCCAGCGCCGGCCGGTTGGCGACGCGCAAGGTGTTGGTGACGAAGCGCGGATCCTCGGCGATGCCCGGCCGCTCCAGCACCTCGGCGCAGAAGGTGCGCCATTCCCGCTCGTTCTGGATGGAGAAGACCACCTCCTTCCCGTCGCCCAGCGCGTAGGCGCCGTAGGGAGCGATGGAGGGATGGTTGAGGCCGACGCGCGGCGGGGCGGCTCCGCCATAGTCCTGGTGCAGCAGCGGCACGGACATCCAGTCGGCGGTGCTGTCGAACAGCGACACGGCGAACCCCTTGCCCTTCCCCGTCCGCTCCCGCTCGAACAGCGCCTGGAGCACGGCCGCGTGGGCGTACATGCCGCAGGAGATGTCGACCACCGACACGCCGACCCGCCCCGGCCGCTCCGGCGCGCCGGTGATGGAGGCCAGCCCGGTCTCGCTCTGGATCAGCAGGTCATAGGCCTTCATGTCACGGTACGGCCCCTCCTCGCCATAGCCGCTGATGTCGCAGGTGATCAGGCGGGGGTTCTTCTCGCGCAGGGACGTCGTGCCGAAGCCCGCGCGCTCGGCCGCGCCGGGAATCAGGTTCTGCACGAACACGTCGGCCCTGGCGATCATCCGGTGCAGCAGCGCCGCGTCGTCCGGGTTCTTGAGGTCGAGCGCGATCGACTCCTTGCCGCGGTTGAGCCACACGAAGTAGGCGCTCTCGCCGTGCGCCACGTGGTCGTAGGCGCGCGCGAAGTCGCCCTCCGGCCGCTCCACCTTGATGACGCGGGCGCCCGCGTCGGCGAGGCGCGAAGTGCAGAAGGGAGCGGCGACCGCCTGCTCCACCGCCACGACGAGGATTCCGTCCAATGCACCCATGATCAGAACGACTTCGGCATGCCCAGCACGTGCGTACCGACGTGCGACAGGATCAGGTTCGTGGAAATCGGCGCGATCTGGTAGAGGCGCGTTTCGCGGAACTTGCGCTCCACGTCGTACTCCTCGGCGAAGCCGAAACCGCCGTGCGTCTGCAGGCAGGTGTCGGCGGCGTGCCAGGACGCTTCGGACGCCACCAGCTTCGCCATGTTGGCCTCGGTCCCGCAGGGGCGGCCGGCGTCGAACAGGGTGGCCGCCTTGCGCACCATCAGCGCCGCCGCCTCCGTCTCGACATAGTTGCGCGCGATGGGGAACTGGATGCCCTGGTTGGCGCCGATCGGGCGGCCGAACACCTCGCGCTCCTTGGCATAGGTCGAGGCGCGGTCGATGAAGAAGCGCGCGTCGCCGATGCATTCCGACGCGATCAGGATGCGTTCCGCGTTCATGCCGTCAAGGATGTAGCGGAAGCCCTTGCCCTCCTCGCCGATCAGGTTCTCCGCCGGAACTTCCAGGTTGTCGAAGAACAGCTCGGTGGTGGCGTGGTTGATCATGGTGCGGATCGGGCGGATGGTCAGGCCGTTGCCCACCGCTTTGCGCAGATCCACCAGCAGGACGCTCATGCCCTCGGTCGGCTTGGCCGCCTCATTGCGCGGGGTGGTGCGCGCCAGGAGGACCATCAGGTCGGAATGCTCGGCGCGGCTGATCCACACCTTCTGGCCGTTGACGATGTACGTGTCCCCCTCCCGCCGGGCGAAGGTGCGGATGCGCGTGGTGTCGGTGCCGCTCGTGGGCTCGGTCACGCCGAAGGCCTGCAGGCGCAGCGTGCCCTCGGCGATGCCGGGCAGGTAGGCCTGCTTCTGCTCCGGGCTGCCGTGCCGCAGGATGGTGCCCATCGTGTACATCTGCGCGTGGCAGGCGCCGCCGTTGCAGCCCGAGCGGTGGATCTCCTCCAGGATCGCCGTCGCCGCCCCCAGCCCCAGGCCCGAGCCGCCGTACTCCTCCGGGATCAGCACCGACAGGAAGCCCGCCTCCGTCAGCGCCCGCACGAACTCCGTCGGATAGGCGCGCTCGGCGTCCAGCTTGCGCCAGTACTCGCCCGGAAAGCGGGCGCACAGCCTGCGCACGGATTCGCGGATCTCGGGAAACGTCTCGTCGTAGCTCTCGGCGGTGGGCACGGCCCCCTCCCCTGTGTTTCCGGCTTTGCAGGAAGGTATGGATCGATTATGGTATGCGTCAACGACATAATTATGATGACCGTTATCGCAATTCGTTATAGCGGGGAAACACACGGTCATGGACATCCGGCACCTCGGCAACTTCCTGCATGTGGCGGAACTGCAAAGCCTGTCGCGCGCCGCATCGGTCCTGCGGGTGGCGCAGCCGGCGCTGTCGCGGCAGATCAAGGCGCTGGAGGAGGATCTGGGGGTCCAGTTGCTGAACCGGCACGGTTGGGGCGTCACGCCGACACCGGCCGGGCGGGTGATGATGGATCACGCCCGCCGCGTGTTGAAGGAGGTGGGTGCCGCGCGCGACGCCGTGCAGGCCTACCAGTCGGAGCCGTCGGGCAGCGTCACCTTCGGCACGCCGACCTCGCTGGGTCTCGTCCTGCTGCCGGGGCTGGCGGTGCGCTTCCGGCGGCTGGTGCCCAAGGTGCGGCTGCATCTGGTGGAGGGGTTCAGCGCCTCCATCCACGAATGGGTGCTGTCGGGCCGGCTCGACCTCGCGGTGCTGTACGAGACCAAGACCATGGGCAGCCTGACGCTGTCGCCGCTGCTGGAAGAATCGATGATGCTGGTCGGCCCCGCCGGACGCTTCGCCGATGGCAGCGTGCTGGACTTGGCGGAGGTGGCGCGCCTCGACCTGCTGCTGCCCGCGCGCCCGCACCGGCTGCGCCTGCTGGTCGATCAGGCGTTCGCCGAGCGCGACCTGCACTGCGACCCGATCATCGAGGTGGACGCGCTGCCGGCACTCATCGAACTGGTGCGCATGGGCGAGGGGTGCACGCTGCTGCCCTTCTCCTGCGTGCACGCGCTGGTGCAATCGGGGGCGCTCAGCGCCGCCACGGTGACACCGGCCATACACCGCTCGCTGGTGCTGGCCCGCCCGCCGGACCGCATGCCGACACCGGCGACGGAAGCCCTGGAACGTGAAGTGCTCGCGTTCATTCAGGCGCAGGCGGACACGCTCCACTGGAGCATCCGCTACAACGTCCTCGACCCACAGACCGCCACCGAAGAAGCGGACGCGGGGACGGCTTGACCACCAAACGACCAAAAGAACGGAGGAAACGATGCGTCGACTCATGGCCTTGGGGCTTGGTGCCGCCCTGCTGATGGCCGCCGGCTCCGCGCTGGCGCAGAACCAGATCGTCATCAAGTTCAGCCACGTGGTGACACCCGAGACGCCGAAGGGCAAGGGGGCCGACAAGTTCAAGGAGCTGGCCGAGAAGTACACCGGCGGCAAGGTGAAGGTGGAGGTCTATCCCAACAGCCAGCTCTATAAGGACAAGGAGGAGCTGGAGGCGCTGCAGCTTGGTGCCGTGCAGATGCTGGCCCCGTCGCTGGCCAAGTTCGGTCCGCTGGGCGTGCGCGAGTTCGAGGTGTTCGACCTGCCCTACATCTTCCCGGACAAGAAGGTTCTGCAGGCGGTCGAGCAGGGGGCGGTCGGCAAGACGCTGTTCGAGAAGCTGGAAACCAAGGGCATCGTCGGCCTCGCCTACTGGGACAATGGTTTCAAGGTGATGACGTCCAACAAGCCGCTGCGCAAGCCCGACGACTACAAGGGCCAGAAGCTGCGCATCCAGTCCTCCAAGGTGCTGGAGGCGCAGATGCGGGCATTGGGCGCCCTGCCGCAGGTCATGGCCTTCTCCGAGGTCTACCAGGCGATGCAGACCGGCGTGGTGGACGGCGGCGAGAACACGCCCTCGAACGTCTACACCCAGAAGATGCACGAGGTGCAGAAGTACCTGATGGCCACCGACCACGGCTACATCGGCTACGCGGTCATCACGAACAAGAAGTTCTGGGACGGCCTGCCGCAGGACATCCGCGCGCAGCTTGAAAAGGCGATGAAGGAGGCGACCGATTACGCCAACGCCATCGCCCAGAAGGAAAACGACGACGCCATGGCCGCCATCAAGGCGTCCGGAAAGACCGAGATCATCACCCTGACGCCGGACGAGAAAAAGGCCATGCGCACCGCGCTGATGACCGTCCACAAGGAGATGGAAAGCCGCGTCGGCAAGGACCTGATACAGGCCATCTACAAGGAAAGCAGTGCCGCGGGGTATTGACCCGTACCGTTCGTCCGTAGTCCGTAGGTTGGGTTGAGCGCAGCGAAAACCCAACGCCCGCCGCATTGCGAGCACGTTGGGTTTTCGCCTGCGGCTCAACCCAACCTACGCCTCGTCACCCGGCAAAGAACCAAGAAGCGAAACGCCCCATGACCGCCCTCCTCTCCGACCTCCGCGTGGTCGAGGTCTCCGCCTTCGTCGCCGCACCGCTGGGCGGCATGACGCTGGCCCAACTCGGCGCCGACGTCATCCGCATCGATCCCGTCGGCGGCAACATCGACTACCGGCGCTGGCCGCTCGCCAACGGCAGCGGGACCAGCCTGTACTGGACCAGCCTTAACAAGGCCAAGCGGTCGGTGGTGCTGGCGCTCGACACGCCGCAGGGGAAGGAAATCGCGGCGGCCCTCATCACCGCGCCCGGTCCGGGCGGCGGCGTGCTGCTGACCAACCTGCCGGCCAGCGGCTGGATGACGTACGACGCGCTGTCCGCCAAGCGCGACGACCTTATCATGCTGCGCCTGACCGGCAACCCGGACGGATCGACGGCGGTGGACTACACGGTCAACTGCGCCAGCGGCTTTCCCACCGTCACCGGGCGCGGCGGCGAGCCGGTCAACCACGTGCTGCCGGCCTGGGACGTGGCCGCCGGCCTCTACCTCGCCACCGGCCTGATGGCGGCCGAGCGGCAGCGCCTGCGCACGGGGCGGGGGCAGGAGGTCCGCCTGTCGCTGGCCGACGTCATGCTGGCCACCGTGGGCAACCTGGGCTATCTGGCCGAGGTGCAGGTGAACGGTTCCCAGCGTCAGCCGATCGGCAACGACCTGTACGGTGCCTACGGCCGCGACTTCCCGACCCGCGACGGGCGCCGGGCCATGGTCGTCGCCATCTCCAACCGGCAGTGGCGGGCGCTGGGCAAGGCCACGGGGCTGGCCGACAAGCTCGCCATGATCGGGCCGCTGATGGACGTCGACCTGAACGACGAGGGCGGGCGCTTCCAGGCGCGCGACGCCATCAACGCCGTCCTCGCCCCGTGGTTCGCCGCACGCACGCTGGACGAGGTGCGCGCCGCTCTGGACGGTACCGGCGTGCTGTGGGGACCGTACCAGGACTTCGCGCAGTTGGTGGCCGAGGATCCGCGCTGCTCCACCGCCAACCCGCTGTTCCAGCGGATCGACCAGCCGGGCGTCGGCCCGGTGATGGTGCCCGGCTCCCCGCTCGTCTTCGGCGCGGCGCCGCGCGAAGCCTACCGCCCCGCCCCGCGCCTGGGCGAGCACACGGACGCCGTCCTGGCCGACGTGCTGGGCCTGTCCTCGGCCGAGATCGGCCGCCTGCATGATTCCGGCGTCGTCGCCGGCCCCAAGGAAGCCTGACCATGGAGAACCTCCTCCCCGCCGGACGCGCCGCCCTGGCCGCCGCCGAAGCCTTCGCCGCCGCCGGACGCGCCGGTGTCTCCGCCCTGGTCGCCCCCGGCGGGCGCGTCGACGCCACGGCGCTGGAGGCGCACCAGCACGCCGTGCATGGCCTCGCGTGGCAGGCGACCTATGTGGAGGCGCTGCGCCAGACGCTGGGCTGGGCCGAACGGCTGGACGCCACCGGCCGCTTCGGCGACGTGGAGCGCGCCATCCTGCGCCTGGGCTTCGCCGAGTACCTGGGCCAGCTTGCCGGCGGCATTCCCATGAGCCAGTCGGAGTTCGCCCGCCCGTCCGACCTGGGCATCGGCGCCGACACGGTGGCGCGCTTCGTCGCCGACTCCGGCCTCGCCCGCCTCGCCGAGCCCGAGGCGCTGAACGCGGCGCGCGCCGCGCTCGGCCACGCGGTCGCCGACGGGCATTACGGCGCCTCGGCGCTGGACGACGAGACGCTGGAGATGATGCGCGACACCTTCGTGCGCTTCTGCGACGCGGAGGTGGCGCCGCTGGCGCAAGGCATCCACCAGCGCGACGAGCTGATCCCGCTGGATCTTATCAACAAGATGGCCGAACTGGGTGTCTTCGGCCTGACGGTGCCGGAGGAGCACGGCGGCCTCGGCCTCGGCAAGATCGCCATGTGCCTGGTGTCGGAGGTGTTGAGTCGCGGCTACATCGGCGTCGGCTCCCTCGGCACCCGGTCGGAGATCGCCGGCGAACTCATCCGCTCGGCCGGGACGCCGGAGCAGAAGGCGCGCTGGCTGCCGCGCATCGCGTCCGGCGAGATCCTGCCCACCGCCGTGTTCACCGAGCCGAACACCGGCTCCGACCTTGGGAGCCTCCGCACCCGCGCGGTGCGCGACGGCGATGTCTACCGCGTCTTCGGCGCCAAGACCTGGATCACGCACGGGGCGCGGTCCGACCTAATGACGCTGCTGGTGCGCACCGACCCGGCGACCGACGGCTACAAGGGCCTGTCCATGCTGCTGGCCGAGAAGCCGCGCGGCACGGAGGACACCCCCTTCCCCGCCGAGGGCATGAGCGGGACGGAGATCCGCGTGCTCGGCTACCGCGGCATGAAGGAGTACGAGATCGGCTTCGACGGTTTCACCGTGCCGGTGGACGCGCTGCTGGGCGGCGTCGAAGGGCAGGGCTTCAAGCAGTTGATGGAGACGTTCGAGAGTGCCCGCATCCAGACGGCGGCCCGCGCGCTGGGCGTGGCGCAGAACGCGCTGGAGCTGGGGGCTGCGTACGCCCACCAGCGCCAGCAGTTCGGCAAGGCGCTGATCGCGTTCCCGCGCGTGCACGGCAAGCTGGCGATGATGGCGGCGGAGACGATGATGGCGCGCCAGCTCAGCTACTTCGCCGCGCGCGAGAAGGATTCGGGGCGGCGCTGCGACATCGAGGCCGGCATGGCCAAGCTGCTGGCCGCCCGCGTGGCCTGGAGCAACGCCGACTGCGCCTTGCAGATCCACGGAGGCAACGGCTACGCGCTGGAATACCCGATCAGCCGCGTGCTGTGCGACGCGCGCATCCTGTCGATCTTCGAAGGGGCGGCGGAGATCCAGGCTCAGGTGATCGCACGGGGGCTTCTGGGCGGGCGGAACTGACGCCCGCCTCTCCCGGACTTACCCCGCCACAGCCAGCAGGCCGTCCACGTCCACGCACGCCTCCAGCCTCGCGGCCAGCGAATCCAGCGCCTGCTCGACGGTCGCGTCGTAGGCCAGCCCGCCCTTGCCGCGGCCGCCCAAGCCCTTGAGGAACGCCGCGCGGAAACCGTCCGCGCCGAACAGCCCGTGCAGGTAGCACCCGGCCACCCGCCCGTCCGCCGACACCGCCCCGTCCACGCCGCCGCCATCCAGGCGCAGCATCGGACGCGCGCCGTCCAGTCCGGCCGTGCGGCCCATGTGCATCTCGTAGCCGTGCACGGCGGCCCCGGTGGAGACCTCCACCGCCGCCGTCTCGCTCAGCACCTTCGGCCCGCTCAGCACCGTTTCCACGTCGAGCAGTCCAAGGCCCGCCGCCTCGCCGGGCGGCCCCTCGATCCCGTCGGGGTCGGCAATGCGCCTGCCCAGCATCTGGTAGCCGCCGCAGATGCCCAGCACCCGCCCGCCGCGCCGCCGGTGCGCCGTCAGGTCCACGTCCCAGCCCTGGGCGCGCAGGAAGGCGAGATCGGCGATGGTCGCCTTGCTGCCCGGCAGCACGATCAGGTCGGCGTCGCCGGGCAGCGGCTGGCCCGGCGGCACCATGGCGAGCGACACCTCCGGCTCCAGCGCCAGCGGGTCGAAATCGTCGAAGTTGGAAATGCGCGACAGCATCGGCACGGCCACCCGGATCGGCCCGCCAGCGCGCGAACGCCACGTGTCCAGCGCCACCGCGTCCTCCGCCGGCAGCAGGGTCGCCTCCTTCAGCCACGGCACGACGCCGAAGCCGCGCCAGCCCGTGCGCTCCGCGATCACCGCGAGGCCGCCGTCGAACAGCCGCACATCGCCACGGAACTTGTTGATGAGGAAGCCCTTGACCCGCGCCCGCTCGTCCGGCTCCAGCAGGGCGTGTGTGCCGACGAGGCTGGCGATGACGCCGCCCCGGTCGATGTCGCCGACCAGCACCACCGGCACGTCGGCGGCGCAGGCGAAGCCCATGTTGGCGATGTCCCCGGCCCGCAAATTGACCTCGGCCGGGCTGCCCGCCCCCTCCACCACCACGACGTCGGCTTGCCCGCGCAGCCGGCCGAAGCTGTCCAGCACGGCGCCCATCAGTTCGCCCTTGCGCGACTGGTAGTCGGCCGCCCGCGCGTTGCCGTGCACGCGGCCCTGCACCACCACCTGGGCGCCGACGTCGGACTGCGGCTTCAGCAGCACCGGGTTCATGTGCACGCTGGACTCCACGCCGCAGGCGCGCGCCTGCAGCGCCTGCGCCCGGCCGATCTCGCCGCCCTCGGACGTCACCGCCGCGTTGTTGGACATGTTCTGCGGCTTGAACGGCCGCACCGTCAGGCCGCGCCGGACCAGCGCCCGGCACAGCCCGGCCACCAGCAGCGACTTGCCGACGTCCGACCCCGTGCCCTGCAGCATCAGCGCGCGCGCCATCCCGTTCATCCCTTCAGCACCATGGGCAGCCCGGCCACGACGAAGACGACGCGCCGCGCCCGCGCCGCCACCGCCTGATGCAGCCGCCCGGCGTCGTCGCGGAAGCGCCGCGCCAGCGCGTTGTCCGGCACGATGCCCAGCCCCACCTCGTTGGAGACGAAGACCACCGTTCCCTCCACCCGGTCCAGCGCGTCCAGCAGCCGCGCCGTCTCCGCCGCCACGTCGCGCTCCGCGCCCATCAGGTTGGACAGCCACAGCGTCAGGCAATCCACCAGCACCGCCGTCCCCCCCACCGCCACGCGCTCCAGCGTGCCGGGCAGGTCGAGCGGCTCCTCCACGGTGGTCCAGCCGGGACCGCGGTCCTCCTGGTGGCGGCGGATGCGCGCCGTCATCTCCTCATCCCACGCCTCGGCGGTGGCGAGGTACAGCCAGGGCGCCGGACGCGCGGTAACCAGCCCCTCCGCATGGCGGCTCTTGCCGGAGCGCACGCCGCCCAGCACCAAGGTAATGTCGCCACTCATGCGCCTTCCTCCAGCCGCGTCCACGGCAAGGCCCAGCCCTCGCCGCGCAGCAGGCGCACGCCGAACACCCGCTCGGCGTCGCGCGAATCCAGCACCTCGTCCGGCCGCCCGGCGGCGGCGACCGTTCCCTTGTCCAGCAGGTACAGCCGGTCGCAGAATCGCATGGCCAGCGCCAGATCGTGCAGCACCACCACCACGGTCATCCCCTCGCCCGCGAGATCGCGCAGCAACTCCATGACGTGCAGCATGTGGTAGGGGTCGAGCCCCGCCACCGGCTCGTCGGCCAGCAGCACGGCCGGCGCGCCGGCCAGCACGCGGGCCAGCATGACGCGCGCCCGCTCGCCGCCCGACAGTTTGGTCACCGCCCGCCCGCGGAACGCCCAGGCGTCGCAGCGCCTCAGCGCCGTCTCGACCCGCGCGTGATCCTCGGCCGTCTCGGCGCCGAAGGCGGTGCGGTGCGGCGCGCGGCCCAGCATCACCACGCGCTCCGCCGCCAGCGGCCAGTGCGCCGTCGGATTCTGCTCCAGGTAGCCCAGGCGCCGCGCCCGCTCCTCCGGCGCCAGATCGTCGAGCGCCCGGCCGTCCAACAGCACCGTGCCGCCGCCGCGCGGCAGCAGCCCGGCCAGGGTGCCCAACAGGGTGGTCTTGCCGCTGCCGTTCGGCCCGATCAGCCCGACCACCTCGCCGCCGTGCGCGGACACGCCGACGCCGCGCAGCACCTCGGCCCCGCCGAGGGTCACCCGCACGCCGTCCGCTTCGATCCGCGCCATTGGCACCCTGCCCCTAAAACTTCGCCTTCACGCCCACGTACCCGGAACGGCCCGGCGTGGCGTAGCGGGCGACCTCCTGGTAGTCGGCATTGAACAGGTTCTCGACGCGTCCGTACAGCGTCACCACCTCGGTCAGCGCGTAGCCGGCCTGGGCGTCCACCACCGTGTAAGCGGCGTTGACGGTGCTGTTGAAGGTGCTGTCCGCCTGCGGCCCGACGAAACGCACCTGCCCGCCGACCTGCGCCGCCTCCGTCGCCTGCCAAACGGCCCCCAGGCTGCCCTGGTGCTTCGGCCGGCGCGGCAGGGCGCGGCCCGTCGTCTCGTTGCGGCTGTCGGTGAAGGTGTAGGTGGCGGTCGCCTTCAGGTCCTTGCTCGCCTGCCACGTGGCGCCGACCTCCACCCCCTGCGCGCGGGCACGATCGACGTTGGCGTAGGTGTTGGTGGCGCTCTCGAAGGTGATCAGGTCGCTGAAGCGGTTGTGGAACGCCGTGGCCGACACGGTCAGCCGCTTGTCCAGGAACGCCTGCTCGACGCCCACGTCCGCCCCGGTGCTGCTTTCGGGCCGCAGCGACGGGTTGCCGTAGATGGGTGCGTACAGGTTGAACAGCGTCGGCGCCTTGCCGGCGGTGCCGATGCTGGCGCGCAGCGTGGTGCCGCTCCCCTTCAGCCGGTAGGACGCGGTGGCGCGCACGGTGCTCTTGCCGCCGAAACGGTCGTTGTGGTCGTGCCGGCCGCCCAGCGTCACCGTCAGGCGGTCCCACAGCCCCAGCAGGTACTGGCCGTAGACGGAATCGGTGGTCAGGCTGGCGTCCGTGCCCAGCGTGGTGCGCCGGCCGTTGTCGGTGGTGATGCGCGCGCTCTCCCGCACGCGCGCCGCGCCCACGGTCAGCACGTCGTCCGCGTCCACGTGGATGTTGGCGCGGTACTCGCCGATCATCCGCGTGCCGTCGTAGTTGGTGTGCGGCGTGGCGGTGCGCGGCTCATCGAAGGAGCGGTCGGTGCTGGTCAGCGACAGCGAGACGATGTTCTCCATCCGCCCGCCGAACAGCGTCACCGTGTTGTCCAGCTTGCCATAGCGCAGCGTCTTTTCAAGCCGGTACGCCGCGTCGCGGCTGGAGGCGTCGTAGTCGCTGCGCAGGTCGAACAGGCCGCCGGCCATGCCCACCGTCCAGGTGTCGGTGACGTCAACGTCCGCCTTGCCGGTCACGCCGCGTCCGCGCGCACCATCCTTCTCCGCCGTGTTGGCGAGGCGGGAATAGCCGCCGGTGTAGAGGTTCGTCCCCGACAGCGCGTAGCCCACCCGATCCGTACCGCCGCTGACGCCCACGCTCTGCCGATGCGTGGCGTAGCTGCCGGCCTCGGCCAGACCGGTGACGGTCGGAGCCCCCCTGCCGCGCCTGGTGACGATGCTGATGACGCCACCCATGGCGTCGTTGCCGTACAGCGCGCTCTGCGGCCCGCGCAGCACCTCGATGCGGTCGAGCGCGGTGACGGCCAGGGCGTCGAAGTTGAAGGCGTTGTCGGTGCTGGCCGGGTCGTTGACCAGAACGCCGTCGATCAGCACCTGCGTCTGCCCCGGCTCGGCCCCGCGCACGCGGGCGTAGGCGGTGGTGCCGATGCCGCCGTTGCGGGTCAGCGCCACGCCGGGCACGCCCTGCAGGGCGCCGAACACGTCGGGGCGGCCCATGCGCTCAATGTCGCCGCCGGAGATCACGGTGACGGCGGAACCCACGCGCTCCGGCGCGGTCTCCAGGCGCGACGCGCTGACGACGACCTCCGGCAGCACTTCCTGCGCGGATGCCGGCATGGTGGAGAGGAGCGCCACCAGCGCGGCGGCGGAACGGAAAGGAATCGCGGAAGACATGCGGAACGTCCCTTGGGCATACGGTTGTCGCAGCCAAGGGCGAAACAGAAACGCGCCATGCGGGCCGGGAGAGGCTGTCTCCGGCGCGGTCCGATCCACCCTTGGGTGGCGCCACCGCACAACGGAGGTCCGTCCCGCCGAAAAACCCCGTCCGACGGTCGCGTGACGCGCTTTGACGGCAGGTCTCCTGGCTCACGTGTCGCTGCACCCTACCGCCTTCCCAGTTTCCCAGTGGCCTTTGGCGGGGCGCTCTACGCTTACAGTTGCGGGGGCAGCCGCGGTGTTCCACCGCGTTCCCTTTTCATCCGCTGGCGCGGAACCGTCGCGCGGATGACTAGCGCATCCACACGCGCTTGCAAAGGGACAAAGGTCATAGGACCCCGACGTTGGGTTTTCGCCGCGCTCAACCCAACGTCGCGCACCTCACAGCACGCGCGGGAAGCGCAACGTGAAGGTCGTACCGCGGCCCGGCGCGCTGTCCACCGTGATCTGGCCGCGCAGCTTCTGCTGGACGAGGTTGTAGACGATGTGGAGGCCCAGGCCGGTGCCGCCGCCCGTCCGGTTGGTGGTGAAGAACGGATCGAAGATGCGCGGCAGCACGTCGGCCGGGATGCCCTTGCCGTCGTCTCGGAAGACCAACTCCACCACGGCGCCGGGCAGAAGGCGCACGCGGATCCCGATATGCCCCGGCGCGTCGGGCGCGATGCCGTGCATCAGCGCGTTCATGACGAAGTTCGTCAGCACCTGCGCCACCGGTCCGGGATAGCCGTCGACCTCCACCGGTTCCGGGCAGTCCAGGTCGACGGTGATGCCGCGCGGCCGCAGGCGGGGGCCGAGGCTGGTCAGCACCTCGCGCGCGTACTGGCCCAGTTCGAAGACGCGGCGGTCGTCGCGCGTCTGGTCCACGGCCACCTGTTTGAAGCTCTGGATCAGCCCGGCGGCGCGGTCGGCGTTGGCCAGGATCCGCTGGCTGGCCTCCTCCGCCATCTCGATGTAGTTCTGGAAGTCGGACTTGCGCAGCGCGCCCGCGCGGAACCGCTCCACCACCCGCCCCGTCTCGTCGGCCAGCAGAGAGGCCGCGGTCACGGTGACGCCCACGGGCGTGTTGATCTCGTGCGCGATGCCCGCCACCAGGGCGCCGAGCGACGCCATCTTCTCGGCCTGGATCAGGCTCTGCTGCGCGGCGCGCAGGTCGGCCAGGGCCTGTTCGGCCCGGTCCTTGGCGGCGCGCAGTTCCTCCTCCGCCTCGCGGCGGAAGGTGACGTCGTAGTGCCAGACGATGAAGGCGCTCCGCCCATCCCAGTCCATCGGCCGGATGTCGATCAGGCACCACCACTCCGTGCCGTCCATGCGCCGCCGCTTGACCTCCACACCGCTGACCTCGCCGTCGGTGTCGAACAGCGCCACGATGCGGCCGATGTCGGCCGGGTCCGCGAAGGAGTCCTCGATCCACTGGTCCAGCGCGTCGTCGTGCTCGGAGATGCCGAACAGCTCGTCGTACTTGGGGTTGCTGTAGAGGCGCGCGTGCATCTCCTGGGTGACGATGGAAATGCCGACGGGGCTGGTTTCCAGCATGGTGCGCCAGCGCCGTTCCTGCGCCTCGCGCTCCAGCTCCATGCGGCGCTTGACGACCGCGTTCTCCTTGAACACGGCGACCGAGCGCGCCATCGCCCCGATCTCGTCGCGCACGGCGGTGCCGTGCACCGGCCGGCCGTAATCGCCGCCGGCGATCGCCCCCATCGCCTCCATCAGGTCGCGCAGCGGCCGGCGGATGCTCTGCCCGATGGCCCAGGAGGCGGCGGCGCTCAGCGCCAGGAAGCCGATGCCGATGATGCCGATGCCCCACCCGACGTCGCTGACCACCGCATCGAACCGGCGCTGCGCCTCGGCGTCCCGCTGCCGTCCGTAGGCGGCGAGGCGGTCGAAGATCTGCGCCATGGTGCGCTGCCCGCCGTCGATTTCCTTGCTCACGAGGCGCGCCTGCTCCTCCGCCCCGGCGCGCATATGCGCCAGACCCTGGAGCAGCAGGTCGACCCGCTCGCCCAGCGCATCCAGCGCGCTGCGCTGCAGATCGTCGCTGGCCAGGTCGCGCATCACCGGGATCGACCGGGCGATGGCGTTGAACGCCCCCTCCGCCCGCACGCCGGCCGCCTCGTTGCCGGTCAGATAGAAGGCGTTGGCGGCCAGAAGGCCGTTGGCGAACGCCTCGCGCGACTTGCCAAGCGCCGGCAGGACCAGATGGTTGCGGTCGCGCGCCGCGGTGTCGAGGATGGCGTAGAGGCCGGCCATCTCGCCGCCGGTCTTCTGCACGGCGGAGTCGTAGGTGCGTCGCGTGCGGGCGATGATCTCGCGCAGCGCGTCGAAGCTGGCGAAGAAGCGGCGCGCCGCCGCCGTCAACTGCGCGATGTCCTCCGCCATCGCCGGATCGGGCACCCGCGTGGCCTGGAGCCGGCTGATCAACCCCGCCCGCCGCCGGCCGATCTCCGTCAGCAGTTCTTCCGTCGGCCCGTGCAGGTAGCGGTGGACGAGGCTCTGCATCCGGCTGACGTCGCTGTCGACGGCGGTGAACAGGCGGTCGTTCTCCTCGACCTGCCGGACGACGGCCCACTCCGCCTCCATCACCGCGGCCCCGCCCCAGACCAGCCCGCCCAGCGCCAGCATGGCGATGCCGTTGAGCGCCACGATGAGGAAGATGCGCCAGCTGACCGGGATGGCGCGCAACCGGCCGGCAAAGCGCCGAACCCGCGGAGAGGACGGGAGCGGCACGCCCGTATCGGCCGTCTCCACCGCCATGGTGGCGCTACTCCGCCGCCTGGATGCGGCGCACCAGGTCCTTGAGTGCGGGGTCGCGGATGAAGCGGTCGTAGACCGGCAACACCGCGCGGCGGAACGGCTCGGCGTCGGCGATCTCCACCACCTCCACCCCGGCGGCGCGCGCGATGGCCTCCGACGCCCGCTCGGCCTCCGTCCACAGGCGGCGCATGTAGAGCGCGCTCTCGCGCGCCGCGGCGCGAAACAGCGCCCGGTCCTCGTCCGACAGCCCGTCCCACGCCTTCTTCGACATGACCAGCACCTCCGGGATCATCGAGTGCCGGGTCAGCGAGTAATAGCGCGCCATGTGGTGATGCTCGTTGTGGACGTAGCTCGGCCAGTTGTTCTCGGCGCCGTCGATGATGCCGGTGGACAGCGCGGTCACCACCTCGCCGAACGGCAGCGGCAGCGCCGTCGCCCCCAGCGCCGCCACCATGGCGATGTTCAGGTCGGACTGTTGCACGCGGATGCGCAGCCCCTTCATGTCCTCGGGCGATCGGATGGGGCGCTTGGCGTTGTACATCGATCGGGCGCCGGAATCGTAGAAGGCCAGTCCGACGAACCCGTGCGGTTCAAAGGCCGCCAGGATCTCGCCGCCGATCGGCCCGTCGAGCACCGCGTGCATGTGCGCGGGCGAGCGAAACAGGAACGGCAGCGTCGCCGCCTGCGCCTCCGGCACGACGTCGTTGAAGGGCGCCAGACTGACGCGATTGATGTCGATGGCGCCGACGCGCGTCTGCTCGATGGTCTCCTTCTCTTCGCCTAACTGGCGGGTGTGGAAGACGCGGATCGTGTGGCGCCCGCCGGACCGCGCCGCCACCAGACGCCCCATCTCGATGACCGCCTGGACAGTGGGATAGGTCTCCGGATGCGTGTCGGCCGCGCGGAACTCGCGGCCCGCCGCCGGCCCCGCCAGCGTTGCGACCGACAGCGCCGCCAGCAGCAGGGCGCCCGCCCTCCGGCACGCCACCGCGGCCTTGCGCGCGATGCCACCGATCACCGCTCGCGCCCGCATGCCGGTCCTCCTTGCCGTCCCGCAATCTTGCGTGGCCAAGGCTACAGGACTTCGCGCCGTGATGCATCCCCTCCCATGTCCGACCATGCAGCCCGGCCGGTGCATTCCGGCGCCGGGCGCAACCGGGCTAGACCCGATGGCACAGTGAACCTCCGGATTGGTGGGCCGTTTCGCGAGTGTTTCGAACTCCTTCCACGACCGCGCGGCTCCCACCGCCGCCATCGACGAGGGCAAACCGTGAGACAGTCAACGTCCAAGCGCATTCTGGTGACCGGCGGCGCAGGTTTCCTTGGCTCGCACCTGTGCGAGCGCCTGCTCGCCGACGGACATGAAGTGCTCTGCGTCGACAATTACTTTACAGGGTCGCGTCACAACATCATCCACTTGATGGACAATCCGGACTTCGAACTCCTTCGGCACGACATCACCTGGCCACTGTACGTCGAGGTGGACCAGATATACAACCTCGCCTGCCCGGCCTCGCCCGTGCATTACCAGTTCGACCCGGTGCAGACGACGAAGACCTCCGTGCTGGGCGCGATCAACATGCTGGGGCTGGCCAAGCGGCTGCGCGTGCGCATCCTGCAGGCCTCCACCAGCGAGGTCTACGGCGACCCCGACGTCCATCCGCAGCCCGAGGACTACCGCGGCAACGTCAACACCACCGGCCCGCGCGCCTGCTACGACGAGGGCAAGCGCTGCGCCGAGACGCTGTTCTTCGACTACCACCGCCAGCACGGGCTGCCGATCAAGGTGGCGCGCATCTTCAACACCTACGGCCCACGCATGCACCCCAACGACGGCCGGGTGGTGTCCAACTTCATCGTGCAGGCGCTGCAGGGCCGTCCGCTGACGATCTACGGCGACGGTTCGCAGACGCGGTCGTTCTGCTACGTCGACGACCTGATCGACGGCTTCGTCCGCTTCATGGATACGCCGGGCGAGGCCACCGGCCCGCTGAACCTCGGCAACCCCGGCGAGTTCACCATCCGCGAACTGGCGGAGATGATCATCCGCCTGACCAACTCCGGCTCGAAGATCATTCGCAAGCCGCTGCCGCAGGACGACCCCAAGCAGCGCCGCCCGGACATCGCCAGGGCCAAGGCGCTGCTTCACTGGGAGCCGAGGGTGCGGCTGGAGGACGGGCTGAAGCGCACGATCGCCTATTTCGACCGCGCGCTGGAGCGCCGCGAACTGCCCCGCGCGGCGGAGTGAGGCGGGTGTCAGGCCGCCGTTCGGCTGGCCCAACGTCATCCCTTCACCACGGCGTCCCATCGCGGTGGAAGAACGTCCCGTCGCGGAAGTGCAGGTCCACGTCGGGGTACAGGCCCTCGTCGCCCCCCGTGCGGTCACCGACCTCCAGGTAGACGGCGGTCGCGTCCGTGCGGTTCACCAGATGATGGCCGTTCGCCACGCCCGCCGGGAAGCCGGCGCACATGCCCGGCCGCAGCACGTGCTCGCCCGCGTCGGTGATCAGCACCAATTCGCCCTCCAGCATGTAGACGAACTCGTCCTGTCGGGTGTGCCAGTGGCGCAGCGCCGAGGAGGCGCCCGGCTCCAGCCGGGTGATGTTGACGCCGAAGTTGGCCAGGCCGAACAGGTCGCCCAGCTTCGCCTTGCTGCGCCCCGCCACGCAGGCGCGGAACGGTTCTGGATAACCGGTGAGGCCGCGCCGCCCCTCCTGCGCCAGGGCATCGACGACCACGGGCTTGCTGTTCTCTTCGGTGTTCGACGGCATCGGTTCCCCCTTTTGATCGCGAAGGATGAAGATGGCGCCGCCGCCCGACCCCGTCAAACGGCTCCGGCATAGGCGCGGCCCCCGACTGTTGAGGGCCGCAGAGAGGTGCCAAAAGGGAGGAGAGGCGATGGACACGCGCGTGGTGGAGGAGGTCAGCATCCCGCCCATCGGGCTTTCGGGAACACTGGCTCTGCCGGCCGGCTTCGGCGCCGTCGTGCTGTTCGCGCACGGCAGCGGCTCCGGCCGCGACAGCCCGCGCAACCAGCGTGTGGCCGAGGGCCTGCAAGACGCCGGCCTCGGCACCCTGCTCTTCGACCTGCTGACGGAGGACGAGGGGCGCGACCGCGCCAACGTCTTCGACGTCCACCTGCTGGCCGAGCGGCTCGTGCAGGCGACCCGCTTCGTGCACGCGCACGACGCCTGCGCCGGCTGCCCGATCGGCTACTTCGGCGCCTCCACCGGGGCGGCGGCCGCCCTCATCGCGGCCGGGCGCTCCGCCGAACACGACCACGTCACCGCCATCGTGTCGCGCGGCGGCCGGCCCGACCTGGCGGAGGTCTGGCTGGACGGCGTGGCGGCGCCGACGCTGCTCATCGTCGGCGGCACCGACACCCCGGTGATCGAGCTGAACCAGCAGGCCTTCGCCCGGCTACATGGCGTCAAGGCGCTGGAGATCATTCCCGGCGCCGGCCACCTGTTCGAGGAGCCGGGCGCGCTGGACGCCGTGGCGCAGTCGGCCGCCGCGTGGTTCCGCACGCACCTGCTCGACGGGCGCTGAGCCGGCCGCGCCGCGAATCACGACAGCAAGGCTGCCATGTCCGGCCCGGCGCTGGACAGCCGCCGCGTGCACCCCTAACGTTTGGGTCATGCCGAAGCTCGAAATCCTCAGCCGCCTTCCCTCCGGTCCGGCCCACCCCACCCCCCTCCTGTTTGTCCACGGTGCCTTCTGCGGCGCCTGGATCTGGGACGAGAAGTTCCTGGGCTGGTTCGCGGAGCGCGGCTGGGCGGCGCACGCCGTGTCCCTGCGCGGTCACGGCGGCAGCGACGGGCACGAAGCGCTGCCCTGGCACGGCCTGGGCGATTACGTCAGCGATGTCTTCGAGGCGTGCGAGCGCCTGGGCACCATGCCGGTGCTGGTCGGCCATTCCATGGGCGGCACGGTGGTGCAGCGCGCGTTGCGCCGCCGTCTGGCGCCGGCCGCCGTGCTGATGGCCTCGGCCCCGCCGCACGGCCTGCTGGAAAGCACCATCGGCCTCGCCTTCCGCGATCCCTGGGTGTTCCAGCAGTTGACGCTGCTGTGCAGCTTCGGCCCCGATCTGGTCGATCCGGAAGGCATCCGCCGCGCCATGTTCTCCGACCGCATGCCGCGTTCGGAAATCGTCCGCTACGAGCCGAAGCTGCAGCTCGAATCGCGCCGCGTGCTGCTGGAGACCATGCACTGGAACCCGTTCCCGCCGGTGCCGCTGCGCGGCACGCCGTTCCAGGTGCTGGGCGCGGAGCGCGACCTGCTGGTGCCGCCGGATCAGGTGCGCTCCACCGCGCGCCTGATGCGCACGGAGGCCCAACTGTTCCCCGACATGGGCCACACCATGATGCTGGAGCCCGATTGGGAGCACGTGGCCGAAACGATCGACGGCTGGCTGCGGAAGACCCTGCTGGCCGAGGCGGCGTAACACGGAAAGCCCGACAGCCTCGGCACCGCCGACACGTCGGGTTTTCGCCCGCGGCTCAACCCAACCTACGAGCCTCATTACGCCGTCGGCGCCAGCCGCTGCGTCAACACCAGCAGGACCTTGTCCTCCAGGTGGTCAGGCGTGAAGGGCTTGGCGATGTAGCCAGTCACGTGGTGCTCCAGCGCCTTCTCCACCGCCTTGCGGGTGGCCAGCGCCGTGACCATCAGGAACGGCAGGTCCGGCTTCACCCGGCGCACGGCGCGGAGCACGTCCAGCCCGCTCACCTTCGGCATCATCCAGTCGCAGATGACGAGGTCGTAGGCACCGTCGCGCGCCGTGAAGCGGTCCAGCGCGTCCTGGCCGTCCACCGCCGTGTCCACGGCGCCGATGCCCAGGTCGTGCAGGACGGATTCGACGTAGTTGCGAGGCCCCTCCTCGTCGTCGACGACCATGGCGCGCATGGCCGACAGGTCGGCGAACGGCAGCCCGATGACCGACAAGGCACTGGTCAGCCACGCCAGCCGCGTCGCACGCTCCTTGCCGGCGGCGGCACTCAGCAGGAAGGCGCGCACGAAGCGCGGGCGGTGCACCTGCCGGTACAGCACGCGCGCCACCGCCAGCCGGCTCTTGCCGGCGCAGAAGGCGCCTTCGCCGGCCAGCTTGACGATGTCCAGCACGGCCTCGGGCGAGGCATCCTCCTTGCCGACCAGGGCCGACAGGAGGCGCTGGGTGCGAATGAAGGCGTTCTGCACCTCGTCGATCTGCTGGCCGAAGGCCTCGCGCTCGTCGTCGGTGAACGTCGACGAGCGCACCAGCTTCTGCACCTCGGCAAGGCCACGCAGCTTGTCCAACGGCTCCTTCCAGCAGTCGAGCAGGCGGCCGGCGAAGTCGCGCCCGTCGAAATAGGTCTTCAGGTAGGCGTTGACCGCCCGCTCCGAACTGGGGGCGAGCGGCATCTTCTGCACCATGAACAGAATGCGCAGCTTCTGGATGAAGGTGCGGCCGCGCACGATCTCCGGCAGCGTGTCCTCGTTCACCAGCAACGACATGCGCCGCTGCAGCGCGAACTCCGTCCGCGTGCCGCCGAAGAAACCGTCGCCGGTGCGCAGGCGCTGCGCCAGCACGCCCAGGGCCAGCGCCTCCTTCTGGATGGTCTCGACGCCGAGCAGGTCGCCGCGGCTGGCCGTGGTGATGCGGTCGGGTTTGGACAGCTCGCGCCGGAAGGCCACCATCAGCCCGTCGCACAGCACCGGCATGGGCGCCTTGCGGATCAGCGCCTCCAGCCCCCGGAGCGTCTCCGGCGCGTCGTCGGGCAACGGCACGTCGCCGGCCACCATCGTGACCAGCGCCTCGACCAGCTCGGCGAACGGCGTGTTGCCGGCGACGGACGCCATGCCGGACTCGTTGCGCACGATCTCGCCCAGCAGCCGGTCGATGGGGGCCAGCGCGTCGGCGTCGTCGGTGGCGTTGGCCAGATCCATCAGCAACGCCACCTTCTCGGCGAAGGTGCGGGCGGTCTGGATGTGCTGGGTCAGAGCGGCGTCGACGATGAATTGGCCATCGAAGCCGGAGTGCCGCGCCGTCAGGTCCGTCACGACGGCGGTGTACCCCTCCGGGCGCAGGTCGGGGATCGTCCAGTCCTTGGTGCGCTGGCGCGTCAGCCGCGCCACCTCGTTGACCAGCACGTTGATGGTGCCGGGCTTGTGGCCCAGGATGCGCTCGGCCTGCTGGAGGATGCTGACGAACAGCGGCTGGTTGGACAGCGTCGTCTGGTGGCGGGGGGAGTGCAGCAGTTCCGTCGGGGTCAGCGCGTTCTCGTTCAGAAAGCGCTCGCAGAAGCGGGTCAGGCTCTCCCGCGCGGACGATGAATAGAAGTCGTCCGGCTCGCGGCAGACGGCCGTTTCCGCGCCGACTTCAATCTCCGCGGCGGCGTCCGCGTGCCCGATCTGGCCGCCTGTTTGGCCGATGTCCGAGGCCATCTCCCCACACACTCCCTTCGTTTCAGTCGGCCAGCAGGTCGCGGACGGCCTGGATCAGCCGTTCCGGGCCGATGGGCTTCATCAGCAGTGCCCGCCCCGCCTTCGCCGTCAGCCCCTCCGCCCTGTCGCGCGAGGTGTAGCCGGTGAGGAAGAGCATGCGCAGGCCCGGATTGCGCTGCTCCAGCGCGCGCGCCAGCTCCGCGCCGTTCATGCGCGGCATCGACACGTCGGTCACCACGAGGTCGAAGAGACCCCCGCATTCGTCCCAGCGTTCCAGCGCGGCGACGCCGTCGCCGGCCTCCACCACGTGGCAGCCTGCCTCCTCCAGCGCCAGCTTGAGGTAGGAGCGCACGGACTCCTCGTCGTCGACCAGCAGCACCGACGCCGTCTCGCCCTCGGGCAGGCGCACCGGCTCCACGCCGCCGTCATGCTCGGCCGGCGGGTCAACCGCCGGCAGGTAGATGGAGAACACGCTGCCCCGGCCGGGCTCCGACGTCATCTCGACCGCACCGCCGGCCTGCTGCGCCGTGCCGTACACCATCCATAGGCCGAGGCCGGTGCCCTTGCCGGGCTCCTTGGTGGTGAAGAACGGTTCCCAGATGCGGTCGCGGATCGCCTCTGGCACGCCGCAGCCCGTGTCGGCGACGCGCAGCACGGCGTAGCGGCCGGGCCGCAGCCCCTCGTGCCGGTTGAAGAAGGCGTGATCCGGCGTGAGAACCTCCAGCGTCACGGTGATCCGCCCGCCGTCCGGCATGGCGTCGCGCGCGTTGATGGCGAGGTTGAGCAGCGCCTGGTTCATCGTGACCGGGTTGGCCACGGCGTGCGCCGCGGCGTCGCGGATGTCCAGGTCCAGGTCGATGCCGGCGCTCATCAGTGGCTTGAGGAAGACGCGCAGGTCGCGCACGAGGTCGGCCAGCGCCATCACCTCCGTCTCCTCGGCCGAGCGCCGCCGGCTGAAGTCGAGCAACTGCCCGGTCAGCGCCGCCGCCCGGTCGGACGCCTTGGCGATCTCGCGCACGCAGGTCAGAACGCGGGCCTCGTCGGACGGGCTGCGCTCGGCCAGCCGCGCGAAGCCGCCGATGGCGGTCAGCATGTTGTTGAACTCGTGCGCGATGCCGCCGGCCATGCGACCGACGGCCTCCATCTTCTGCGCGCGCTGCAGCTCCTCCTCGGCGCGCCGGCGGTCGGTGACGTCGGCGATGACCAGCAGCACAGCGGCCTCGCGCTGGTGGACGGCCGGATAGGCGCCGACCTCCACGTGCCGTCGTTCGCCGTTCGGGCGCACCGCCTCGCAGGCCACGCGCTCCCCCGTCCCCTCGACCGCGCGGCCCAGCCGGGCCTCCAGGTCGTCCACGCCGGTGAAGAGGCTGGCGAGCCGGGCGCCCTCCAGGCTGCCGGAACCGCCGGTGCCCAGGATCGACGCGGCGGCGGTGTTGGCGAAGCGGATCGCCGTGCGGTCCCAGATGACGATGCCGTACGGCGCCAGCTCCACGAGCTGGCGGTAGCGCTTCTCGCTTTCGCGCAGGGCGGTCACGGTGGTGGCGAGCTGGTCGGTCTGCTGCGCCAGTTCCTGCTCGCGCCGCTTCAGCTCGGTGATGTTCATGAGGATCTTGACGATGCCGCCGGATCCCGTCGCGTGCTCGCTGATCCGGTACCATCGCCCGTCGGAGAGCTGGCGGTCGACCGGCGCCTCGTGCTCCAGGTGGCGCTTCAACCGGTCCTGGATCCACGCGCCGATGTCGCCCTGCGCGTCGGGGTAGCCGCCGCGCTCCGCCGCCACGCGCAGAATGTCCTCGAACGGGGTGCCGGGCACCAGCACGTCGGCGATGTTCGGGTATGCCTGCCGGTAATGCTCGTTGCAGAACAGCAGCCGCCCGTCGGCACTGAACAGCACGAACCCTTCCGAGATGCTGTCGAGCGCGTCGTGCACGACGACCTGCATGAAGCGCGCCTCGACCAGCGCCATGGTCTCGGTGGTGACGTCGACGCCGGTGCCGCGGTAGCCTGCGAAGCGGCCCTGCTCCCCGTGCACCGGCTGCCCGGCGAGGCGGAAGACGTGCGTCGTGCCGGTGCCGTCCTGCCACATGATCTCCAGATCGCGGAAGGCGCGCCCGGCGGCGATGTCGGCTTCGTACTCCCGCCAGGTGTCGGCGTCCTCGACGAAGGCGCCCAGGCCGGTCAGCGCGTCGCCGAACACCGTGCGGGGGTCGCTGCCGGTGATCGTCCCCAGCCGTTCGGACACGTAGGTGAAGCGGTGGTCCGGCCCGCTCTCCCAGAACCAGTCGGACGAGGACTCCGCGAAGTCGCGGAAGCGCTGACGGCTGGCGGCCAGGTCGCCGTTGGCGGCGCGCAGCATGCCGGCCGTGCGCTCGATCAGCTCCGCTGTGCGGACGGCGCGGCGCAGGGTCACGAAGCCCAGCACCGCCATCGCGGCGATGACGACGGAGAGCCCCGTGACGATGCGAAGAATCGTCGCATCGTCGTGCCGCTCGGCGGTGACGGCGACCAGCGCCGCCATGGCGCCGGCCCCCAGCAGGACCAGCAGCAAGCCCGGCAGCACGATCCAGCGCGCGCGGGCCCGCACCTCCGCCGCCGCGCCTGGTGCTGCGGGGGAAACGACGGTCCGGCGGTCCTCGGTGCTGGTCGCGTCCATGCGTTCCCCGGGAGTGATCGCCCATTCGTCCGACGGGCTTCCCCGACGTCATAGGACGCCAGCCGTTAACACCCGGTTTTCAGGCCTGTAACGAACGGCGCCGCCGCTCACCGATTGACCAGCACCAGGATCTTCTCCTCGAGCTGCTCGGGCGAGAACGGCTTGGCGATGTAGGCGGTGACGTCGTGCGCCAGCGCCTCCTCCACCGCGATCATGGTGGCCAGCGCGGTAACCATCAGGAACGGCATCTCCGGCCGCACGGCGCGCACGTGCTTCAGGAACTCCAGGCCGGACAGGCGGGGCATCTTCCAGTCGCAGATGATCAGGTCGTAGCGGCTCTCCTGCCCCTCGAACGCCGCCAGCGCCAGTTGCCCGTCCTCCGCCACGGCGACGTCGGCGATGCCCAGGTCGCGCAGGATCATCTCGACGTAGGAGCGCGCCGCCGGCTCGTCGTCGGCCAGCAGGATGCGCAAGGACCCCATGTCGCGCAACGGCGTGCCGGCGGCGGCCAGCGTGCCGAAGAACTGCGCGTAGCGCTCGGCCCGCCCTTGCGTGTCGTCCTTGCACCGCGTCAGATAGCCGCGCAGGAACGCGGTGGAGCGCACGTGGTGCCCCACCAGCTCGCGCGCGGCGGCCATGCACTTGCCGTCGGTGAAGGCGCCTTCGGCGCAGAGGTTGGCGAACTCCATCACCTCGTCGACACCCGGCGTCTTGTCTTTGGCGATGCGGGCGAAGATGCGGTTGGTGCGCAGGTAGGTGTGCTGGATGTCGTCCAGCATGCGCGCGTACTTGTCCTTCTGCGCCTCGGACAGGCCGGACTGCCGCACGCGCCGCTGGATGTCGGCCAGCGCCTTGATGCGGGCGCGCGGCGTGCGGGCGTGCTCGAACAGGCGCGGGGTGAAGTCGCGGGCGTCGAGCTGGCGCAGCAGTGCGCCGACGATCACCTTCCGACTGGCCTCGCCGAACGCCGCTCCCTCGAAGGTGAAAAGGTCGATGAGGCGGGCATGGTGGCTCTTGCCCTTCATGATGACGTCGAGCCGGTCCTCGCCCAGCAGCAGCGCCGCCCGCCGGTCGAGCAACTGGACCGTGCGCTCGCCGCCCATGACGACGCCGTGGGCCCTGAGCTTGCCGGCGAGCGCGCCCAGGGCCAGCAGTTCGTCCATGATGGTGGCGATGGAGCGCGCGTCGTAGGCTTGGCCCGGCGTCAGCCGCGCGTCGCCCAGCAGCGCGCGGTGCAGCGTCATCTCCAGCCCGCGGCGGGCGAACCGCGCCTCGCGCGCGCCTATGTAGGCGGCCAGCCGACGCACCACCGGCGGCGTGCGCGGGTGGGCGACGGCGTCGCCCCGCCACACCTGGGCCAGCACCTCCAGCGTCACGCGCAACCCTTCCACCCAGCCGAACAGCTCCTCCACGCCGGCCGGGCTGGCGAGGATCTCGCCGATCACCTGGTCGATGACCTCCGCCCCCAGCGGCGGCAGCGAATCGCCGTCCAGCGACAGGAGGCGCATCAGCTTCACCTCGAAGCTGCCGCTCTCGCCCAGCCACGCGGCCAGCACGGCGTCGATGGCGTAGCGCGCGCCGAAGCCGGCGCCGCCCTTGGTGGCGCTGGACACGGCGGCGGCGAACGTGCGGGCGTCGAACACCGGCGGCGCGCCCTTGTGGGCGCGCTGCGCGGTCAGCGCCATGGCCTCCTGCCCCAGCCGCTTCAACTCCTCCAGGCGTTGCGTCGGGGTGCGGCGGCCGGGCACCGACTGCGCGTGCGCCATGCGCTCCAGCACGCCCTGGAGGCGATACCAGGAGTCGAGCTGGCGCTGCGGCTCCACCGTGTGCAGAAGCTCGGTCGGGGTGATGCGGCGGCCGTCCAGGAACTCGTCCAGCGCCTCGGCCATCTGGAAGCGGCTGCGGCTGGAGTACAGCTCCTCCACCGTCTGGCAGACGTTGCGGTCGGCCTCCGCGGCCGAGCCGTCGTCGCCACCAAGCTCGATCAGCAGCGCGTCGACGTCGTAGCTGTCGAGCCCGCGCGGACCGCCGGAGGGAGCGTCAACCGGCATCGTCGGCATACCCCTGCCCCTTCCCTAGACGACCAGAGCGTGGACCTTGTCGGCCAGCTCGTCGGGATTGATCGGCTTGTTCAGGAAAATCACGCGGCGGGTGTCGGCCAGCAGGCCATCCAGGCTCTCCATCTCCGGCGGGTAGCCGGACATCAGCACGACCGGCAGGTCGGGGCATTCGCGCCGCAGGATGCGCGCCATCTCGGCCCCGCTCATCTTCGGCATGACGAGGTCGGTCACCAGCAGGTCGAACGCCCCGCCGTGCGCGGCGAAGGCGTTCAGCGCCTCCGGCCCGTCGGCGGCGGTGACGACGCGCATGCCCATGTCCTCCAGCGCCAGGCGGATGAACTCGCGCACCTGCTCCTCGTCCTCCACCAGCAGCACCGTGGCGGCCATGGAGACGCCGTCGTCCGCGTCGTCCACGTCCAGATCGTCCAGACCACACCCCGCCTCCTCGTCCGTCACCTCGGCGGCGGCGCCCTCGGCCGGCAGGAAGAGGGTGAAGGTCGTGCCCTGCCCCGGCTCCGACGCCACCTCCACCGCGCCGCCGGCGCGGGTGACGGTGGAATAGACCAGCGACAGTCCCAGGCCCGTGCCCACTCCCTGTTCCTTGGTGGTGAAGAACGGCTCGAAGATGCGGTCCAGCACGTCGTGCGCGATGCCCGTGCCGGCATCCCGCACGGATATCGTCACATAGGCGCCGCGCCGCAGACCGGCATGGCGCTGCCAGAACGCGGCGTCCGGCACAACGCGGTCGACGGTCACCGTGATCGGCCCGCCCTCGGGCATGGCGTCGCGCCCGTTGATGGCGAGGTTGACCAGCGTCTGGTGCAGCAGCGACGGCTCGATCCGCACCACCGCGTCCGCCACCCGCACGTCGGTGCGCACCTCGTACCGCTCGCCCAGGATGGGCCGCAGGAATCGCCTGAGGTCGTCGAGCTGACCGGCCACGCGCACCGGCCGCGCCGCCTCCCCGCGATCCTGCCGGCCGAAGCTGAGGAGCTGGGCGGTGAGGCCGGCGGCGCGGTCGCTGGCCTTGACGATCTCGCCCAGGCACTGCTCGACCCGCGCGCGGTCGTCGGGCGCCCGGCGCGCCATGAGGGCGAAGCCGCCGATGGCGGTCAGCATGTTGTTGAACTCGTGCGCGATGCCGCCGGCAAGCTGGCCGATGGCCTGCATCTTCTGCGCCTGGTGGATGGCGCGCTCGGCCTTCTTGCGCTCGGTGACGTCGTTGAACACCAGGAACCACGCCGGCCCGCCCTCCACGCCGAAGGGGTGGACGCCCACCTCCACCTCGCGCACCGCGCCGTCCGGGGCGGTGATGCGGGCTTCCAGCGGGGCCGGAAAGGGGGGCTCGTCGGCGGGCGGTGGCAGGCGGTCGAACAGCCGCACACTCGCGCCGTCGGCGTCCTCCATCATGGGGATGGCGGCCATGGTGTCCGGGTCGGCGCAGCCGAACATGCGCGCCGCCGCCCCGTTGGCGTAGCGCACGCGGGCGCCGTCCCACACGACGATGCCGTAGGGCGCCATTTCCACCAGCTTGCGGTAGCGCGCCTCGCTCTCGGCCAGCGCCTGCTCGTGGCTCTTGAGCTGGGTGATGTCGGTGAGGATCTTGACCACGCCGCCGGTGCGCGTGGCGTGCTCGCTGATGCGGTACCAGCGCCCGTCGGCGAGGCGGTGGTCGGACGGCTCCTCGTGCCGGGTGTGCCGGCGGAGCCGCTCCTCGATCCAGCCCAGCGGATCATCCACCCGCGGCCCGGCGGCGCCCCGCTCCACCGCCGTGCGCAGCACGTCGGCGAACAGGACGCCGGGGGTCAGCAGGTCCGCCAGCAGCGGGTAGGCGTTGCGGTAGCGTTCGTTGCACAGCACCAGCCGCCCGTCCTCGTCGAACAGGACGAAGCCCTCGCTGACGCACCCGATGGCGTCGGCCAGCAGGTCGCGCAGGCGCAGGGCCTCGCTGGTTTCGGCGGGCTCCGGCCCGGCCGGCGGGTTCGTGGCGTCGACGTCGGCGTGTGTCATCGGCCGGCATTCAACCACCTGTGGCGATGCGCCGCCAGTCGAATCCGTGTGATGCCGCCGTGGCTTATGCCCGTTGCGGGAAGTGGTGGTGGCCGTGGTCGCACTGGCCGCGGGCGTGCTTGGAATCGCAGCTCTCGCCGGCCGGCGCGATGCCGATCCAGGCGTTCAGCAGGTTGGGGTCGAAGCCCGCTTCGCGCCGCTCGCCCACCTGGATCAGCGGCCGGCGGATCAGCGTGACGTCGGCGATCATGGCGTCCAGCGCCGCCTCCTCGCCCAGGGCCTCAGGATCGATGGCGCCCTGCTTGACGGCGGGGGCGCGACGGTTGAACCACTCGTCCACCGGGCGGTCGCCGAAGAACGGCCGCAGCGTCTCGCGCGTCCATCCCTGCGCCGCCAGATCGCGCACATCCAGCGCGTGCCCCGCCGCCAGAAGCTGCTGCTTCTGCCGCGCGTTGGCCGGACAGTCCGCCAGTTCGAAGAAGATCACCTCGGCCATATCATGCACCCCGCTCTTTGGATTGGAATTATTCCAAAGAGCATGCCGCGGCGCGATGCCGCGGGGCATGGGGCAAATTACCGCACTGCGAGTATGGTTATTCCCAGAGCCCCTCCCCCCGCGAAGCAGGGGGAGGGAGTGGTTTTGCTACTTCACCATCGTGTGCGCCTTTTCGACGAACGCGTCGGTGTACGCCTTCGACAGGTCGATGTTCGCCGACGCCACGGCCGGATCGAACGCCTTCAGCACCTTGTAGGCGACCTCGGCCCCCTCGCGGGTGAAGTGGCCGTCCGGCGAGTAGGTCGGCTTGGAACGCAGGAAAGCCGTCTTGTACAGGTCCTTGTTGCCCAGGAAATACTCCTCCGGCAGCACCTTCATCACGTCGTCGGCCGACGCCTTGTCCAGCCACTTCAACGTGCGCACGAAGACGTTGACCAGGGCCTGCGTGGTGTTGGGGTTCTGCTGGGCGAAGTCCGGCTTCATGTAGAGCACGGCCGCCGGATACTGGCCGCCGTAGACCGCCTTGGTGCCCTCCAGCGTGCGGGTGTCGGCGATCACCTTGATGTCGCCGTCGTTCTCCAACTGGCTCATCACGGGATCGAGGTTGGAGATGGCGTCGATGTCGCCGCGCTTCACCGCCGCCACCGCGCTGGGGCCGCCGCCGACGCCGATGAACGACACGTCCTCCGGCTTCAGCCCGTTCTGCACCAGCAGGTAGTTGACCATGAAGTTGGTGGACGAGCCCGGCGCGGTGACGCCGATCTTCTTGCCCTTCAGGTCCTTCACCGACTTGATGTCGCCCGACTTGGTCACCGACGCCAGCACGATGCCGGGGAAGCGGCCCAGTTCGACCACGGAGACGATCGGCTGGTTCTTCGCCTGCATCTGGATGGCGTGGTCGAAGGCGCCGGTCACCACGTCGGCCGAGCCGCCGATCAGCGCCTGCAGGCTCTTGGCGCCGCCGCCGAAATCGCTGATCTCGACGTTCAGCCCGGCGTCCTTGAAGTAGCCCAGGCGCTCGGCCAGCGTGAGCGGCAAATAGTACAGGAGCGGCTTGCCGCCGACCGCCAGCTTGATGTCCTTCTTTTCAAGCTGCTGCGCGGCGGCGCTGCCCGCACCGATCATCAGCGCCAGCGCGCTCAGCGCCAGCATTTTCCCGAAACGCATGGGTTCTTCTCCTCCTCGGTTGTTATCTCGTTCAGCCCTGGGCGTTCGTCGTGTGCGCTTCCTGCGGGCGCCAGTGCAGCAGCCGCTTTTCGATGAAGGTCACGGCCGCGTCGATGATGATGACGAAGATGGTCAGCACCAGCATGCCGGAAAACACGCCGACCGTGTCGAACACGCCCTCCGCCTGATGGATGCGGTAGCCCAGCCCGGCGGCCGAGCCCAGGTATTCGCCCACCACCGCGCCCACCATGGCGAAGCCCACCGCCGTGTGCAGCGACGAGAACACCCAGGCCAGCGCCGACGGCAGGTACACGTGGCGCAGCAGGTCGCGCGAGTTGGCGCCCAGCATGCGCGCGTTCGCCAGCACCACCGGGCTCACCTCCTTCACGCCCTGGTAGACGTTGAAGAAGACGATGAAGAAGACCAGCGTGACGCCCAGCGCCACCTTGGACCAGATGCCCAGCCCCAACCACAGCGCGAAGATCGGCGCCAGCACCACGCGCGGCAGCGCGTTGACCGCCTTGATGTACGGGTCGAACACGGCGGACACCAGCGGCACGCGGGCGAACCAGAAGCCGAACAGGATGCCCGCCACCGTGCCGATGCCGAAGGCCAGCACCGTCTCCAGCAGCGTGATGCCCAGGTGATAGTAGATGGCACCCGAAGCGAAATCCTTGAACGTGCGCTCCAGCACCGCCAGCGGCGTGCCGAAGAAGAACGGGCTGAGGATGTTGGTTGCGGTCAGCACGTGCCACAACAGGAAGAAGCCGATCAGCACGCCCACCTGCATCGCCAGGATGACCGGACGGCTGGGCAGGCGCTTGCGCGCGGTGGAAGCGGAAGCCATGCGCGTCGTCCTTATTGCAGCTTGGTCTGGGCGTAGCCCTTCAGCACCTCGTCGCGGAGCTGCGCCCAGATCTCCCGGTGCAGGTCGAGGAAGTGCGGGGTCATGCGGATCTCCGCCACGTCGCGCGGGCGCTCCAGGTCCACACGGTACTCGCCGATCAGCCGCGCCGCCGGTCCGGCCGACAGCACCAGCACGCGGTCGGACATGGCGATCGCCTCCTCCAGGTCGTGGGTGATGAAGACCACCGACTTGCGGTCGGCCGACCACAGGTCCAGCAGTTCGTTCTCCATGAGCTGCCGCGTCTGGATGTCCAGCGCCGAGAACGGCTCGTCCATCAGGATGATCTTGGGGTCGACGATCAGCGTCTGCGCCAGCGCCACGCGCTTTCTCATGCCGCCCGAGAGCTGGTGCGGGAAGCGGTCGCCGAAGCGGCCCAGGCCCACGCGCTCCAGCCACGGCTGCGCGCGCTGGCGCGCCTCGCCCCTGGACACGCCGCGGAACTCCAGCCCGGCCGCCACGTTGTCCAGCGCCGACTTCCACGGCATCAGCGCGTCCGCCTGGAACATGTAGCCGGCGTGCCGGTTGATGCCGCCCAGCGACTCGCCGAACACCCGCACGTCGCCGCCGCTGGGTTCCAGCAGGCCGGCGATGGCGTTGAGGATGGTGGACTTGCCGCTGCCCGTCGGCCCAACGATGGACACGAACTCGCCCGCCGCCACGGTGAAGGCGACGTCCTGGACGGCGGTGTAGGAGCGCCCGCGCCCATCGGGCGAGGGAAAAGTGATCGTCACGCCGTCGAGCGCGAGCGCTGGCGACGCGGTACTGGATTCCGGCATGGGGGTGTCTCTATCCCTACGGAGTGCCTTTTTCCCCATTGTGGCCGATGGTGGGCGCCTCGGCAATGCCTGGGCTCCGCTTATCGAGCGCAGCGAAGAACGCCATCGCCACGGCCCCCGTCCCGCGCGGCCACTGGTGCGGGTAGTAGCGGCCCTTGTTGGCGATGTCGTCGTGGTGCGGGCACCAGAGCACGGGGTTCTCGGCGCCCTCCGGCCCGTAGCGGCGGCAGGCGAAGCGGTCGGGCGCCACCGGCACGCTGCCCGTGGCCCAGCCGTTCTGCTCCCGCAACGCGGTGCGCGCGGCCAGCCCCTGGGCGATGGACACCTGCCGGTCCTTGGGGTTGTGCAACACCAGCGCCGCCACCGGCCCGGAACAGCGCGGCGCGCGGGTGACGCCGCCGCCCACCGAGGCCACGCCGCGGATCACGGCCCCGCGCGCGCAGGCCAGACTGTTGGCGAACCACGCCCCAAGCGAATGCCCGACGACGAACACGGCGTCACGGTCGACGCAGTAGCTGTTCGTCATGAGCGCGACGACGGCGTCGAACAGCGCGAAATCGCGCAGACTGCCCGGCTTGTCGCCGGGAGCGGTCCAGACAGTGCCGTCCTTGCGCCCCGACGGATAGACGAAGATCGTCGGCTCCCCCGCGTGCCGTTCCAGGTCGAAGTAGCGGCGCACGTCGGCGTTGCTGTTGGTCCGCCCGTGGAACGCCACGACCAGCCGGTGCGGCCGGGCAGGATCGTAGGACGGCGGCACCACCGTGATGATCTCCCGCCGCGCGCCGCCCACATCCACACCGTCCGGCACCTGTTCCGGCGACGGGCTATGGCAGCCGGGGGAAGCAGCGGCAGGCGATGCCTCGTCACCACTCCGCGCGAAAGAAGTAGAACACCCCAAAAGATAAAGTACTGCGAGGCTCACGCTTGCCGCTGAAACCCGCCCCGCACCCCGGCTAAACCACATGCTATTTCCCTGCGACGGTACCATGCTTTCCGTAACCCATTTGGACAGTCTGCCCGTTAACCATCATTAAAGCAATTCCGGCCACCCTCCGTGTCAGGCACGGAGGTTTTTTCATGCGCGTTGGCACTTTCCTGAAGATCCCGGTTCTGACCGCCATGCTGGCGGTGGGCGCGTCCGCGTGCGCCTCGGCCGACAGCGCGGCCGTCGCCCGCCCGCCCGCTCCTGCCGCGCTGCCGGACGCCACGCTCACGCAGGTGGACGGCGGTGCCGCCACCGTGCTGCGCATCGACGGCATCATCACCCGCGGCCTGGAACAGCGCTTCACCGAGGCGCTGGCCGCCCTGCCGCGCTCCCGCCCGCTGATCGTCGAACTGTCGAGCCCCGGTGGCTACACCTCCGCCGGTTACCGGATGATCGACCGGCTGGTGGCCGAGCGCGAACAGGGCCGCGCCATCGCCACCCGCGTGCGCGCCGGCGAGGCGTGCGAGAGCATGTGCGTCGGCCTCTACCTCGCCGGCTATCCACGTTACGCCGCGCCCTCGGCGCAGTTCATGGTGCACGCGCCGCGCACCGCCGATGAAGGCCGGATGACGCTGCGCATGACGCAGATCATGGTAAACCGCCTCGTCTCGCTCGGCGCCTCGACAGGCTGGATCGAGCGCGTGAAGGCGGCCGGCGGCTTCTCCGGCGCCGTCGACTACCGCGACAGCGCCGAAGGCCTGAAGGCCGCCGACGCCAACATCGTCACCAACCTGGAGCCGTGAGCCGCCGCGCGATTTCCGGCATCAGGGCCGTGTCCACGTTGGCGAAGGCGAAGCGCAGATAGGCGTCCTGGCCAGGTCCGAACATGGGTCCCGGCAGGCACAGGATGTTGTGCCGGTCGGCCAGTTCCTTCGCCACCTCCCTGGCCGGACGCCCCTCGTAGGGGTGACGCATGTAGGCGAAGTAGGCGCCGATGCTGGCGATGCGCCAGCCGCCCTGCCCGTCCCCCAGCACGCGCTTGAAGGCGTCCACGCGCGCCACGATGTCGGCGCGCCGCTCGGCCACCCAGCCGCCCAGGTGCCGTAGCCCGTACAGCGCCGCCTTTTGCCCGATGTGCGGCGCGCAGATCGCCACGCAATCGAGGATCTTCGCCATCTGCGTCAGCAGATCCGCGTCCGCGATCACCGCCCCCACCCGGTAGCCGGCAAGGCTGAACACCTTGGAGAAGCTGTAGAGCTGCACCAGCGTGTCGCCCCGGTCCGGCCGGCGGAAGAGGCCGTGCGGCGGCTCGGCGCCCCAGTCGGGGAAGTCGCGGTAGGTCTCGTCCAGCAGGAAGCGGATTCCCCGGCGCTTCGCCAGATCGTGGAAGGCTGCGATGGTTTCCGGCGGGGCGATGGCGCCGGTCGGGTTGTTGGGGGTGATCAGCACGATCGCTCGCGTGCGCTCGTCGATCAGCGGCTCGGCGTCGGCCGGGTTGGGGACCAGCCCGTTCTCCTCCCGGCAGACCAGGGGCCGCGCCTCGATTCCCAGCAGGTCCAGCGTCATCTTGTGGTTGAAGTACCAGGGAACCGGCAGGATGACGTTGTCCCCCGCCCGCGCCAGCGCCATGACGGCGACGACAAACGCTTGGTTGCAGCCAGCGGTGATCAGAACCTCCTCCGGCTGCACCGGCCCGCCGTACAGCTCGGCCGTCCGCCCGGCCAGCGCGGCGCGCAGGGATGTGACACCGGTGATCGGGGTGTATCGCGCCGTATCATAGCGTAACACCTCCTCCGCCAGATGCGCCTGCAGCCCGGCCGCCGGGGCATAGCCGGGCACCGCCTGGCAGAGGTCGATCAGCGGCTTGTCCGCCGGGAACTCCCGGCCCAGGACCCAGCTCCAGGCTTCGGCGATGGGCGGCGCCTCGGTGGCGGCCACCAGCGGATTCACGGTCACGACGGTACTCCCGGCAAACGACCCCGGCGCGCACCGACCGTCTCGGCCAGCAGGCACAGGATCTCGAACATCATGGTGGCGCCGACCAGGGCGGTGTTGCCGCTGGGGTCGAAGGGCGGGGCGACCTCCACCACGTCGCCGCCGACGTAGTTCAGGCCGCGCAGGCCCCGCAACATCTGCTGCGCCTGAAAGGTGGTGAAGCCGCCGGCCTCCGGCGTGCCGGTGCCCGGGGCGTAGACGGGATCGAGGCTGTCGATGTCGAAGGTCAGGTAGCACGGCGCCTCGCCCACCACACGGCGGATCTCCGCCGTCACGCCGGCCGGGCCGAGGTCCATAGCCTCCTCGATGAACATGATCCGCACGCCGGCCTCAATGGCGAAGTCCAGGTCGTGCAGGTCGAACATGGAGCCGCGGATGCCCACCTGGATCATGCGCTTCGGATCCAGCAGCCCCTCCTCGATCGCCCGGCGGAAGGGCGTGCCATGCGTCAGCTTGGCGCCGCCGAAGTAGCTGTCCGTGGTGTCGGAGTGCGCGTCGAAGTGCACCAGCCCGACCGGCACGCCGCCGCCGACCAGCCCGCGCAGAATCGGCAGCGTGATCATGTGGTCGCCGCCGGCCGTCAGCGGGATCGCGCCGCCGTCCCGCACGCCGCGGAAGAACCGCTCCACCCGCCCCATGGTCTCGTCCAGGTCGCACGGGTTGACCGAGACGTCGCCCAGGTCGGCGATGCGCGCCAGTTCATAGGGGCACACGCGCGTCTGGTGGTTGACGCGCCGCATCATGCCCGAGGCATCGCGCATGGCGCGGGGGCCGTGCCGGGCGCCCGGACGGTTGGTGACGCCGGCGTCCCACGGCACGCCGATCAGCGCGACGTCGAGCTGCGCCGGGTCGGCCACGTGCGGCAGCCGCATGAAGGTGGCGATGCCGCTAAAGCGCGGATACACCGCGACGTCCAGCGGTTCGAAGAAGGTCTGTCCCTGGTCCATTCCCTGCCGTCCGTCATTCTTGCGGTCCGTTGATGGAGATGGTGGCCCGTCCGGGCGCCGTCACGCAAGCGCGCAACCAATGCCCCGCTCCGGCTGTCTTACCAGAAAAGCCGTTTCCTCAGACCGAACCGCCGGGAGGGGCCATGCACTACGCCGCGCTCGCCATCGACTACGACGGCACGCTCGCCAGCCATGGGCGCGTGGACGCCGCCGCACTGGACGCGCTCGAACGCCTCAAGCGCTCGGGCCGCACGCTGTTCCTGGTCACCGGCCGCCGGCTGGACGACCTGCGCGACGCCTTCCCGGAATACACGATCTGCCACCGCGTCGTCGCCGAGAACGGCGCCCTGCTGCACCGCCCGGCCACGGACGAGACGGTGGCGCTCGCCCCGCCGGTGCCGGCCTCGCTGGTCCAGGCGCTGAGCCGCAAGGGCGTCCAGCCGCTGGAGGTCGGCGCCGTCCTCGTCGCCACCCGCGTCCCGCACGAGAAGACGGTCATCGACACCCTGCGCGAACTGGCGCTCGACCACGAGGTGACCTTCAACAAGGAAACGGTGATGGTGCTTCCACCCGGCGTCACCAAGGCCAGCGGCCTCGCCCGCGCGCTGGAGGACCTGGACATCCCGGCGGACGCGGTGGTCGGCGTCGGCGATGCCGAGAACGATCAGGCGTTCCTCAGCCTCGTCGGCCTGCCCGTCGCGGTGGCGGACGCCGTACCGTCGATCAAGGAGGAGGTGGCCTGGGTGACCAGGGGCGGTGCCGGGGCCGGCGTGGTCGAGCTGATCGACCGCCTGCTCATCGACGACCTGGCCAGCATCCCCCCGGTGCCGCGCCCACGCACGGGGGCGGACACCGACGACGCTGGCGGCGGGCCGATCCGGATCGTGTAAGGCTAGACGGAGCGCGGCGCCGGGCCGCAGGGGTGTGGCGGAATCGACTCCGGCGGACGGCCGACGATCCGCGCGTAAACCGCCGGATCGGTGGCGCCTTCCGTGCCGAAGACCAGCACGCGGGCATCCGGCCACAGGCCGAGCGCCGCGCGCGCCTCCTCGTCGCCGGCCGCGCACAGCACGGCGGCGAGCCCGGCCACCCCGGACTCACCGGCGACGATCGGCCGGTCGAGTTCGTTGCCCTCGGCCAGGCGGCGCATGGTGGTCACCGCCGCCTCGTCGGGGATGGTCATGAAGTCGTCGGCCCCGCGCTCCAGCAGCGCCCAGGCCAGCAGGGAAACCTCGCCGCACGCCAGCCCGGCCATCACGGTGTCCAGGTCGCCGACGGCCGCGGAGGGCCGGCCGTTGACGGCGCTGCGGTACAGGCAGTCGGCCGCGTGCGGCTCCACGACAACCAGACGCGGGCGCTGCCGCCCCCAGGTCTCCCACAGGTGTCCGCACACGGCGGCCGGCAGCGCGCCGACGCCGCCCTGCACGAAGACGTGCGTCGGCCGCTCGCTGGCGGGGAGCTGCGAGATCGCCTCCTCCACCATCAGCGTGTAGCCTTGCATGACGTCGCGCGGGATGTCCATGTAACCGGTGTAGGAAGTGTCCGACACCACGTGCCAGCCATTGGCCTCGGCATCGGCCGCCGCCCGGCGCACCGCGTCGTCGTAGGTCCCGTCGACGCGCACCACGCGCGCCCCGTACCCCTCGATGGCCTTCTGACGGCCTTCCGAGCATTTGGCCGGCACGTAGATGACGCAGGAGCAGCCGAACACTTGCGCACCCCAGGCGACCGAGCGACCGTGATTGCCGTCGGTGGCGGTGGTGACGGTAACGCCGCGCGTGATCGTGCCGTAGCGCCCGACCACGAGGTCCAGCGCCGTCACCGGCAGCCCCGGCGCCCGCGCCGACACCTCGCGCGCCAGCAGGCGAAGCACGGCGTAGGCGCCGCCCAGCGCCTTGAAGCTGCCCAGATCGAAGCGGTGGCTTTCGTCCTTGTACCACAGCCGGTCGATTCCGGCCGCCTTCGCCAGCCCCTTCAGCGAGCGCAGGGGTGTGGGCGCGTAACCCGGCCACGCGGTGATCTCCGCGCGCGCCTCCTCGAAGGCGGCGCGGCTGATGATGGCGCGCTCCGAAGGTCCGTAGGCGCGGTCGAGGTCGGCTCGCGGGTTCTGAAACAGGCGCGGCGCGCAGGGCGGCAGCAGGTCCGGCATCGGCAGGTACTCCCAACCGACGCACGAAAGCAAAGCGCACACCCTCCCGTCAAGCACGGCGGAGTATGAGCATACGCCGCCGTACGTCACGCCCCATCGTCGCCGGTCCGCCCATGGCTGGCGACGATGCGCAGGATCTGCACGGACGTCGGCAACGCGATGAGGAACTCGGAGTCACGCTCCAGGTGGTGGATGTCGCGCGGGTCGGCGCCGGTGAAGCGAGCCATTGCCTCCACGCTTTCCCAATACGAGATCGTCACGAACTCCGTCTCGCCGTCGCGGTCCTCGCGGAAGGACTGGACGCCCAAGGCCTTTTCGATCAGCGGCTTGATGCCGTACTCGTAGTTGTAGGCCTCGTATTCGTCCGCCTTCGCGGATGGGGTCCGCCCGCGCCAGACGCGGGCGACCGTCGGCCGGATGCCTTGCCTCATCGCGACCTCCCTCGACCCTGCATCATTTCGTCGCACGCCTGTGCCGGCCCGGCGATGTCCCACAGGCGCATGGCAACCGAGCGTCCGGACGCCGGAAAGCATTGCGCAGCACCTCCCGGGGGCGATTGACCCAAGGGCGATTGGCCGCCGTCGCCCCTCCTGACTGCGTTGTCCGTCATGGCTGCCCTCCCAGGTCTCCTGCCGGCCGCTCCATGGACGGCCATCCTGCCGACAGACTGCAACACGGCTGGACGCGGAAGGTCCCGACCGGAGGTGTCGGGCGGCTTCGGCCGCCATCCCCGACCAGAAGTTTGGTGATATGACCGGCGGGCCGGCCAAACCGGCCGCCACTGAAGCTCTTCTTCCACATCAACAAATATCACAGCCCATGACTACAATGACGCAAAACAAATATCGCCACCACCCGGAAAACATCTTGGGGGAATTTCGCTTACTTATTTGCTCATACGCCACCATGCTCAAGGTCCTGGCCACGAACCCTGAACATGACCAACGAACATCTGCCGCCCGGCGAAGGAACCTCTCCACGGCACGTCCTGTTCCGGCCACGGGCCGCGCCCAGGGAATGTGCATTGCGAGGGGATGGAAAACGATGTGGACACCGGGAAATCGAACGCAGGCCGCCATGCTTGTGCTTGCCACGATTGTGGCTCCCTCTGCCGCCACGGCGCACGAAGCCGGCCACTACTGCAAGGTTCCCAGCGGTCCCGAATGCCCCGTCGGCGAAGACGCTTTCGTCCAGTCCGGTGAGGCCTCGTGGTATGGGCCGGGCTTCCACGGCAGACCGACGGCCAGCGGCGTCCGCTTCGACCAGGACGCCCTCACCGCCGCGCACCGCTCTCTACCGCTGGGGACCGTCGTGCGGGTGACCAACCTCGACACCGGCCGTTCAGTGCAGGTGGAGATCAACGACCGCGGCCCGTTCATCGAGGGTCGCATCATCGACGTGTCGCGCCGCGCTGCCGAGGTGCTGGGCATGAAGGAGCAGGGCATCGCCCCGGTTCAAGTGGAACTGGCGCGCGACCCGGCGCCCGACATCGAGGTCGCCGAGCAGCCGGCCGTCGAAGATCGCCTCGCCCCTTGAGGGCGGCTCAGCGCTTCCACTCGCGGCTGGATTTCACGAAGTCGGTGAGGGTGACGCCGATCTTGTCGTCGACGATCACCACCTCGCCGCGGGCGACCAGCACGCCTTCCACATAGACGTCCGTCGGATCCTTGAGGTGGCGGTCCAGTTCCACGACCGCGCCGCGGCCGAGCTTCAGCAGGTCGCGCACGCGCAGCATCGCGGTGCCGATCACGACCTTGATCTCCACCGGCGCGTCGCCGATGGCGTACTGGTCGTTGTCGTCGCCGTCGGAGGATCCGCTGCCGAGCAGGTCGTCGATGCTGGTCATAGGGCCTCGGGGATTCTGGCCATCATTATCAAGGTGTAATCCCTGCCGCTCCGCGCGGCAACCACGACGCACGGCGCCGCTGCGACAACGGTCGGGCGCGCCCATATTCCACATTTTTTATTTGTTTTTACAAGATATGTGTGTGCGTTTATGCTATGCCTTGACCGTACAAACACGCAGCACTGTGAAATGAGGCCCAGCATGACGTCGCTCGCATCGGCCCGCACCGCCACCCCGGCCATCGCCGCCTCCCCGGCCGTACGGCCGCTGGTCGACGCGCGCTGGCTGAAGGCCCATCTGGGCCAGCCGGGTCTCATCGTCCTCGACGTGCGCCAAGCCGCACCGCGCGGCCCCGCCGACGTCTTCGGCGCCGGGCATGTCCCCGGTGCGGTGCACACCGATTTCACGGACTGGCGGGTAACGACCGACGGCGTCCCCAACATGCTGCCGCCCATCGCCGCGCTGGAGCGCCTGATCGGCAGCCTGGGTATCGGCAACGGCGACCACGTGGTCATCGTGGCATCCGGCCAGTGCGCCGCCGATCTCGCCAACGCCACGCGCATTCATTGGACCTTCAAGGTGCTGGGCCACGACCGCGTGTCGGTGCTGGACGGCGGCTGGGCCGCCTGGGCGGCGGACGCCGGCAACCCGGTCGCCACCGAGCGCACGCCGCACGTCGTAAAGCCCTTCACCGCCGCCGTCCGGCCGGAGCTGGTCGCCACACTGGACGGCGTCCGCGCCAAGGTGATGGCCGGCGCGCGGACGCTGATCGACGTGCGTTCCTCCGACCAGCACCTGGGCTTTGCCAGAACGGCGCAGGTGGCCGCATCCGGCACGCTGCCGCGCGCGGTGAACCTGGAGCCGGACGCGCTCTACGACCCGGTTGCCAAGCGCTTCGCCCTGCCCGACGAGATCCGTGAGGAGGCGGAGACGGCCAGCGTCCCGTTGGAGGGTGACCTGACGGTGTTCTGCAACACCGGCCACCTCGCGACGCTGGGTTGGTTCGCGCTCAGTGAGCTGCTGGGCAATCCGACGGTGGCGCTCTACGACGGCTCCATGGCCGAGTGGACGGCCGACCCGCTGCGCCCCCTCGACAACGCTCCGACGCCCGCCCTGCCGACCTGGACGCCGTAACGTTCCGACGTTGGCTTTTCGCTGTGCTCAACCCAACCTACCCTCGCGTCGCCCCCAGGTTGGGTTGAGGCACCAGCCGAAAACCCAAGGTCAGGACTTTCGCCGGCGCAGCCGCTTCAAATCTCCCCAGCGGATCAGCCCCAGCACCACGGCCAGCACGCCGTAGACCACTCCGCCCAGGCCGACCAGAAGCGCCAGCCCGCCGACGCGCAAGGGCAGGTCGATGGACGTCAGCCACGGCGCCAGCGTCGACTGCCCCGCCCACAGCGCCCCGCCCAGGGCCAAGCCGGCCACCGCCATGCGCGGCAGGTTGCGCCGCAGCCGGGCGTCCGGTGTGTACAGGCCGCGCCGGTGCAGCAGCCACGCCAGCAGCCCGGCGTTGACCCACGCCGCCACCGATGTCGCCACCGCCAAGCCGACCTGAGCCAGCCAGCCCATCAGCGCAACCTTCAGCGCCACGTTGACCAGCATCGCCGCCATCGCCACGCGCACCGGCGTCGCCGTGTCCTGCCGCGCGTAGAAGCCCGACACCAGGCTGCGGATCACCACGAAGGCCGGGAGGCCCAGCGCGTAGGCCTGCAGCGTCGCTGCCGAGGCCGCCGCGTCGGACGGGCCGAAGCGCCCGTGCTGGAACAGCACCGACACCAGCGGCAGCGCCGACACCAGGAACGCCACCGCGCAGGGGATCGTCAGCACCAGGGTCAGCTCGACCGCGCGGTTCTGGCTGTCCAGCGCACCGGCGGCGTCGCCGCCCTTGATGCGGCGCGCCATCTCCGGCAGCAGCACCGTGCCGACGGCGATGCCGATGACGCCCAGCGGCAACTGGTTCAGCCGGTCGGCGTAGTAAAGGTACGACACCGCCCCGGTCGGCAGCAGCGAGGCGATCAACGTGTCCACGAACATGTTGATCTGCGTGAGGCCGGAGCCGAGCGCCGCCGGCCCCAACACCGCCAGGAACCGCCTCACCCCCGCACTCCACCGCGGCCACACCAGCCGCAGCCCCACGCCGGCCTTCTCTGCGTCCCAGGCCAGGTAAAGGAACTGCGCCACGCCGGCCACGAACACGCCCCACGACAGCGCGTGCCCCACCGTCGGCATCAGCGGCGCGGCCACCGTCAGCGAGGCGATCAGGCAGAGGTTCAGCAGGATGGGTGCGGCTGCCGCCGCTCCGAAGCGCCCCATGCCGTTCAGCACCCCGGCCAGCAGCGATTCCAGCGACATGAACAGCAGGTACGGGAAGGTGATGCGGGTGAACAGCACCGCCAGTTCGAACTTCTCCGGCTCGTCCGAGAAGCCCGGCGCGAAGACCAGCATGAACTGCGGCATGATCGCCAGAAACACCAGCAGCAGCGCCAGTTGCACCGCCAGAAGCAGCGCCATCACCTCTTCGGCGAAGCGGCGCGCCGCCTCCTGCCCGTCCTGCACAAGCGTGCCGGAGAACAGTGGCACGAAGGCCGAGGCGAAGGCGCCCTCCGCGAACAGGGCGCGGAAATGGTTGGGCAGGCGGAAGGCGACGAAGAAGGCGTCGGCGACCGGGCCGGCGCCCAGAAGCGCTGCGGTCAGGATGTCGCGCAGGAAGCCCAGCGCGCGGCTGACCAGCGTGAGGCCACCGACGGACAGGATGTTGCGGAGCACGATGAGACGCTTTCCCGGACGTGATTGGGCGCCACTATACGCAGCCATGCGCCGGACGCCACGGTCGCGCGCGGCAAAAAGCGCAGCAGCCGCGCGCACCTGCTGTTAGGATCCGGCGCAACGACGAAGAACCGGGACCGCAACCGCCATGCCGACCGCCATGACCCAGGCCCTTCCCCTCACCTACCTCGAAGCCGGCGAGAGCATCGGCGGCACGCCGCTTCTGGTCCTGCACGGGCTGTTCGGGTCGGCGCGCAACTGGCAGAGCATCGCGCGCCGCTTCGGCGAGCAGCGGCACGTCTTCGCGCTCGACCTGCGCAACCACGGCGGGGCGCCGTGGGCGGACACCATGAGCTATCCCGAGATGGCGGCCGACGTGCTGCGCTTCCTCGACGACCGTGGCTACGCGCGCGCCGCCGTGCTGGGCCATTCCATGGGCGGCAAGGCGGCCATGGCGCTGGCGCTGGCCCACCCGGGGCGGGTCGAGCGGCTGATCGTCGCCGACATCGCCCCCGTCGCCTACACGCACACGCACGCCCCCTATGTGGCGGCCATGCAGCGCGCCGACCTCGCCGGCTGCGCGCGGCGCTCCGACGTCGAGGCGCAGTTGGCGGACGCGGTGCCGGAGGCGTCGCTGCGCGCCTTCCTGTTGCAGAATCTCGTCATGGAGAACGGCGCCTTCCGCTGGCGCATCAACCTGGACGCCATCGCCAGGGGTATGGACGGGCTGATCGGCTTCCCGGACTTCGGCGAGCGCCGATACGAGGGGCCGGCGCTGTTCATCGGCGGCTCGGCATCGGACTACATCACGCCGGAGCGCGAACCGGTCATCCGCCGCCACTTTCCGGCCGCGACGATCCAGATGGTGCCGAACGCCGGCCACTGGATCCACGCCGAGCGCCCGGAGGAGTTCGCGTCGCTGGTCGAGGCGTTCCTGTAGGGCCGCGGTTCACGTTGGGCTTTCCTCAATCCAACCTACAGGTGTGCCGTAGGCTGGGTTGAGGCAACGCCGAAAACCCAGCGGCCGAAAGCCTGCGCCTAGAACACCGCCTCCCCGGCCAGCAGGGCCAGGACAAGGAAGATCAGGAAGATCACCACGAAGATATAGAACAGCACCCGCGCGACGCCGGCCGAGGCGCGCGCCACGCCGGTGAAGCCAAGCGCGCCGGCGACCAGCGAGATGACCAGGAAGATCAGCGCCCATTTGAGCATGTCCGCCTCCGGGATTCGGTAACGCCCGGAGAACGGCGGCGCTGAAGCCGGGTTCCCGGCCTACCCCGGAAACGATGCTTCTAAACAAAAGCGGGAGCCCGAAGGCCCCCGCGTCCGCATCGACACGACACTCCCCCGTCACACCACGTTCTGGCGGGCGCCGGGCTTGGCGCCCACGCCGGGGGTCTGGCGGAAGGCGTCGATCAGGTACGGGGCCAGCGCCTGGCGCATGCCGCGCAGCCATTCGTGGATGATGATCAGCGAGCGCGACGCCACCGGCGGCGTCATGCCCAGCTTCACCAGATCCTCGCGGGTCATCTGCGCCACCTGGTCCAGGCGGTGGCCGGTCAGCCGCGCCCAGGCCGGGGCGGTGCACGGCGGCATGGAGATGACGTTCAGCCCCTCGCGCTCCACCATCTCGGCCTTGCGGCGGGCGTAGTTGGAATCCTCGATCTGCGTGAACGGGCCGGAGACGCCGTTCTCCACCAGCACGCGCTTGGCCTTCGGCGCGATGGTCGCGATGCGCTCCAGCGTCGCCATGCCAGTGGACAGCGAGGCGAGGTCGACCGTGACCGGCACCATGAACGTCAGCCGCTCGCCGTCACCGACATAGTAGTCGAAGCCCGACACCTCGGCCCAGTTGAAGAACCACTGGCTGATGTTGCCGCCGAAATCGAACAGGCGGCCGCCGCGCTGCAGCTCCGGACCGATCTGGTCCCAGAACTCGTAGAAGCCGTCACCCGAGCCCATCAGGTTCATGAAGTCCTGTGTGATGCGGCGGTGCTCCACCACCTCCGGGCCGAAGAGGCGGGCAAGGCGCTCGTTCACCTCGTACTCGACGACCTTGAGCTGCAGACCCTCCAGCATGGCGGTCGCCATCAGGTGATGGGACAGCAGCGTCTTGCCGACGCCTCCACGGTCATTCAGGACGAAGATCGTTCCCAGCATGCGATCGCCTTTCAAAAGTCTTGTCGTCGTGTCGAGAGGGGATTGGGCGTCCGCGGCGCGGACAGCCGGTTCTATGCGTGGTGGCTCGGCGCGTGGTGGCTCGGCGCGTGGCGTTTCCACGGGCGGCGGCACGGGCGGCGGCACCACATCGGCCACGGGTTCGGTTGCCGGTTCAGGCTCGGGTTCCGGTGCTGGCTCGGGCTCGGGTTCGGGTTCGGGTTCCGGCGGCGCTTCCGCGACCACCTCCGGCTCGGGCTCGGCGTCAGCCACCGGTTCGGGCTCGGCGGCGCGCTCGGGCTCGGGCGCTTCCTGTTCTGATGCGGGCTCCGGTTCCGGTGCCTTCTCGGTCGGCTCGCGCCCTGCCTCAAGGGCGGCGCGGTGCACGGCCTCCAGCGTCTCGGCCGGAAGGCCGGCGGGCGCGTGGTCGGGCGACTCGCCCTTCTGCTCGGACCCGACCAGGAAGAAGGCGGAGCGCAGCGTCACCGGGGAAATCGGCTGGTTGTCGCGCGCGGTCACGCCCAGGCGCGCCAGGACGTCCGAGATCTCGGCCCAGGACAGGCCACGCTCGCGCATCAGGCTGATGTCGGTATAGCTCTCCCGCACAGCCTGCATCGCGCTGCGATTGCCGGCCGGGCGATCGGCGAGCAGCCGCTCGAGTTCCGTGCGATCGATCGACACCGTATAAAACTCGGAAAGAATGCGTTGCGGGAAGACGGACCGGTGCCCAGCACCGAAGGAAACGATTCCCCCGGCGGGCAAAAAATAGTACAAGCAACCGCAGGGCGCAAACGGTTTCCAACGCCCGAGAACGGCGCTAAACGTGTGACCGATTGCCCCGCGGCTTCGAGGGTTGGCGAGGATGGCACAGGATTTCCGGTCGTTGCGCGCTTCGGCGCAGACCATCGGCTTCCATGAACTGCGCCAGGCCTGCGAGATCTCGGTCCTGCGCGAAGATCTCGAACGCATCGTGCGTGAGACGGGCGATCTGACCGCGCACATCGAGGAAACGGTGGAGCAGGTGCGCAGCCAGTTCGCGTCGCTGACCGCCGAGGACCTCGCCGATCCCGAGCGCATGACGCCGCTGCTCCAGTTCGCCGTCTCGGCGCTGATCGGCATCCGCGATGCCGCCCGGCGGGTCAGCACGGAGACGGGTGCCCAGCCCGACGCCGACCGCCCCTCGCCGCCGCCCCTGCGTGCCGTCCCGTCGGCACCGCCCGTCGCCTCCCCCTTGGTCGCATCGCCGCCGCCCGAACCGCCCGTCCGCGCGCCGGCCGTCGAGCCCTCGCCCCCACCTGCGCCGGCCCCGCCCGCACCATTTTCGTCCGAGCCGCCGCCGCTGGCGCCGGCCTACCGCGCGGTTGAACCGCCCCCGCCGCCGCCCTCCACCGTGCCCGCCGCGTGGCTCCAGCCGTCCGCTGCCCGCGCCCCGGCACGCGGGCCGGCGCCGGCCCGACAGGCACCCGGCGCCACCACGGCCAAGACCATCGACTGGCTGAGTCGCTGAGTTTCCACGGCCTTCGCGCGTCCTCCACAGGCCACACTGTTGCGCTGATGCACCACCCGGCAAAAGCTTAGGGCGAGGGGGGATGTGCGTTTCAATTGTCGCTTGCCCCCTATCGATTGGATCCTTAACGTCCCGTTATTGGTAAACGCATCTTAACCCTCCTGGGAGAGGACCGACGTGATGCGCGAGGATCCGGAGACCACGCCCCCGCCGCCCGTCGGCGAGCGGCGCCACCGCTGCGGCCCGGCCCGTGTGATGGTCCGGCACACTGGCCAGCACCCCGCGCTGCCAGCTCCGCCCCGTCCGCTCCGCGTCATCGTCGTCGACGATGAACCGGCGGTCGCCCAGGCGGTGCGGGACACGGTCGAGGACCTCGGCCACACCGTGTGCGGCATCGCCCACACCGAGGAGGAGGCCCTGCTGCTGGCCGGGCGCGAGCGGCCGGATATCGCGCTGATGGATGTCCGCCTGGGCATCGGCGGCGACGGCATCGCGGCAGCGCGCCGCCTCAACGCCGGCTTCGGCGTGCGCTCCATCTTCCTGTCCGGTTACGCCGACCACACGACCATGAGCCGGATCACCGAGACCTACCCCTTGGGCGTCGTGCACAAGCCCTTTTCGACGGCGCAGCTCAAGAGCGCCCTCGACCTGGCCCGCAGCCGCCTGCGCCTCGCCCGCGCCGTCGCCGTGGTGGCCTGAACGCGAAGAAGGGCCGCTCCCGGCGGGAGCGGCCCTTTCGCAGTCCTCGTTGGGCTTTCGCCTTCGGCTCACCCCAACCTACGGGAGCGTTGCGCGCGGGTTGGGGCGAGGCGCCAGCCGAAAAGCCCAACGCCAGCCGTTATTCCTGCACGAACGCCTTGATGTACGACTGCGACAGCGGCGTCACCAAGTAGTCCAGCGGCGTGCGGGCGGACAGCAGGATGCGCGCCTCCACCGGCATGCCGGGCTTGATGGTCAGCTTGTGCACCTCGTGCGCCTCGGGGTTCTCGTCCTTCAGGCGGATGCGGGCCAGATAGTAGTCCTGGCGGGTCACCGGATCGGCGATGCGGTCGGCTGACACGTACTCCACCGTGCCGTCCAGAGAACCGACGACGCGCGAGTCATAGGCGGTGAGTTGCACCTTCACCGGCAGGTCGACGGTGATCGACTTGATGTCCTTCGGCTGCACATGCACCTCGGCCAGCAGGGCACGGCCGTCGGGCACCACGTCCAGGATCGCCTCGTTCTGCACAATGGTGCCGCCCACGGCCGGGTGGCCGTTCATCACGACGATGCCGTCGTCCGGCGCCTTGATGTCGCGGTTGGCGAGGCGGTTGGCGGCGTCGCGGATCTGCTCGGCCAGACGCGCCGTTTCGGAACGCGCCTTGTCCAGGTCGATCAGCACCTTCTCGCGGAAGTCGTTGCGGCGCTTGACCCAGTCGCCTTGCGCCTCGGCGGCCTGCTGCTTGGTCTGGGCGATGCGCGCCTCGATGTCCTTGTCGCGGGCCATCAGGCGGGCCTCTTCACGCTGCAGCTCCACCAGCTTGGTGCGGGTCGAGTTGCCGCGGTCCAGCAGGCCCTGGGTGATGCGGATGTCCTCCTGCACCAGCTTCATCTCGCGCGTCTGATAGCTGCGCTGCTGTTCAAGGCTGGCGCCCTCCTCGCGCAGGGTGTCGACGCGCTCGGCGATCAGGCGCTCCTCGGTGGTCATCTGGTGGCGGCGCACGTCGAACAGGGTCTTCTGATTGTCCATCAGCTTGGCCACGGTGGCGCTGCCGGCGCGGCGCTTCTCCAGTTCGGCCGGCCACTCGATGGCCTCGCGGTCGAACAGTTCGGCCTGAAGGCGGGCTTCCAGGGCCAGCATCTCCAGCCACTGGGCCGACAACACCTCCAGCCGGGTCTCGGCCTCGGTGGCGTCCAGGCGCATCAGCACCTGGCCCGCCTTCACGGCGTCGCCACCACGCACCAGGATCTCGCCGATCCGGCCGCCCTCGCTGTGGCGGACGGTCTTGCGGCCGGTCTCCGGGGCCAGGGCACCCTGCGCCACGACCGCGCTGTGCAGCGGGGCGAAGGCGGCCCAAGCGGTGAACCCGCCCATCCCCACCGCCAGCACGGCGACACCGCCGGCCAGCAGGTTGCGGACATTGGTCTCGGGCACGAGGCTGCGCATCTTGCCGCCCACGGCGCCCCCGGTGGAGGCGGCTGCGCTCTGGATCTTGGTCGTGCTCATGGTGCCGATCTCCTTGCCTTACTCGACCGCCGGGGCGGCGGTGGCGCCGCCGATGCTGCGCATGCGGCCCCAGGACGCGGAGGCGCCGGACGCCGTGGCCTCGCCCTGCCCTTGGGCCTGGGCCGGTTGCGCCTGTTGGGCGCGGTTGGGAACGTCGTGCACCATGCCGTTCTGCAGGATGTACGTCTTGTCGGACACGTCCACGAACACCGGCATGTAGCTCAGCACGATGGTGGTGGTGCCGCGCTGCTTGGCGTCGGCGATGAAGCGGCGCACGGCGGCGATGCCCTGCTCGTCCAGGCCGGCGGCCGGCTCGTCCAGCACCATCAGGACCGGCTCGCCAAAGCCGGCGCGGGCGAGTGCGACCAGGCGGGCGGTGGCGCCGGTGATCGGGCTTGCCGGGTCGTTGACCTCGGTCTGGTAGCCCATGGGCAGGCTCTCGATCCACTCATGGATGCCCGCCCGCTTGGCGGCGGCGATCACGAGGCTGTCGTCCTCGACGTCCTGGAAGCGGGCGATGTTCTCGGCGATGGTGCCGGGGAACAGGTCGGAACGCTGCGGCAGGAAACCGATGCCCTTCATCGGGTCCTTCGGCGTCAGCGCCGAGACGGCCAGACCGCCCAAGCGCAGGGTGCCGGCGCTGGGCGCCTGCACGCCGGCCAGCAGACGCGCCAGCACCGACTTGCCCGAACGGTTGGCGCCCAGCACGCAGACCGTCTGGCCCGGCTCGACGGCGAGGGTGACGGCGCGCAGGATCGGCTTCTGGTCGCGCGGGCTGACGAACAGGACGTTCTCGGCGGTCAGGCGCTCCGGCTCCACCGCGACACCGCCGCGCACCGGCTCCCGCGACACGCGCTTGATGAGGGCGGACAGGCGGCGCCAGGAGTCGATCGACTTCAGCATCTGCGTCCACGCACCCATCGTCTGCTCGATCGGCCCCATGCCTCGGGCGACCAGCATCGACGTGGCGATCATGCCGCCGAACGACAGGTGCTGCTCGATCACCAGCCAGGCGCCGACGCCGGTGACGGCGACCTGCAGCAGGTAGCGGACCCACTTGGTGACGGCGGCAATGGAGGCGCCGCGCTCGGCCATCTGGCCGCTCAACGCCGAGGTGGTCAGGGTATCGCGGACGACGGCGTCGACCGCCGCCGGCCCCATGCGGAGCGCGCGAACCGTGTCGGCCCGCGTGGTGACGGCGTCGAACAGGCGTTGGGCGCGGGAGGCCGGCAGCTTGGCGTCATCGCTGATGCCCTTCACCGCCCAGTGGGCGAACAGGCCGAGCGCCGTCAGGAGCACCATGCTGCCCAGCATCAGGCCGCCCAGCACCGGGTGGATCAGCCAGATACCGACGACGTAGATCGGCGTCCACGGCAGGTCCATCAACGCCGCGAAAGTCGGACGCGACAGCGCGGCCTTGACCTCCATCAGATCGCCCAGCGGAGTCATGTCGGGGCGGCCGCGGGCGGCGCTCTCGACGACTTCGCCGGCGAAGCGGCGACGCCACGCCACCTCGATGGCGTTGCCGGCACGAGTCAGCAGGCGGGTGCGCACCACCTCCATGACGCCGATGATCGACAGCGCCAGAACGGTGATCAGCGTCAGCATGATCAGCGTGTCGATGTTGCCGGACGGGATGGCCCGGCTGAACACCTGCAGGGAATACAGCGGCACGCTCAGCATCAGGACGTTGATGGCCGCGCTGAACACGAACGAGCCCAACAGGACCCGGCCGAAGTAACGGTTGCCGAATTCGGGGCGTCCATCGCTGTCGGTCGCGCTGCTGGTCGAATGGCGTCGGTTCAGGGGTGGCATGGATATTCCTCCAGTCGTCACCTTGTTTCGCCGGAACCCGTGCGGATCAGGCACGCCGATAGGGCCGCCGTCATGGTAAACGACATATTAAATTTGACGGACATCACGTTAATGCCACGGAGACTTGCCCCTTTGCGTCACAGCCCGGCGCACCTCATCTTTGGGAAAGGCGACATTCGGAGGCCGCGCATGACCGCGACGTTCACCCTCGTTCCCGGCCGGCTCACCCTGGCGGACCTGCGGCGCATCGCGCGTTCCGCACCCCGGCTGGAGCTGGACCCCGCCTGCCGGCCGGCCATTGCGGCGGCGGCGCGCACCGTGGCCGAAGCGGCAGCGGGGGAGCGGCCGGTGTACGGCGTGAACACCGGCTTCGGCCTCCTGGCGAAGCGCCGCATCCCACCCGACAAGGTGCGCGAATTGCAACGCCGGCTGGTGCTCTCCCACAGCGCCGGAACCGGGCCGGACCTGCGGGCGTCGGCGGTGCGGCTGATCCTGGCGCTGAAGGCCAACGCGCTGGCGCGCGGTCATTCCGGCGTGCGCCCGCAAGTCATCGACGCGCTGCTCGCGCTCCACAACCATGGCGTGCTGCCGGTAGTGCCGGCCAAGGGCTCAGTGGGCGCGTCGGGTGACCTTGCACCGCTGGCGCACCTCACCGGCGTGCTGATCGGCGAGGGCGAGGCCGATGTGGGCGGCGAGCGCCTTCCCGCGCCGGAGGCCCTGCCGCGCGCCGGCCTGACGCCGCTGGAGTTGGAGGCGAAGGAGGGGCTGGCGTTGCTGAACGGCACGCAGGTGTCCACCGCGCTGGCTCTGCTCGGGCTCTTCGCGGCGGAGGATGCGGTGGCGGCGGCGCTGGTGGCCGGAGCGTTGAGCGTCGACGCGGCGCTGGGCAGCGACGGGCCGTTCGACGCCCGCATCCACGCCCTGCGCGGGCAGCCAGGACAGGCCGACGTCGCCGCCGTCTACCGCCGGCTGCTCCAGGGCAGCCGCATCCGCGAGTCCCATCGGGGCGAGCACGGCACGGTGCAGGACCCCTACAGCCTGCGCTGCCAGCCGCAGGTGATGGGCGCCGTGCTCGACCACCTGCGCTTCGCGGCCGGCGTGCTGGAGCGCGAGGCCAACGCCGTGTCCGACAACCCGCTGGTCTTCGCCGACACCGGCGAGATCCTGTCCGGCGGCAACTTCCACGCCGAGCCGGTGGCGATGGCGGCCGACGTGCTGGCGCTCGCCATCGCCGAGACGGGATCGCTGTCGGAGCGGCGCACGGCGTTGCTGATGGACACCAACTTGTCCGGCCTGCCGCCGTTCCTGGTGCGCGAGGGCGGGCTGGACAGCGGTTTCATGATAGCCCAGGTGACGGCGGCGGCACTGGCCAGCGAGAACAAGCAGATGGCCCACCCCGCCAGCGTCGACAGCCTGCCTACATCCGCCAACCAGGAGGACCACGTCAGCATGGCGACGCACGCCGCGCGCCGCCTTTCCGACATGACCGACAACCTCGCCGGCATTCTCGCCATTGAGTTGCTGGCGGCGGCCCAGGGCATCGACCTGCGTGCTCCCCTGGAGACCAGCCCACCCTTGCGCGACGCCATGGCCCTGCTGCGCGCCCGCGTGCCTTTTGCCGAGCACGACCGCCGCATGGCCCCGGACATCGCCGCGGCGAAGGATCTGGTCGTCGGCGGGGCGTTTCTGGGCATGGCCGAAGGGCTGCTGCCGAGCGTGCCAGATCGTTCGTAGGTTGGGTTTTCGCTGGCGCCTCAACCGAATCTACGCTGCCCCCTCACGCGTCCGCCGTATCCGCGAGGCACATCAAGGTGGCGAGCATCAGCGCGATTGGCCGTTCGACGCCGTCCTTGTCCACCGCAAACACCTCGGACCGAACCACCGTCAGTGTGCGGCCGGACTTCTCCACACGACCGCGGGCCAGGAATCGCTCACCCGCCGCCGGGGCCAGCAGATTGATCTTGAACTCCGCCGTCAGCACGGAGGAGCCCGCCGGAAACAGGCTGAACGCCGCGTATCCCGCGGCAGAATCGGCCAGCGTCGTGGTGACGCCGGCGTGCAGATAGCCGTGCTGCTGGCACAGGTCGCGCCGGTAGTTCATGCCCAGCGTGCACGCGCCCGGCTCCAGATCCACGATCTGGGCACCGATGGTGGACATCATCGTCTGCCGGGCGAAGCTGTCGCGCACACGGGCTTCGAAGTCCGGATCCCTGGGCTTGAAAGCGGTCATGGAGTCCCTCCCAATTCTTGATCCATACGCAAGCGTATGGCGGGAGCGTAGCTCCGTCAATCGTCCGGTGCGCAAACGAAAAAAGGCGAGGGGCCGGAGCCCCTCGCCTTTCCGGCCGGCATGGAAATCGGATCAGCCCTTCAGGATGCCGCGGCCGGCGAAGCGGGCGGCGGTGCCGAGCTGCTCCTCGATGCGGATGAGCTGGTTGTACTTGGCCAGACGGTCCGAACGGCTGAGCGAGCCGGTCTTGATCTGCCCGCAGTTGGTCGCCACCGCCAGATCGGCGATGGTCGAATCCTCGGTCTCGCCCGAACGGTGCGACAGCACGGCCGAGTAGCCGGCCTTGTGCGCCATGTCCACGGCTTCCAGCGTCTCCGACAGCGTGCCGATCTGGTTGACCTTCACCAGGATCGAGTTGGCCACACCCTTCTTGATGCCGTCGGCCAGACGCTTGGGGTTGGTGACGAACAGGTCGTCGCCGACCAGCTGCACCTTGTTGCCGATGGCGTCGGTCAGCGCCTTCCAGCCCTCCCAGTCGTCCTCGGACATGCCGTCCTCGATCGAGATGATCGGGTAGCGGCCCACCAGATCGGCCCAGTACTTCACCATCTGGTCGGGGGTAAGCGACTTGCCCTCGCCTTCCAGCTCGTACTTGCCGTTCTTGAAGAACTCGGTCGAGGCGGCGTCGAGCGCCAGCATGACGTCATCGCCCGGCTTGTAGCCGGCCGCCTCGATGGCCTTCATGACGAAGCCCAGCGCCTCGTCGGTGGACGCGAGGTTCGGGGCGAAGCCGCCCTCGTCGCCGACGTTGGTGTTGTGGCCGGCGTCCTTCAGCTTCTTCTTCAGCGACTGGAAGATCTCCGCGCCCATGCGGATGGCGTCGGCCCCGGTGGCCGCCCCCACCGGCATGATCATGAATTCCTGAATGTCGATCGGGTTGTCGGCGTGCGCGCCGCCGTTGATGATGTTCATCATCGGAACGGGGAGCAGCGAGGCGAAGGCGCCGCCGACGTAGCGGTAAAGCGGCAGCGCCGCCTCTTCCGCCGACGCCTTGGCGACGGCCAGCGACACGCCGAGGATGGCGTTGGCGCCGAGGCGGCTCTTGTTGGGGGTGCCGTCCAGCTCGATCATCGCCATGTCGATGGCGCGCTGGCTGGCGGCGTCGAGGCCGGACAGCGCATCGAAGATCTCGCCGTTCACCGACTCGACGGCCTTCTGGACGCCCTTGCCGCCATAGCGGGACTTGTCGCCGTCGCGCAGTTCGACAGCCTCGTGGGCACCCGTGGAGGCGCCCGACGGCACGGCGGCGCGGCCGAACGCGCCGGACTCCAGCGTGACGTCGACCTCGACGGTCGGGTTGCCGCGGCTGTCCAGGATTTCGCGGGCGTGAATGTCGGTGATGGCGCTCATCGTGCTGGTTCCTCCGCAATTCGGGCGCGTTTCAGGCGCGCGGGGACTGATAGCCGCTGTGACCTTGCGTGGCAAGGGCGCGATGGCGCCTTTTTCGGCATGCCACCCCGGCCGGAAGCGGCCGACGTTAGGTTTTCCGTCACAGCCCCTTCGCCAGCCGGTCGAACGCCTGGAGGCGCGCGAGCAGGGCCGGCATCTCTTTGATGGGAATCATGTTCGGGCCGTCGGACGGCGCCTTGTCCGGATCCTGGTGCGTCTCCATGAACACCGCCGCCACGCCCACGGCGATGGCGGCACGCGCCAGCACGGGCACGAACTCCCGCTGGCCGCCCGAGGTGGTGCCCTGCCCGCCCGGCTGCTGCACGGAATGGGTGGCGTCGAACACCACCGGGAAGCCCGTCTCCGCCATGATCGGCAACGCCCGCATGTCGCTGACCAGCGTGTTGTAGCCGAAGCTGACGCCGCGCTCGCACAGCATCACCCGCTCATTGCCGGCGGCCACCAGCTTGGCCGCGACGTTCTTCATGTCCCAGGGTGCGAGGAACTGGCCCTTCTTGACGTTCACCGCCCGGCCGGTCTGCGCCGCCGCCACCAGCAGGTCGGTCTGCCGGCACAGGAAGGCGGGGATCTGCAGCACGTCCACCACCTCGGCCACGGCGGCGCAGTGGTGCGTCTCGTGCACGTCGGTCAGCACCGGGCAGCCGAACCGCTCCTTCACCTCGGCGAAGATCGGCAGCGCCTTGTCCAGGCCCAGGCCGCGCGCCGTGTGGATCGATGTGCGGTTGGCCTTGTCGAAGGACGACTTGTAGATCAGCCCGATGCCCAGCGTGCCACAGGCCTCGGTCAACGCCGCCGCCATCTCCAGCGCGTGCTCGCGGCTCTCCATCTGGCACGGGCCGGCGATCAGCGCGAACGGCCGGTCGTTGGCGATGGACAGGGTGCCGATCTGGACGGTCTTGGCGGTGGTCATGACGTGCTCCTGAAAGAACGGGCGAGAGGGAGCCGCCCTCCCGCGCTCGCCCTTGCATCCCAGATAATGGGGCTCCCGGTCAACCGGGATGCATCAACCAAGATGCTGCTGGAAAAAGGCCCGCGTGCGGCCGTTGGCGAGGTCCGCCGCCGCCTTGTCGTAGTGCTCGCCGCCGGGGCGCGCGAAGGCGTGGTTCACGCCGGGGTAGACGTGCAGCGTGACGTTGGGGTTGCCGGACAAGCCGGCGGAAAGCGTCCGCAGAACCTCCGGCGTGGCGAACTTGTCCTGTTCCGCAAGATGCATTAACAGCGGTTTCCTGATGTTTCCGGCCTCGCCCAGCAAAGCGTCCAGCCCCACCCCGTAGTAACTGACGTTGCAGTCCGCGTCGGAGCGCGTCGCCATCAGGAACGCCAGCCGGCCGCCCAGGCAGTAGCCGACCGTCCCCGCCCTGCCCGCGCAGTCCTTCTCACCGCGCAGCCACGCCAGCGTCGCCTTCAGGTCCTCGACCGCCTTATCCTGGTCCATGCCCTTCTTCAGCGCGAAGGCGCGGTTCCACTCGTCCTGTGACTGGTCGGTAAGTTGTATGCCCGGTTCCTGGCGCCAGAACAGGTCCGGGCAGACGGCGACGTAGCCCTGCGCGGCGAGGTTGTCGCAGACGCCGCGCATCACCGCGTTAACCCCGAAGATTTCCTGGATGACGACGACGCCCGGCGCCGGCAGCGTGGCCGGCTTGGCGACGTAAGCGGAAAAACCACCGCCGTCGGCGGCCGTGATGGTCACCTCGCCCATGTCTCTTCCCTCTCCTGAAGCGGGGTCATGAATCGGGAGCCGTGACCGGCTCTCCACGCGCATCCCATCGAAAAGTGGACCGCCATGACCACACGGCAATGGCGCCGCGGCCGGGGACGCGCTAGGCAGATTTCCGCACACCAGAAAGTGGAGCAATTCACGTGACCGACACCGTTTTGGAAACACCGCGCCTGATCCTGCGCCCGCAGATGCCCGAAGACTTCGACGCCTGGGCCGATTTCATGGCCGATGCGGAGGCCGCCCGCTTCCTCGGCGGCGCGCAGCCCCGCGCGATCGCGTTCCGCACCTTTCTCACCATGGCCGGGGCCTGGCGGATCCAGGGATTCGCCATGTTCTCGGTGATCGAGAAGGCCACCGGCCGGTGGGTCGGCCGCCTCGGACCCTGGATGCCGGAAGGCTGGCCGGGCAGCGAGGTGGGTTGGGGCATCGCACGCGAGCACTGGGGCAAGGGCTACGCCACCGAGGGCGCCGCGGCGACCATCGATTGGGCGTTCGATCACTTGGGCTGGACCGAGGTGATCCACACCATCGATCCCGGCAACACGGCGTCCCAGGCGGTCGCCCGCAAGCTGGGCTCGACCCTGCGCGGCCCCGGCCGCCTGCCGCCGCCACTCGAGAACGCGACCGTCGAGGTGTGGGGCCAGACACGGGAAGAGTGGCGGGCACGGCGTTCGCGCGGCGCCTAAACCAAAGCCCCCTGTTGGATCAGCGATACAATCAATCCGTCGCAGGCGCCGCACGTTCCTCCTTTAACTCGTCAAACATTGGCATTTTTTAAAGGTTCAACGGCTACACTGGCGGAACATTTGTATAATAACGAGGTTTCCATACACACCGATCATGCCGATTGTTCTTGTCACCGCCCGACCACCGGCGACCGCCGCACCTTCCTGAAGCTGGCCGCGCTCGGCGGCGGCGCCATGCTGCTCAGCGCCACCCCGGCGCGCCACGCGGCGGCGGCCGGCAACATCGAGGCGCTGCTTCTGTCCTGCATGGACTACAGGCTGGTGGACGATGTGGTCCGCTACATGGATGGCCGCGGGCTCAACAACAACTACGACCACGTCATCCTGGCCGGCGCCGGCCTCGGCGCCCTGACCGAGAAGGAGCCGGCGTGGGGTGAGACCTTCTTTAAGCACGTGGAGGTCGCGAAGGCGCTGCACGGCATCAAGAAGGTGATCGTGATGGACCACCGCGACTGCGGCGCCTACCGCGTCTTCCTGAACCAGGACCTCAAGGGCGACCCCGCCGAGGAGACGGCCGTCCACGCCGAGATCCTCGGCAAGCTCGGCACCATGATCCGGCAGAAGCATCCCGACCTGGGCGTCGAGTTGCTGCTGACGGCGCTGGACGGCAGCGTCGAGAAGATTGCCTGAAACGGACGGTGAAGCGCTGTCCTCCCCGGATCATCAGGAGGACAGCGGTTCCCGCCGTCCGTATCAGAAGCCCATGCTGAGGCCGACCATGCCCCCGTAATCGCGCACGTGATTCTCGCCCAGGCGCGCGGTGAGGCCAAGCGTGCCGGTCACCGAGGGGGCGAGCCTCACGGCCGCCCCGGCCGCGACGTTGACGAAGGTGCTGGCCGGCTTGGCCACCGGCATGTCGTAGGACATGGCCAGGGTGTTGGCGCTCAGGCTGGCCGTGTTGATCGACCGCTCGCTGCGGTTGAACTCATGGCTCAACGCGGCCCGCGCATAGGGCAGCACCGTCCCGAAGTCGTACGACACCTGATAGCCGATGCTGCCGACCAGCGAGTTGCGAGTCTGCTCCCCGTACGAGAACCCGAACAGCGCGCTCTCCTCGCTGAAGCCCTGCACGGTGACGTGCTGGTAATGCAGCCCGGCGATCGGCCCGTGCTTCAGCCCGGCGGTGGTGAACTCGTACCCCGTCTCGGCGGCCAGCGAGGCGTTGATCCCCTCGGTGCTGCCCTTCACCGCGCGCTCGATGCCGTTGATGCTGACGCGGCGGTCCACGTCGTACCGGCCGAATCCGAAGCCGCCAACGCCGTTCACGAAGAACCCGCCGGCCCGGTACACGCCGTAGGCGCTGATCACGTACTCGCGCTGCGTGTAGTCGCCGCCCGAAGCGAAATCGCCCTTGGTGCGCCCGAACGAAGCGGCGGCGCCCGCCAGCAGGTTCTCGCCGAATCGCTTGTCCACGCCAATGGTGGCGTCGAGCGGCGTTCCCTTGGCGCCGGACAGGTCGGCGCGGCGTTCGAACTCAAGCCGGCCCACGCCACCGGACACCCAGACGCCGGCCTCGCCCGGCTTGCGTCCCCACAGCCCGGCCGCCGCCTGGGCGCGGATGGTCTGCACCAGCCGCTCGCGCGTGTGCAGCGGCGATTCCGCCAGCAGCGCCACATTGGCCGGCGCCGTCAGCACGTTCAGCACGTAATCGGCGATGACCCGATGTCCGGCGGTGGTGGGGTGCACACCGTCGGCGAACAGATAGGTCTGCGCGGCGTTCGGCGAGACCAGCGTGTTCGGCGTGCACAGCAGCGATGACGTCGTCGTGCACGCGACGCCGGTCGTGTTGGTGAATCCATACGCGGCCGGATTCGCCATGGCATCGGCCAGCAGGCTTACAGTGTCGACCGGGATGACCTGCACGCCGGCCGCCGCCAGTCCGAACCGGACCAATTGGTTGTAACCGCTGACGAGTTGCGTCACCGACGCCGCCCCAGCGGCGCCGAGTCTGGCGCCGAACGGCGTGGCGCCGATGTCGGGCACCAGCGGCACGATGATGTAGCGCGCACCGGCGGCGCGCAGCCGCGCCACTTCGGCCACCAGATCGCTGGCCGCCTGGGTCACCGCCGCCTGCGCCGTCGCCGGGGTGTTCAGCGCGCTGAAGATGTCATTGGCGCCCGCCCATACGGCGTACAGGGCATTGGGGTCGGCCCGGCCGCCATTGGCCGCGAGATGGGTGCTGATCTGGGTACGAACGGGCGTCGCCGTCGCGGTGGGCGCCGCGTTCGGCACACCGGGAAGCTGGGACACGCGCGCGCCGCCCACCGCGTAGTCCGTGCCGCCGGACACCGCCGGCCGCGCCGTGGTGCCGTACGCCGCCGCCAGATTCTCCGCCCACACCGGCCCCGGGTTGGTGGTGAACTTGCCGCCCGCCGGCACAACCGAGGAGAAGGTGCCGGAGTCGGTCAGGCTGTCGCCGAAGAAGATGGTGCTGGAGAAATCCGCCGCCGTGGCCGGCAGAGCGCAACACAGCGCGACGGCCGCCGTCGCCGACAGCGCCTTATCGAAAAGCCCCATGGTCGTTTCCTTTCCCCAGTTCTTTATGCCTAAGCCTTTCGGATCAGGCGCGCCATGGTGTCACGCCACACTCCTTTACGCAACCAAGCTGACGTATAGGGCAACGACATCCCGCAAACGCATGAAGGGCCACACCCTGCGGTGCGGCCCTTCGCCCGGAAAGCCCTGAACGAGCGGCTCAGACGAGCCGGCTCTGCTCGATGGCGGCCTTGATGAACGACGTGAACAGCGGGTGCGGGTCGAACGGCTTCGACTTCAGCTCCGGATGGAACTGCACGCCGATGAACCACGGGTGGTCGGGGATCTCGACGATCTCCGGCAGTTCGCCGTCGGGCGACAGGCCGGAGAACAGCATGCCGCACTTCTCCAGCCGCTCCTTGTAGTAGACGTTCACCTCGTAGCGGTGGCGGTGCCGCTCGGAAATGGCCGTCGCGCCGTAGATGTCCGCCACCTTCGAATCCGGCAGCAGCCGCGCCGGGTAGGCGCCCAGGCGCATGGTGCCGCCCAGGTCGCCGACCTCCGAGCGCTTCTCCAACTGGTTGCCGCGCAGCCACTCGGTCAGCAGGCCGACCACCGGGTTGCCGGGCTTGCCAAGCTCGGTGGAGCCGGCGTCGACGATGCCGGCGAGGTTGCGAGCCGCCTCGATCACCGCCATCTGCATGCCGAAGCAGATGCCGAAGTACGGCACCTTGCGCTCGCGCGCGAACTTGGCCGCCTCGATCTTGCCCTCGGTGCCGCGCGACCCGAAGCCGCCCGGCACCAGGATGCCGTGTACGCCTTCCAGGCGCTGCACCGCGCCGTCGGTCTCGAAGATCTCCGAATCGATCCAGTCCAGCTTGACCTTGACGTTGTTGGCGATGCCGCCGTGCGTCAGCGCCTCGGCCAGCGACTTGTAGCTGTCGAGCAGGCTGGTGTACTTGCCGACCACGGCGATGGTCACCTCGCCCTGCGGCTTGCGCACGCGCTCGACGATGGTGCTCCAGCGCGACAGGTCCGGCTCGCCCGCCGTCGGCAGGCCGAAATAGGCCAGAACCTGCGTGTCGAAGCCTTCCTCATGGTAGCTGATCGGCACCTGGTAGATGTTGTCCACGTCCAGCGCGGCGATGACGCGCTCCGGCCGAATGTTGCAGAACAGCGCGATCTTGCGGCGCTCGTTCTCGGGAATCGGGCGGTCGGCGCGGCACAGCAGGATGTTGGCCTGGATGCCCACGCCCAGCAGTTCCTTCACGGAGTGCTGCGTCGGCTTCGTCTTCAGCTCACCGGCGGTGGGGATGTAGGGCAGCAGCGTCAGGTGCACGAACAGCGCGCGCTCCGGCCCCACCTCATTGCCGAACTGGCGAATGGCTTCCAGGAAGGGCAGCGACTCGATGTCGCCCACGGTGCCGCCGATTTCGCAGAGAATGAAGTCCTCGTCGTCCGTATCGGCGCCGATGAACTCCTTGATCTGGTCGGTGACGTGCGGGATCACCTGGACGGTGGCGCCCAGGTAGTCGCCGCGCCGCTCCTTGGCGATGACGTTCGAGTAGATGCGGCCCGTGGTGATGTTGTCGCCCTTGCGCGCGGCCACGCCGGTGAAGCGCTCGTAATGGCCGAGGTCGAGGTCGGTCTCGGCACCGTCGTCGGTGACGTAGACCTCGCCGTGCTGGTACGGGCTCATGGTGCCCGGGTCGACGTTCAGGTAGGGGTCGAGCTTGCGCAGCCGGACCTTGTAGCCGCGCGCCTGCAACAGCGCCCCCAGCGCCGCCGACGCCAGGCCCTTGCCCAGCGAGGAGACGACGCCACCGGTGATGAAGATGTACCGAGTCATGATCGTCCGAAGACCCTGAACTTGAAACCGTTGGACCGATT
>DASPIO010000074.1:0-5191 GCA_035629155.1 Azospirillum sp. | reverse complement strand
CCTGCGCCGTGCCCACGCCGCCTATTACAAGCGGCGCTTCAACGTCGAGATCGACCCCGAGACGGAGTGCATCGTCACCATCGGGTCGAAGGAAGGCCTCGCCAACCTCGCCAACGCGATCACCAGCCCGGGCGACACCATTCTGGTGCCGAACCCCAGCTACCCGATCCATCCGTTCGGCTTCATCCTGGCCGGCGCCTCGATCCGCCACCTGCCCATGGGCCACGACGGCGGCGACAAGCCGGACGTCGACAAGTTCATGGAGGTGCTGGAGCGCGCCACCAAGCACAGCGTGCCCAAGCCGCTGGCGCTGGTGCTGAACTACCCGTCGAACCCGACGGCGCAGGTCGCCGGCCTCGACTTCTACCGGCCGATCGTGGAGTTCTGCCGCAAGCACGGCGTCTACATTCTGTCGGACCTCGCCTACGCCGAGATCTACTTCAACGGCGAGCCGCCGCCGTCGATCCTGGAGATCCCGGAGGCGCGCGAGATCGCCGTCGAGTTCACCTCGATGTCGAAGACCTACAACATGGCGGGCTGGCGCATCGGCTTCGCCACCGGCAACAAGAAGCTGATCACCGCGCTGGCGCGCATCAAGTCGTACCTGGACTATGGCGCCTTCACGCCGATCCAGGTCGCCGCCACCGCCGCGCTGAACGGCCCGCAGGACTGCGTCGAGCAGATCCGCGCCATGTACAAGCAGCGTCGCGACGTGCTGATCGAGGGGCTGGCGTCCGCCGGCTGGCAGGTGCCGAGCCCGCCGGCCAGCATGTTCGCCTGGGCGCCCATCCCGCCGCAGTTCGCCCACATGGGCTCGCTGGAGTTCTCCAAGCTGCTGCTGCAGGAGGCGAACGTCGCGGTGTCGCCCGGCATCGGCTTCGGCGAGTACGGTGACGGGCACGTCCGCCTTGGCCTTGTCGAGAACGTGCACCGCATCCGTCAGGCGACGCGCAACATCAAGGAGTTCTTCCGCTCCAACGCCGCCGGTGCGGCGCAGAGCCGGGACCCCGAGGCACGCCGCGAACTCCTGGAACCGGTGAAGGCGAAAGCGTCGTGAGCGTCCCCAATCAAAAGCACGAGGCCCTCAAGATCGCCGTCGCCGGCCTGGGTACGGTCGGCGCCGGTGTCCTGAAGCTGCTGGCCCAGCAGGCGCAGGTGCTGGAGCAGCGTTGCGGCCGCAAGGTCGTGGTGAGCGCCGTCAGCGCCCGTGACCGCAGCAGGGACCGCGGCGTCGACCTGTCGGGCGTGCGCTGGTTCGACGACCCCGTCGCCATGGCCGGCGCGCCGGACATCGATGTCTTCGTCGAGCTGATCGGCGGTGCCGACGGGGCCGCCAAGGCCGCCGTCGAGACGGCGCTGGAGACCGGCAAGCACGTGGTGACCGCCAACAAGGCGCTGCTCGCCAACCACGGCACCGCCCTGGCCGAGCGCGCCGAGGGGCGCGGCTTGACGCTGGCGTTCGAAGCGGCGGTGGCCGGCGGCATCCCGGTCATCAAGGCGCTGCGCGAAGGGCTGGCCGGCAACCGGGTGACCGAGGTGCACGGCATCCTCAACGGCACCTGCAACTACATCCTGACCGAGATGCGCACCACCGGCCGCGAATTCGCGGACGTGCTGGCCGAGGCGCAGAAGCTGGGCTACGCCGAGGCCGATCCCAGCTTCGACATCGACGGCGTGGACGCGGCGCACAAGCTGGCCGTGCTCACCTCGGTCGCCTTCGGCTGCCCGGTCGATTTCGGTTCGGTGCACGTGGAGGGCATCCGCCACATCTCCGCCGTCGATCTGGCGTACGCGGAGGAACTTGGCTACCGGATCAAGCTGCTGGGCATCGCGCGGCTGACCCGCCTGGGCGTGGAGCAGCGCGTGCACCCCTGCATGGTGCCGAAGGACGCCCCCATCGCCGCCGTGGACGGCGTGTTCAACGCCGTGGTGGCGCAGGGCGACTTCGTGGACCGCGTCTGGCTGGTCGGCCGCGGGGCCGGCGCCGGCCCGACCGCGTCGGCCGTGGTCGCCGACATCGTGGACGTGGCGCGTGGCCGCTCCACGCCGACCTTCGGTGTGCCCGCCGGGCAGCTCGCCCGCCTGGAGCCGTCGCCGATGGAGGCGCGGACCGGGGCGTACTATGTCCGCCTGATGGTGGTCGATCGCCCCGGCGTGATCGCCGAGGTGGCGGCGGCGCTGCGCGACCACAACGTGTCGATGGAATCGTTCCTGCAGCGCGGCCGGGCACCGGGCGAGGCGGTGCCGGTGGTGCTGACCACGCACGACACCGACGAAGCGTCGATGCAGCGGGCGCTGGCGGCCATTGCGGCCCAGGCGGCGGTGCTGGAGCCGCCGCGGATGATCCGCATCGAGCAGTTCTGATCCCTATCTACACAAGCACTCAAGGTTCAGCCTGAACCGGACCGAGCAGAATTTCGGGGGATAGCAACCAATGGACAAGAAAGTCGACCTGTCCGGCATGGACCGGAACCTGGCGCTCGAGGCCGTGCGCGTGACCGAGGCGGCGGCGCTCTCCGCGTCGCTGCTGATGGGCCGCGGTGACGAGAAGCTCGCCGACCAGGCCGCCGTCGACGCCATGCGCCAGGCGCTCAACACGCTGTACATCGACGGCACCGTCGTGATCGGCGAGGGTGAGCGCGACGAGGCGCCCATGCTCTACATCGGCGAGAAGGTGGGGGCCGGCATCGGCCGTGGCGCGCCGAAGGTCGACATTGCGCTCGACCCGCTGGAAGGCACGACCATCACCGCCAAGGGCGGCCCGAACGCGCTGGCCGTGATCGCCATGGCGGAGGAGGGCGGCTTCCTGAACGCCCCCGACGTGTACATGGACAAGATCGCCGTCGGCGGCGGCCTGCCGGACGGCGTGGTCGATCTGGACGAGAGCCCGGCGACCAACCTGAAGAACCTCGCCAAGGCCAAGGGCACCGAGGTTGAGGAGCTGGTGGTCTGCATCCTCGACCGCCCGCGCCACGCCGAGCTGATCGCCAGGGTCCGCGAGGCCGGGGCGCGCATCATGCTGATCTCCGACGGCGACGTGTCGGGCGTGATCGCCACCAGCCAGCCGGACGCCGGCGTGGACATGTACGTCGGCTCCGGCGGCGCGCCGGAGGGCGTGCTGGCGGCGGCGGCGCTGCGCTGCATCGGCGGCCAGTTCCAGGGCCGCCTGCTGTTCCGCAACGACGACGAGAAGGCCCGCGCCGCCCGCTGGGGCGTCACCGACCTCAACAAGAAGTACAGCCTGACCGAGCTGGCCAGCGGCAACGTGATGTTCGCCGCCACCGGCGTGACCACCGGCGCCATGCTGCGCGGCGTGCGGCGGTTCCCGGGCGGTGCGATCACCCACTCGGTGATCATGCGCTCCAAGTCGGGCACCGTGCGCTACATCGAGGCGCACCACAACTTCACCCACAAGCCGGGCGTCGCCAAGTAAGGCGCTTCCGGTGAGGGTTGCGAGGGAGGCGCCGCCTCCCTCGCGCTCCCTCCGCCAAGGACCGGGGGCCCTTGGATCCCGGACACTTGACCCGTGCGGGGTCGCGCCCTACCGTAAGGATATTCCTTACTGCGGCGCCGTCATGATCACCAGCAAGCTGACCAGCAAGGCGCAGACCACCATCCCGCAGTCGGTGCGGCATGCCCTCGGGCTGCGCGAGGGCGACGAGATCGCCTACACCATCGAGGACGGGCGGGTCATCCTCACCCGTGCGGCGGCGCAGCCGGCCGACGATCCGTTCCGCACTTTCACGGAGTGGGACTCCGACGCCGACCGGCGGGCCTATGCCGATCTTTGAGCCGTGGGACGTCGTCAAGGTCCCGTTCCCCTACACCGACCGCCCGGTGCGCCAGCGGCGGCCGGCGCTGGTCGTGGCCGCGGGGGATCTTCAGGCGCGGCACAGCCTCGTCTGGGTGCTGATGATCACCAGCGCCGACAACCGCGGCTGGCCGGGCGATGTGGCGGTGAGCGACCTCGGCGCCGCCGGGCTGCCGGCGCCGTCGCTGGTGCGGACGGCGAAGGTCGCCGTCATCGACGCACGCGACGCGGAACGGCTGGGGGTGGATTCAAAACCGAAGTGCAACTCTCGTTGTATAACAAGGGCTTACGCTTCGGAGGGCATTATGGGGACGCACTACTCGCACGTCGATCTGGCGGAACGGCGGCAGATTCAGCAGATGCGCGACGCCAAGGTGCCGGTCGCGGTGATCGCGTTGCGTCTGGGCCGACACCGCTCGACCATCCATCGCGAGATCCGCCGCAACTTCTATCACGACACCTTTCGCGACCGCTGGGGCCAGGAATACCGCGGCTACTACTGCACCGCCGCCGACGCGATGGCGCGCCGTCGCCGTGCCCGGCGCCGGAAGCTGACGCTGCGGCCTGATCTGCGGGCGCATGTGATCGCCAAGCTCCAGGAGGGCTGGTCGCCGCAGCAGATCGCTGGCCGGCTCCGGCGTGAGCCCCTGCCCGCCGGCACCGTCTCGCATGAAACGATCTACCGCTTCGTCTATGGTTCGGAAGGACGCGAGCACGGGCTGTACGCGTTCCTGGCGATGGCGCGGCGCCGACGCCGGGCGCGCTTCGGCCGCAAGCCGCGCAGCTCGCCGATCCCGCCGCAGCGCTGGATCGCCAGCCGCCCGCCCGAGGTGGCGACGCGCGCGAGCTTCGGGCATTGGGAATGCGATCTGGTCATCTTCGCCCGCCAGCTCGGCGCGGCCAACGTCACCTCGCTCCAGGAGCGCCGCAGCCGCTTCCAGATCCTGCTGGCCAACGGCGACCGACGCTCGGCGGGGGTGATCGGCCGCATCGCCGAGGCGCTGGCGCCCTTGCCGCCGGAGGCGCGCCGCACCATCACCTTCGATCGCGGCTCGGAGTTCTTGGCCTATCGAAGCCTGGAGCTGGACAGCTACTTCTGCGATCCGCACAGCCCCTGGCAGAAGGGCGGGGTGGAGAACGCCAACGGCCGGGTACGCCGTCACCTGCCGCTCGCCTGCCCCGTCGAGCGGCGCTCGCCGCCGGCGCTGGCCGACGTGGCACGGCGCCTGAACGACACGCCTCGGCGCTGCCTCGGCTACCGCACGCCGGCCGAGGTGTTCGCCGCCAACGTGGCCGCCCTCGCCGGACCGGTCGCCCCGGTGGGTCCACAGGCTTGACCCGCCTTGGCTGTGGGAGGCCGTCGGATCAAGCCTGTGGACT
>DASPIO010000073.1:0-7332 GCA_035629155.1 Azospirillum sp. | reverse complement strand
ATCGACCTGCAGGTCGACGGCGGCATCAACGCCGAGACGGCGCGCCTCGCCATCGAGGCCGGGGCCGACGTCCTCGTCGCCGGCACCGCCACCTTCTCCGGCGGACCCGACATGTACGCCGAAAACATCCGCAAGGTGCGCCTGGGGTAAGACCTACTGCTTCGCCGTCGGCACGCCGCCGCCGGTCATGCTCTGCGCCATCGCCAGATGGTTCTGCAGGATCGGCAGCGTCTGCGCCGCGAAGGAGCGGAACGGCGCCATGTCCGGCGCGGTCGCGTTGGCGGCCGAGGAGTACAGCGTCACCGCCTCCTCGTGGGCACCCACCTGCCCGACCATGTACAGCCGGTCGAATTCGGCGCCCGACGCGCGCGACAGCGTCTGGATCCGCTGCTGGTGGTCCGGCCGCATCATGGCCGGAACGGCCATGCCGTTCTGCCGGGCCAGCGCCATCAGATCCTGGTTGGACTGGGTGTGGTCGGTCACCATCTGCTGACCGAAAGCGCGCACCTGGTCGCGGCTGGCCTTGTCGACGGCGAGGCGGCCGGCCTCGACCTCGAACAGGCCGCTGGAGGCGGCCTGCGTCAGGAACTCGCTGGCCGTCAGGTTCTGCGCCGCCCCGGCCCCCTGCACGGTCACCTTGCCGGAGGAGGACGAGGTGGTGGTGTCCGGCACGACCTGGGTCGGCGGGGGCTGGACGGTCGTCGAACTCTGCGCCAGCACCGGAGCGCCGAGCGCCGGGAGCGCCAGCGCAGCGAGTGCGACGGCGACAGCCTTGGCATTCATGGGAATTCTCCTTTTTCCTCAGGAACTGCAGCCTGGAGGCGTGCGGAGAACATGGCCTCGCCGCGAAGGTTCCCCCATCGGCGAGACTGAACCATCTCCCGTCTTGCCCGTTATCCCAATCGGGCGGAGGCGCCCTGACTGACAGGGCCTGACTGACAGGGAGAACGTGGCATGGAGATTCTCTGGACGATCATCATCGGGTTCATCGCCGGTATCATCGCGAAGCTGCTGATGCCGGGGCGTGATCCGGGTGGCTTCATCATCACCACGCTGCTGGGCATCGCCGGTGCGTTCGTCGCCACCTACCTGGGCGAGGCGGTCGGCTGGTACAGGGCCGGTGAAGGGGCTGGCCTGATCGGCGCCGTGGTGGGCGCCGTCATCATCCTGGCGCTGTACCGCATGTTCGTCGGCCGCCGCAGCACGACGGTCTGAGCCGCGTACGGCCCGATACGAAACAAAAAAGGGGCGGCCCGTACAGGCCGCCCCTTTCCTCTTCGTGCCGCCCGTCAGGCCAGCGCCACCGGCGTGGGCATGAACACGGCGCGCGAGATCGCGCTGCGGATGGCCTCCACCGTGAAGGGCTTGCGCACGACCTGGCCCAGGTGGCGCGCGCCCAGTTCCTCCAGGTCGCCGTCGAAGGCGGTGACGAAAATGGTGCGCAGTGCCCGCTGCTCCTCGCGCAGGCGTCGGGCCACATCGACGCCGCTGTCCCCGCCGGCCAGCCGCACATCGAGCAGCGCCAGCGTGGGTTGCGCGCTTTCCGCCAGTTCCAGCGCCTCGCGCCGGGTGGCGGCGGTGCCGCACACCACGTGCCCCATCTCGGCGACGACGGAGCCGATCTCAAGCGCCAGGATCGGGTTGTCCTCGACCACCAGCACGCGCTGCGTCAGCACCCCGCGCACGCCGTCGCGCGCCCGCTTCAGCCGTTCCGCCGCCACGGGCGGGGCGATCTGCATGACCTGAGCGATCTCGCCGAGGGTCAATCCCTCCAGCGCAGCCAGCAGATAGACCCGCCGGTCCTCCTCCGGCAGTCGCGCCAGCGCCCGCTCGATCGGATGGGGAGAGTTGGCGGGACGCCCTTCCCCCTCGTCGTCGAACAGCAGGTTGAGCAGCGCGTACAGGGGGATCCGCGATCCCTCCGACAGGCCGAAGTGTGTCGGTGCCAGGATGGCCACCTCCACGCACCGGGTCACGAGGTCGTCGCCGACCTCGGTCGCACCAGTCAACGCCCGCGCGTAGCGGCGCAGGTACGGCAGGTGCTGGTACAGTTCGCGTGCGTAGACTCGCATGTGCCGGTCTTTCGCGCCCATCGGATGTCCCAGGGGCCTTGTGCCCGCAGCCGCGGCACCGCGCCGGCGCCGTTGCTTCACATCATTAATCATTCATTAACCTACCATGCCGCGCGCGATGGGCGAACCGAAAAAAAGCCGAGGTGGCCTCTCCCGTTGGCAGAGGTCAGCGCGCTTGTTCGCGTAACCTTCGAGTGCGCCATTGCCACGGTTTCTCCACTTGCCCAGCCCAAAGCCCCATGCGCTTGCTCATCGCGTAGGCTTCCGTCTTCTGGTACGCCCCGGTCAGGCTGCGGTAGGTGAAGGCCCAGCCGCGCGCCACCATGGCGCCGCCCAGATCGACGCCGCGCACCCGGCATTCGCCCTGCTTCTGGCCATTGCGGTCCTGGTCGGCGACGGTGCACTCGACCTCCTCGTTTTCGATCAGGTTCTTCAGCACGTCGCGCGCGATGGTGAAGCAGTCCAGCTCGTGCCCGTAGCGGTTCTTGCACATCTGCCCGACGTCCGGCGCGTCGACGCCCATCAGGCGCACCGGCGTGCCGTTGATGGACAGCAGGTCGCCCTCGATCGCCATCCCGCGCCCCTTCAACAGGGTGTTCGGCACGGCCGACGTCTTGCCCTGCACCGTGGCGGCGTGCGCCGGCAGGGTCAGCAGCAGCGCCGCCAGCGCGACCTCAAAACAAAGTCGGCGGCGCATCGAAGGGCACAATGCAGGTGTCGTCGTCGTTGCGCACGTCGTTGACGCGGGTGGAGACGGGTACGGCCTCCAGCGCCGGATCCGGCGCCGGGCGCAGCAACGTCTCCACGGCCGGCAGCGGTGCCTGCGGATCGAGCCACAGCGGCCAGTCCGCGGGATTCAGCATCACCGGCATGCGCTCGTGCAGGTCGGCCACGACGCCGCCGGCCGCGGTGGTGACGATGGTCACCGTCTCCAGCGGCTGCGGCAGCGGATCGCCCTTCGGGCCCGGCCAGCGCTCCCACAACCCGGCGAAGGCCAGCGGCCGTCCGTCGCGGCGGCGGATCAGGTAGGGCTGCTTGCGCCGCCCAGCCGCCTTCCATTCATAGAAGCCGTCCGCGGGGACGAGGCAGCGGCGATGGCGGAACGCGCTGCGGAAGGCCGGCTTGTCGGCCAGGGTTTCGCCGCGCGCGTTGATCATCCGGTTGCCGATCGCCGGATCGTCCGCCCAATGCGGCACCAGCCCCCAGCGCAGCAGCGCCAGATGGCGCGCGCCGTCTTCCCCCGCGCGCACGGCGGCGACGTCCTGGGTGGGCGCGATGTTCCAGCGCGGCCGCAGGTTCGGCGTCTCCGAAAATTCGAAGACCCGCCTCAGTTCGGCGACCGGGGTGGCAAGAGTCATGCGTCCGCACATGCACCGATTATGGCGACGCCGGCGCTCGTGCGCCAGGGGGCCGCGCCCTCTTGATTTATCGTTAACCTTTGCGCACATGCACATCAGCAAATGTACATCCGGCACTTGGTAAGACCCCATGAGCACGCCCTACGAGATCCTTGGTGTTTCCCCCAGCGCCTCGGCGGAGGACATCCGCAAGGCGTACCGCAAGCTTGCCAAGACCTGGCACCCCGACCTCAACGCCGGCCGGCCGGACGCCGAGCAGCGTTTCAAGGAGATCAGCACCGCCTACGACCTGCTGTCCGATCCCGACAAGCGCGCCCGCTTCGACCGCGGCGAGATCGACGCGCAGGGGCAGGAACGCCCGCAACGCCAGTATTACCGCAGCCACGCGGGCGGGCCGGGCGGCGCCCATTGGGCCGGGGCCGGGGCCGGGGCCGATGCCTTCGCCGCCGACGATCTGGAGCACATCTTCGCCGACCTGTTCGGCCGGCGTGGATTCGGCGGGCGGACCGGCGGGGCCGAGGTGCGCATGAAGGGCGGCAATCTCAGCCTGACGCTGCCGCTCGACTTCCTGGAGGCGGTGAAAGGTGGCAAGCGCCGCGTCACCCTGCCGGACGGGCGAACGCTCGACGTCGACCTGCCGGCCGGGCTGGAGGACGGCGCCACCGTGCGCCTCAAGGGCCAGGGCCTGCCCGGCGCCGGCGGCGGGCAGGCGGGCGACGCGCTGGTCACCGTGCAGGTGCGCCCGCACCCCTGGTTCCGCCGCGAGAAGGACGACATCCACCTCGACCTGCCGGTGACGCTGGCCGAAGCGGTGCTGGGGGCCAAAGTGCGCGTGCCGACCATCGACGGCGCGGTGATGCTGAACGTGCCCAAGGGCGCCAACAACGGCACCGTGCTGCGCCTGAAGGGCAAAGGCGTGCTCGACCCCCACAGCCGGCGGCACGGCGACCAGTTCGTGACGCTGCGCGTCGCCCTGCCGGAGACGCCGGACCCGGCGCTGGAGGAGTTCGCCCGCACCTGGACGCCGCCCGCCGACTACGCCCCCCGCCGCGGCATGGAAGAGGGCTGAGCGGCCCCCTTCCGGCCTGACGTCACGCTGCGCGGATGCCGGCCAGGAAGCGTTCCACTTCGGTGCGGAGCTGGTCGTTCTCGCGGCCGAGTTCGGTGGCGGCGCCGAGCACGCGGGACGCCGCCGCGCCGGTCTGGCCGGCCGCTTCCGACACGCGACCGATGGTTCGCGACACCTCCTGGGCACCCGTCGCCGCCTCCTGCACGTTGCGGGCAACCTCCTGGGTGGCGGCGGTCTGCTCCTCCACCGCGCCAGCGATGGCGGCGGCGATCTCGTTCATTGAACCGATGGTCTTGGCGATGCCGGCGATGGCGCCGACGGCGCCGTCGGTCGCCCCCTGCATGGCGGACACCTGGGCCTGGATCTCCTCGGTGGCCTTGGCGGTCTGGTTGGCGAGGCTCTTGACCTCCCCGGCCACCACGGCGAAGCCCTTGCCGGCCTCGCCGGCGCGGGCGGCTTCGATGGTGGCGTTCAGCGCCAGCAGGTTGGTCTGCGCGGCGATGGAGTTGATCAGCTCGACCACCTGCCCGATGCGCTGCGCCGCTTCGGCAAGGCCCTGAACGGTGGCGTTGGTGTTCTCCGCCTCCTGCGTCGCCTGACCCGCGATGCTGGTGGAGCGCACCACCTGACCGGAGATTTCGCGCAGGGTGCCGGCCATCTCCTCGGCCGCGGCGGCGACGGTCTGGATGTTAGCGGAGGTCTGCTCGGCCGCGGCGGAGGAGGCCGCCGCCTGCTCGTTGGTGCGCTCGGCCACGCCCACCATGCCCTGGGCGGTGCCGTCCAGGTCACGGATGGAGCGGGTGACGGTGTCCAGTACGCGGGTGACGGCCGCCTCGAAGTCGCGGGTCATCCGCTCAATCGCCGTGGCGCGGCGCTCGCGCGTTGTCCTCTCCGCTTCCTGCAGGGCGGTCAGGCGGTCCTTCTCGATGGCGTTCTGGCGGAAAACCTCGACAGCGCGGGCGATGTCGCCCATCTCGCTGCGCGTGTCAACGCCGGGAACGGTCACGGCGGTGTTGCCGGCGGCGAGCGTTGTGATGGCCTCGGTGATGGCGCGCACCGGGCGGGTGATGCCGATCGTGCAGGCCAGCACGGCCAGCAATCCGCCACCCAGCACGCCGACGAGGGCCACGGCGAGCATCACCTGCATGCGGGACTCCGCATAGGCGTCGAACGCCGCGTTCTCGGCAGTGACCTCCTTGGCCTGGACGGCGGCCAACGCCTGGATCTCGTCGTTCAGCTTCTTGCGGTTGGCGCGGGCCGCGTCGTTGTCGCCGAAGGCGCGAGCCTTCTCCAGCGTGTCCTCGCGCGACAAGCGGACCAGTTCCGAACGGATCTCGATGAACTTGCGCACGCTGTTCATGCCGGCGGTCAGTTCACCCCGCCGCGCGTCCGGCAGCAGCCGTTGCCAGTCGGCCATGCGCTGCTCCAGAACACGCAGGTTCTCCAGGAGCGGCTTGGCGAACTTCTCCGATTCCTGCCGGTCGCGCGACATGTAGATGCCGCGCGAGTCCATGACCACGGCGAGAATGAGCCCGTTGACCTGCTCGCCCAGGACGGCGCGTTCGGAGGCCCGCTGGATGTTGTCGACATTGGCCTCCAGGGTGCGGATGGTCGTCAGCGCGATCGCGGCGATCACCACCGCCACGACCGCCAGCAGCCCGACGACCGCGTAGACCTTCGTGCCGATCCTCATGTTGCCGGCCAGCGAACCCATGGCGTCCTCCCCCCGTTCGTTCTTCTCGGTGGACTCGGCCGCAGGACGGACTGCGGCCGAATCAGCAATGAAACGTCGGAAGCAGGATCATCCTGGAAATCTTAATGCTTGGTATTTTCCCTCTAATGGAACTTCGGGAAAAACGTCGGACAAGACGCCGCACCCTCGCCGGGGCCGCGGCCTTACTTCACAACGGGCAGGCGCTCGAACTGGTGGAACGGCGGCGGCGAGCTGAGCGTCCATTCGAGCGTCGTGGCGCCGGAGCCCCAGTAGTTCGCCCCCACCCGCTTGCCGTACCAGATCGTGTAGATCGCCGCGACGATGAAGATGACGTGCCCGGTGAAGGAGACGTAGGAGCCGAGCGACGACACCATGTTCCAGCCCACGTAGGCGTCCGGATAGTCCGGGATGCGGCGCGGCATGCCGGCCACTCCCAGGAAATGCTGCGGAAAGAAGGTCAGGTTGGCGCCGACGAAGGTCATCCAGAAATGCACCTTGCCCCACAGCTCCGGATACTGCCGGCCCGACATCTTGCCGATCCAGTAGTACCAGCCCGCGAAGATCGAGAACACCGCACCCAGGCTGAGCACGTAGTGGAAGTGCGCCACCACGAAGTAGGTGTCGTGCAGCGACTTGTCCAAGCCGCCGTTGGCCAGCACCACGCCCGACACGCCGCCCACCGTGAACAGGAAGATCACGCCCAGCGCGAAGAGCATCGGCGTCTTGAACTCGATGGAGCCGCCCCACATGGTGGCGATCCACGAGAAGATCTTGATGCCCGTGGGCACGGCGATGATCATCGTCGCCGCCGTGAAATAGGCGCGCGTGTCGACGTCCAGGCCGACCGTGTACATGTGATGCGCCCACACCACGAAGCCGACCACGCCGATGGCGACGATGGCGTAGGCCATGCCCAGGTAGCCGAACACCGGCTTCTTCGAAAAGGTGGACACCACCTGGCTGACGATGCCGAAGCCGGGCAGGATCATGATGTAGACTTCGGGGTGGCCGAAGAACCAGAACAGGTGCTGGAACAGCAGCGGGTCGCCGCCGCCTTCCGGGTTGAAGAAGGCCGTGCCGAAGTTGCGGTCGGTCAGCAGCATGGTGATGGCGCCGCCC
>DASPIO010000072.1:0-2173 GCA_035629155.1 Azospirillum sp. | reverse complement strand
TCCGTGGTGCAGAAGGTGTGCGGCTGATCCGTCAGCCGCTCTAGGAGGCACGCCCGTGGAAGACCTGAGCCGCTTCAAACAGACCTACTTCGACGAAAGCGCCGAGCTGCTGGCGGTCGCCGAAACCGGGCTCCTCAACCTGGCGCCGGGGGCGGCCGACCCGGATGAGGTGAACGCCATCTTCCGCGCCGTGCACTCCATCAAGGGCGGCGGCGGCGCCTTCGGCTTCACCGACCTGGTGGCCTTCGCGCACGAGTTCGAAACCGTCATGGACGGTGTGCGCAACAACGCCATCGCCATCACCACCGAACTGGTCGACACGCTGATCCGCGCCAACGACGTGCTGGGCCAGATGCTGGCCTACGCGCGCGAGGGCACGTCGCCCCCCGCCGGCACCACCGACGCCGTGGTGGCGCAACTGCGCCAGCACCTGTCCGGCGAGGCGCACGCCGAACCGGAACCGGTGGCCGAGGCGCCCGCCGCGCCCGTCGCCTACCCGGACGAGGACGACGGCGAGGCCGGGCTGTTCGGCGACGCCATGGCCGCCATCGCCGCGGCCCGCGCCGCCGATGAGTCCAGCCGCATCCGCTGGACCATCGTCTTCCGCCCGAAGGCGGAATTGCTGATGTCCGGCAACGAGCCGACGTTCATGCTGCGGGCCCTGCGCCGGCTGGGCGACGCCACCATCGACTGCCACCAGGAGCAGCTTCCCTCGCTCGCCGACCTGGAGGCGGAGCTGCTGTTCCTGTCGTGGACGGTGACGCTGCTGGCCGACCCCGGCGTCGACCGCGCCGCCATCGAGGACGTGTTCGAGTTCGTCGCCGACGAGTGCGACATCCGCATCACCGCCGAGGCGCCGCCCCCCGCCGTCGCCGAAGCCCCCCCGCCCGAGCCGGAACCGGCGCCCGGCACCGACGTGGTGCCGCCGCCGGCCGCCGCCCAGACCGCCATGACGCCACCAAAGCCACCGGAGGCGCCCGTCCGCCGCCCCGGCGGCAACGAGCATGCCGGGCTGACCAGCCACACCATCCGCGTCGACCTCGACAAGATCGACCGGCTGGTCAACATGGTCGGCGAGATGGTCATCACCCAGGCGATGATCGCCGAGCACGTGCGCGAACTGCCCCCCGGTGCGTTCCAGGAGCTGCTGGAGGGGCTGGAGCAGCTCGCCCAGCACACGCGCGAGCTGCGCGAGAGCGTGATGTCGATCCGCGCCCAGCCGGTGTCCAGCGTGTTCAGCCGCATGCCGCGCCTCGTGCGCGAACTGGCGGCGGAAACCGGCAAGGAGGTCAGCCTCGTCACCTCGGGCGAGACGACGGAGGTGGACAAGACGGTGGTCGAGAACCTTGTCGACCCGCTGACCCACATGATCCGCAACTCGATCGACCACGGGCTGGAAGGCCCGGACGAGCGCGAGCGCACCGGCAAGCCGCGCCAGGGCACCGTGCACCTGTCGGCGCAGCACCGCTCGGGCCGCATCGTCATCGAGGTGGCGGACGACGGGCGCGGCATCAACCGGGCGCGCGTGCTGGCGAAGGCCATCGAGAAGGGGCTGGTGCCGGCCGGAGCCAGCCTGTCGGACGAGGAGATCGACAACCTGATCTTCCTGCCCGGCTTCTCCACCGCCGACAAGGTGTCCAACATCTCCGGCCGCGGCGTCGGCATGGACGTGGTCCGCCGCAACATCACCAGCCTGGGCGGACGCATCGGCGTCTATTCGACGCCGGGCGAGGGCTCGCGCTTCGTGCTGTCGCTGCCGCTCACCCTGGCGGTGCTCGACGGCATGGTGATCTCGGTGGGCGAGGAGCGCTTCGTGCTGCCGCTCACCAACATCGTCGAAAGCCTGCGGCCGAAACAGGCCGACCTGCACGGGCTGGTCGGCAAGTGCGACGTGATGATGGCGCGCGGCGAATACGTGCGGCTGGTGCACCTGCACCAGCTCTTCGGCATCCCCAACGCGGTGGGCGACGCCACCCGTGGCCTCGTCGTGCTGGTGGAGACCGAGGACGGCTCGCGCCTCGGCCTCGTGGTCGACGAGGTGCTGGGCCAGCAGCAGGTCGTCATCAAGAGCCTGGAAGCCAACTTCCGCCGCCTCGACGGCGTGGCGGCGGCGACCATCCTGGGCGACGGCCGCGTCGCCCTCATCCTCGACGTCGCGGGGCTGCGCGAGATG
>DASPIO010000071.1:0-10493 GCA_035629155.1 Azospirillum sp. | reverse complement strand
GGAGTACATGGAACGGCACACCGTGTCGCGGCTGATCGGCGCTCCTCCGGGCTACGTCGGCTTCGACCAGGGCGGCCTGCTGACCGACGCCATCGACCAGCATCCGCACTGCGTGCTGCTGCTGGACGAGATCGAGAAGGCGCACCCGGACCTCTTCAACATCCTGCTCCAGATCATGGACCACGGGAAGCTGACCGACCACAACGGCAAGATGGTCGACTTCCGCAACGTGATCCTGATCATGACCTCGAACGCCGGTGCGGCCGACATGGCGAAGCCCGCCATCGGCTTCGAACGCGAGCGCCGCGTGGGCGAGGACATGGAGGCGGTGGAGAAGCTGTTCACGCCGGAGTTCCGCAACCGGCTCGACTCGATCATCCCGTTCGCGGCGCTGACGCCGGAAGTCATCCACCGCGTGGTCGACAAATTCGTCATGCAGCTGGAGGCGCAGCTCGAGGATCGCGGCGTGACGATCGAGTTGACCGACGCGGCGCGCGAGTGGCTGGGCAAGAAGGGCTACGACCCGCTCTACGGTGCGCGTCCGCTGGGCCGCGTCATCCAGGAGCACATCAAGAAGCCGCTGGCGGAAGAGGTGCTGTTCGGCAAGCTCGCCAAGGGCGGCTTGGTGAAGGTCACGGTGAAGGACGAAAAGCTGGCGTTCGAATACGTCGAGGGCCATCGACCGAAGCGCCGCGCCGGCGACGACGAGGACGAGATGGTGCACGAGCTGGCGGAGTGATCCGCCACGTTCGGGACACCGCGAACGGGGGCCTTCGGGCCCCCGTTCCCATTTGTGGGCTTGGTGGACGTTGGGTTGAGCGCAGCGAAAACCCAACGGCACACTCCGCGCCTTGTGGCATTCACCAGCGCCACCCCCTATATTTCGCGCATGCCCATTCGCCTTCTGTCCGAGACCCTGGTCAACCGCATCGCCGCCGGTGAGGTGGTGGAGCGCCCCGCCGCCGCCGTGAAGGAACTGGCGGAGAACGCCATTGATGCCGGTGCCACGCGCGTCGACGTGGTGGTGCGCGACGGCGGCAAGTCGCTGATCTCCATCACCGACGACGGCTGCGGCATGACGCCGGACGAGCTGGAACTGGCCGTCGAACGGCACGCCACCTCCAAGCTGTCCTCGGACGACCTGCTGGACATCCGCACCCTGGGCTTCCGGGGCGAGGCGCTGCCCTCCATCGGCGCCGTCAGCAAGCTGACCATCACCAGCCGTCCGAAGGGCGCCGACAGCGCCTGGGCGATCATCGTGGACGCCGGGGCCAAGGGCCGCCCACAGCCGGCGGCGCTGCAGCAGGGCACGCGGGTCGAGGTGCGCGACCTGTTCGCCGCCGTCCCCGCCCGCCTGAAGTTCCTGAAGGCCGCCCGCACCGAGTTCGAACACATCGCCGACTGCATCGAGCGGCTCGCCATGGCGCATCCCGGCGTCGCCTTCACCCTGTCGGACGACGGCCGGTCGGCGCTGCGCCTGTCGGCCGCGCAGGGTGAGTTGGGCGACGCGCGGCTGACACGGCTGGGCGCGCTGATGGGCCGCGACTTCCAGGACAATGCCGTGCCGGTGGACGCCATGCGCGAGGGCGTGCGGCTGGCCGGCTGGATCGGCCTGCCGACGCTGCACCGCCCGACCGCGCGCAACCAGCACCTCTTCGTCAACGGCCGCCCGGTGCGCGACAAGCTGATGGTGGGTGCGGTGCGTGGCGCCTACGCCGACTTCCTGCCGCGCGACCGCCACCCGATGCTGGCGCTGTTCCTCGACCTCGACCCGCAGGAGGTTGACGTCAACGTGCATCCGGCCAAGGCCGAGGTGCGCTTCCGCGACCAAGGGCTGGTGCGCGGCCTGATCGTCGGCGCGCTGAAGCATGCCCTGGCCGAGGCCGGACACCGCGCCTCCACCACCGTCGGCGTCGCCACGCTGGGCGCCCTGCGGCCGGAAGGCTCGGCACCCCTGCCCTACCGCTCCCCCCAGCCGTCGTATGGCGGGGGATGGGGCGGCTCCCACACGCCCGAACCGCCGGTGCCGCACGGGCTGGCGGAGCGCTCCATGGCGTTCCAGGCACCGCTGTCCGGCCTCGCCGCCACGCCCGCCGCACGACCGCCCGAGTACGCACCGCCCGCGCACGAGGCGCCGCCGCTCGACGGTCATCCGCTGGGCGCCGCGCGGGCGCAGGTGCACAACACCTACATCGTCGCGCAGACCGGTCAGGGCATCGTCATCGTCGACCAGCACGCGGCGCATGAACGCCTCGTCTACGAGCGCATGAAGGACGCCATGGTGAACGGCGGCGTCAAGCGCCAGGGCCTGCTGATCCCCGAGGTGATCGAACTGGACGAGCCCGCCGCCAACCGCCTGACGGCGCGCGCCGCGGAACTGGCCGAACTGGGGCTGGTGATCGAGCCGTTCGGCCCCGGCTGCGTCATGGTGCGCGAGGTGCCGGCCCTGCTCGGCCAAGCCGACGTGAAGGGGCTGGTCAAGGACCTCGCCGAGGAGTTGGCCGAGTTGGGAGACGCGCTGTCGCTGAAGGAGCGTCTGGAGGATGTGTGCGCCACCATGGCCTGCCACGGCTCCGTGCGCGCCGGCCGCACCCTGACGGTGGAAGAGATGAACGCGCTGCTGCGCCAGATGGAGGCGACGCCGCACTCCGGCCAGTGCAACCACGGCCGACCGACCTACGTCGAGTTGAAGCTCGCCGACATCGAGAAGCTGTTCGGAAGGCGGTAAGGGGCGGACGGCGGAGGATCACCCCTCCAGCATCTGGCGCATGCCGGTGGTGGTCAGCACCTTTTCGACGCGGGGCGGCACGTTGACGAGGCGCACGCGGCTGCCGCGCTCGCATGCCTTGTCCTTCAGCACCAGCAGCATGCCAAGCCCGTTGGAATCCAGGAAGTCGAGCCCGCCGAAGTCGAGCACCACCTCGCCATGCCGGTGGCCGGCGACGGCGGCGAGCAGCGAGCGGAACGTCTCGTAGCTGGTGTAGGTCAGCGCACCGCGGCAGGCGCACAGCAACCGGTGCCGGTCGCGCCGCAGCGACGCCCCGAACGGAGTGCCGATCCGCATCGCACCTCTCCTTCCGTTCCACGTGCCCTCCAACGACGCAGCATACTCCGGTAGTCTTCCCGAAGTTTTTCAAGCTTGTAATACAGCGCCGATTCGGGGCCGCGCAGAGGGAGTGCGCTCTTGCCCATTGGTGGCCTTACCGCTGCCGAAAGAGGTATTTGCGTTGCAAACCCGTAACCCTTATGGTGTGCGCGGACTTTCTGTCTAGTGTCGTAACTGATTGCCCGGCCGGGCGAACGCCTGGTCCCCGGGCGTTTCGCAGGGGGGTGGCGAGCCCGGTGGCGGCCCGGCGTGGGCGCACGAAGGGCCGCGTACGAACATCAATGGTCTTTGCTTTGAAGCTGCGCGGCCGGTTGACGGCCATGGCCTCGGTGGCGCTGGTGGGCATGCTGGCGATCGGCGCGGTCGCGCTGACGAGCCTGCGCGCCGAACTCATGCACGACCGCCAGATGAAGACGCGCGACCTGGTGGACGCCGCGTCGAGCCTGGCGCTGACCTACGCCGAGCGTGCCGCCAAGGGCACCATGCCGGAGGCCGAGGCCAAGCGCGCCGCGCTGGAGGCCATCGGCATGCTGCGCTACGAGGGCGGCAACTACTTCTGGGTCAACGACCTCGACGGCATCCTGCTGCAGCACCCGACGCTGAAGGACCGCATCGGCAAGTCGGCGCTGGACATGCGCGACGCCAACAACGTGCCGATGTTCGAACACTTCCTGGCGGTGGCGCGGCGCGACGGCGCCGGCTTCGTCCCCTACCACTGGCCCAAGGCGAAGGGCGGTCCGCCGGTGCCGAAGATCTCCTACGTCAAGCGCATTCCTGGCTGGGACTGGGTGGTCGGCACCGGCATCTACGTGGACGACGTCGACGCCGTCTTCCACGAGAAGGTGGCGCAGCAGGCCGGAATTTTCGCCGTCGTGCTGCTGGCCGTTCTGGTCGCCGCGTGGGCGATGAGCCGCTCGATCACCCGGCCGATCGCCGCCATGCGCGCGGCCATGCTGCGCCTCTCCCAGGGCGAGACGGGCGTCGAGGTGCCCGCCACCGACCGCGCCGACGAGATCGGCGACATGGCGCGCACCGTGCAGGTCTTCAAGGAGAACGTGGTCCGCCTGGAAGGCATGCGCCGGGAGCAGGAGGAGCACGAGCGCCGCGCCATCGACGAGCGCAAGCGCGCCATGCTGGCCATGGCCGATTCCATGGAGACGCGGGTAAAGGGCATGATCACCTCCATCTCCCAGGTGATCGACCGCCTGCACGGAGCGGCCGGCGCCATGTCCGCCAACGCCGGGCAGACCAGCGCGCAGAGCACCGCCGTGGCGGCCGCCAGCCAGCAGGCTTCGTCCAACGTGCAGACCGTGGCCGCCGCCACCGAGGAGCTGAACGCCACCAGCCAGGAGATCGGCCGGCAGGTCGAGCGCGCCTCGGACGTCGCCAAGGCCGCCGCCGAGCAGGCGGAGAAGAGCCGACAGGTCGTCCAGGGATTGGCCGAGGCCGCCGGCCGCATCGACGAGGTGGTCGACCTGATCCGCGCCATCGCCAGCCAGACCAACCTGCTGGCGCTGAACGCCACCATCGAGGCGGCCCGCGCCGGAGACGCCGGCAAGGGCTTCGCCGTGGTGGCGCACGAGGTGAAGGGGCTGTCCAACCAGACCGCCCAGTCCACCGACGAGATCGCCGCCCAGGTGTCGGTGGTGCAGGCGGAGACGGAGCAGGCGGTGGGCGCCATCGCCGAGATCGTCCGCACGGTGGCCGAGGTGCATCAGGCCTCCGCCTCCATCGCGTCGGCCATCCACCAGCAGCACGCCGCCATTTCCGAAATCAGCCGCAACGTGGCCCAGGCGGCGCACGGCACCGACGAGATCAACCTGCACATCAACGATGTCTCGGTGGCGGCCAACGGCACGCTGGACGCTTCGCAGTCGGTCGCGCAGGCGGCGGAGGAACTGGTCCGCCAGTCCGAGGCGCTGGAACACCACGTCGAGGACTTCCTCAACGAGATCCGGCAGTCGAACCGGCTGGCGGCATAAACGTTGGGTTGAGGCCCATCGCCGAAAACCCAACGGCAGCCCGCCTTTACGCCGCCCTGTACGCCAGAAACAGCACCCGGGTGTCACCGTAGCGGCGCTCGTCCAGCGCCTCGAAGGCGGGGGGCAGCGGCACCGGCGCGCCGGCCGCCTCCTCCACCACCACGACGGCGTCGGGCGCCAGCCAGCCGGCGGCGGCCAGCGCGCTCAACGCCTTGGACGCCAGATCCTGGCCATAGGGCGGGTCGAGGAAGGCCAGCGTCGCAGCCTCGCGCGGCTTCGGCGGCTTGGTGGCGTCGGCGCGCAGCACGGCCGTCCGGGACTCCTCGCGCAGGTCCGCGATGTTGGCCCGCACGGCGTCCAGCGAGCCGCGGGCGAGGTCCAGGAAGACGGCGCGCGCCGCGCCGCGCGACAGCGCCTCCAGCCCCAGCGCCCCGGTGCCGCAGAAACCATCCAGCACGACCGCGTCGTTCACCGGCGAGCCGCCGTCGGACCCCCAGCCGGAGTGCGCCAGGATGTTGAAGATCGCCTCGCGCGTGCGGTCGGTGGTCGGGCGGACGTCGTGGCCGTGCGGCGCCGTCAGCCGGCGGCCGCGGTGGCTACCGGCGACGATCCGCACGGCCGCCGTTCCTGGATGTCGGTTTGGATGGAGAGGGTTTGGATGGGCCGCCCGGCTTCGACGGGCCGCCGGACTTGCCCGGCCCGCCCACACCCGGCCTTGGCCCACGGTTCACACCGGCCAGCTTGCCGGCGGGCGCTTCGCCGGAGGCCCGGCGCGGTGGTTTCCCGGCACCCGGCCTGGAACCGGAGGGCTTGCCGCCGCGCGGCTCGTCGACCAGGGACCAATCGGCGCTCGACTCGCCCGCCCCGCGCCGAGCCGGCTTTGCGGGTCCCGGCTTTGCTGCCCCCGGCTTTGCACCGGCCGGCTTGCCGGCACCCGGCCTGGGGCCGGTGGGCTTGCCCATGGGCGACCAATCGGTGGAGGGCGCCTCGGCCGCCCGGCGAGCGGGCTTGCCGGCACCCGCCGATGCTCCGCCCGGCCGCTTGCCGCCGCGCGGCTTCTCGTCGCCTACCCTGTCAGCCGCTCGTTCGGCCGGCGCCTCGGCGTGCGCCCGGCGCACCGGCCGGCCGTTGCCGGGCCTTGCTGCGGCCGGCTTGCCGCGCTGCGGCCGGTCTTCGGTAAAGGAGCGGTCGACCGGCGCCTCACCGGCCTCGGAACGTTCCGCCCTGGCGGCCGTCTTCGGCTTGGACGAGGCGCGAATCGGCGAATTGGCGGGCTTCGGCTCCGGCTTTCCGCCGCCCTTGCCGCTGCCGCGGAACGCCGGCCTCGGCGCCGCCTTGGCGGTGCCGACGGGGGCGGCGGGCTCGGCCGCTTCGCCGTCGCGGCCGGAGAAGAAGCGGGCGAGCTGGTCCTTGACGACGCGCCGCGGCACCTCCTCCACCTCGCCTTCCGGCAGCTTGCCGAGCTGGAAGGGGCCGTAGGCGGTGCGGATCAGCCGGTTCACCACGAGGCCCAGGCTTTCCATCACCTTGCGGATCTCGCGGTTCTTGCCTTCCTTGATGCCGACCGTCAGCCAGGCGTTGGAACCCTGCACACGGTCGAGCGTCGCCTCGATGGGGCCGTACTGCACGCCTTCGATGGTCAGGCCCTTGGCGAGGCCGGCCAACCGCCTCTCGTCCACCGCGCCATGCACGCGCACGCGATAGCGGCGCGTCCAGCCGGTGGAGGGCAGCTCCAGGAAGCGCGCCAGCTCGCCGTCGTTGGTGAGCAGCAGCAGCCCCTCGGTGGTCAGGTCCAGGCGGCCAACCGAGACGACGCGCGGCATTTCCGCCGGCAGCTTCTCGAAGACGGTGCTGCGGCCTTTTTCGTCGCGCGCCGTGGTGACCAGTCCGGCCGGCTTGTGATAGCGCCACAGGCGCGCCGGTTCCGGTTCGGGCAGCAGCTTGCCGTCGACGATCACGATGTCGCCGGGTTTCACCACGAAGGCTGGGCTGTTCAGCGTGCGCCCGTTGACCTCGACGCGGCCGTCGGCGATCCAGCGCTCCGCGTCGCGGCGCGAGCACAGGCCGGCACGCGCCAGCCGCTTGGCGATGCGCTCGCCGCCCGAGCTGTCCTCGGACGCGCTCTCGGGCGGCGCGCCGTTATCGGTGGAAGGGGTGTCCATGGGCAGGGACCATAGGGCCAAGCGGCCCCGCCCGCAACTCACTCCTCCACCCTCACTCCTCCAATCGGAAGCCCACCTTCATCACGACCTGGAACTGGGCCACGGCACCGCCGCGCACGTTGCCGCGGATCTCGCCCACCTCGAACCAGTCGACGTGCTTCAGCGTCCTGGCCGCGCGCTCGATTCCGTTGCGGATCGCGTCGTCGATCGAGGTGTCGGAGGTGCCGACGATCTCGACCTTCTTGTAGACGTGGTTTTCCATGGCGCCGCTCCTCATGTGGATGGTGCATCCAAGCTTGTGGCGGAACGCCGCCGGGATCAACCGGGCGCCTTGACGCAATCGGGTTGACCCGACAGGCTGCGGACATGAACGAACCGACGCACACGGAACCAACATACATGGACCTGGCGCTGGCCGAGGCCGAAGCCGCCGCGGCGCGCGGCGAGGTGCCGGTGGGCGCCGTGGTGGTCGATGCGGCCAGTGGCGCCGTGCTGGGCCGCGCCGGCAACCGCACGGAGGAGCTGAACGACCCCACCGCGCATGCCGAGGTTCTGGCGATCCGCGCCGCCTGCGCCGCCCGCGGCGAGCCACGCCTGCCCGACTGCGACCTGTACGTGACGCTGGAGCCCTGCGCGCTGTGCGCCGCCGCCATCAGCTTCGCGCGGCTGCGGCGCGTCTATTTTGGCGCCTACGATCCGAAGGGGGGAGCGGTGGAGCACGGGCCGCGCTTCTACGGCCAGCCGACCTGCCACCACGCGCCGGACGTCTACGGCGGCATCGGCGAAACGCGGGCCGCCGGCCTGCTCAAGGGTTTCTTCCGGAACCGGCGTCAGGAATAGAGCGACGCGCCCAGCACGATCAGGCCGAGGAACAGGCAGGCCAGGAACACCTGGACCGGCACGCGCCCGTCCCGTCCACGGCACACGCCCTGGCGGAAATCCACGCATTCCGCGCACTTGGTGGCCGGCGCTATCCCCGCCGAACGGAGGCAGGCCGCCGGGGGACGGGCCTGGGTATCGCTGCACAACGCCATGTCGATCGCCTAAGTCCGTTGCGTCCGTTGCGTCCGTTGCAGATCGGGTTCATTGCAGATCGGCAGGAACAGAATACCGGCTGTGCGACATGTTGTCACGCGACATCGCGTGCTGCACCGCAACCAAGGAGCGACTTTCGCCCGGTTTGTTGATTCAGGTCAAAACTGCATAACCGCATATTTCTCGGGGTTGCCCGCGACCGCCGAAACGCCGCAGCGTCGGCGTCATCGGTGAAACGGAACCACGGTCGAGGCGATCATGTGCGCGAGCGCGGAAGGCTGCTTCCTGATCAGGGCATACCAGCAGAACGCCACGAAGTACGGCCACGACACCGCCGTCGTGAAGGCCGCCCAACTCTATCAGCGCACCAACGCGGCCGCCTCGGACGCCGAGGCGGTGGAGTTCGTGCAACGCTTCATCCGGCCGGAAGCGCTACCAGCGTGCACGGCGTGCGGGTGAGGCGACCGCACCGGAAAAGTCGGTTGGCGCCAACCGAAGGGCGGCCCAACGCTCTTCGCCAGGAATAAGACGTGTTGGGCCGCGCTGCGCTTGGCCCAACCTACGGCTCCTCGATCAGGAAAGCCCCTACCGCCCCACCGCCCGCCACCCGATGTCGCGCCGGCAGAAGCCCTCCGGCCAGTCGAGCGCGTCCACCGCCTGATACGCCCGCGCCTGCGCCTCGGCCGCCGTCGCCCCCACGGCGGTGACGCCCAGCACGCGGCCGCCGGTGGACAGCACGCGGCCATCCTCGGCGCGCCTGGTGCCGGCGTGGAAGACGGTGACGCCCTCCACCGCGCCGGCGGCGTCCAGGCCCCGGATCTCGGTGTTCTTCACGTAGTCGCCGGGGTAGCCCCGGGCGGCCATGACGACGCACAGCGCCGTGGCGTCGTGCCAGCGCACGTCGAAGTGCTTGAGCTGGCCGTCGGCCGCCGCGACCAGTGCGGCCAGCACGTCGGACTTCATGCGCATCATCAGCGTCTGGCACTCCGGATCACCGAAGCGGACGTTGAACTCCAGCGTCTTGGGGATCTTCACCCCGTCCGGGCCGTCGACGATCATCAGGCCGGCGAACAGCACGCCCTTGAACGGGCAGCCCTCGGCCGCCATGCCCTTGACCGTGGGCAGCACGATCTCGCGCATCACCTGGTCCTGCAACGCCGGCGTCAGCGCCGGGGCCGGGGAGTAGGCGCCCATGCCGCCGGTGTTGGGGCCGGTGTCGCCGTCGCCCACCGCCTTGTGGTCCTGGGCCGAGGCCAGCGGCAGCGCCGTTTCGCCGTCGCACAGGGCGAAGAAGCTGACCTCCTCGCCATCCAGGAACTCCTCCACCACGATCTCGGCACCCGCGGAGCCGAAACGGCCGCCGACCAGCGCCTCGTCGATGGCGGCGAAGGCTTCTTCCTGCGTGCGGGCCACGGTCACGCCCTTGCCGGCGGCGAGGCCGTCGGCCTTCACCACGATCGGCGCGCCGTGCGTGCGGACATAGTCCTTGGCCGCGCCGGCGTCGGTGAAGCGCTGGTAGAAGGCGGTCGGCACGCCGTACTTGGCCAGCAGGTCCTTCATGAAGCCCTTGGAGCCTTCGAGCGCCGCCGCCGCCGCACTCGGCCCGAACGCCTTGACGCCGGCCTCGGCCAGCCGGTCGGCGAGGCCCAGCACCAGCGGCCCTTCGGGGCCGATGACCACGAAGTCGATGCCGTTGTCCCTGACCCAGCGGACGATGGCGTCCACGTCCTCCGCGCCGATCGGCACGAGGGTCGCCACATCGGCGATGCCGGCGTTGCCCGGCGCGCAGTACAGCGCGTCGCACAGCGGCGAGGCCGAGATTGCCCAGCACAGCGCGTGTTCGCGCCCACCCGACCCGACGACCAGGACTTTCATGGGATCCCGTCCTTCCATGCTTGTTGCCGACGCGCAGCCTTGTATCATGGCGCCGCCATGACTCAAGATCTTGATGCGACTCCCCTCATCGCCACCCCGCCCCGTCCGGGCTCCAACATGCCGGAGCTGTCGGTCGGCGACCTCGCGCGGGCGCTGAAGCGCACCATCGAGGACACCTACGGCTTCGTGCGCGTGCGCGGCGAGATCTCGCAGCCCAAGCGCCACAGCTCCGGCCACTGCTACCTGCGCCTGAAGGACGAGACGGCGGTGCTGGAGGCGGTGTGCTGGCGCGGCACCATGTCCAAGCTGGCCATCCAGCCGGAGGAAGGGCTG
>DASPIO010000070.1:0-7628 GCA_035629155.1 Azospirillum sp. | reverse complement strand
GCCGAAGCCGGCGCCCTGGAAGACCATGCCCTGCTGCACCGCCTTGTTGCCGATGCCGGCCGCCGTGTTGCCGAGCACCGCCGTGTTGGCGCCGCCCGGCAGGCCCAGCAGGCGCCCGCCGCCGGCCCCCTGCACGGTCATGACGCCCTGCTTGGCGACGTTGCCGATGCCGGCCGCGGTGTTGTTGATGGAAGCGGTGTTGGCGCCGCCGAACAGGCCGCCGCCACCGAACTGCTTGGTCATCGCCTGCTGGACGGCGACGTTGCCGATGCCGGCCGCGGTGTTGTTGGCGGACACGACGTTCTGGGCCATGGCGGGAGCCGACAGGCACAGCACGGCGGCGGCGGCGAGCAGGGTGTGGCGGATCATGGGGTGGTTCCTTCTGGTGAGTGGGGCGGGGCTCTCGGGCCCGGCGCGTTGTCGATGGCCAGACCCTACCCGCACCCCGCATCCGCCGCTGTGAGCCGCGCCACAAACCCGCGCAGATCGCCCTCCGCTATCCGCCCGTCGGCTTCGGATCGGGTTCGCCGGGATCGGCCGGTGCGTCGGGCGGCGCATCGGGCGAAGCCGGATCAGGGATCGGAGTCGGCAAGGGCACCGGGGTTTCGGGGCCGTGCGGCAGCGGTGGATAGGGGCTCATGGCCGGTCGCCTCGCGGAAAACGGGGGCCGTCCACCGGCCCGCCCAACACGTAAGGGGTCAACAGCGCGTCCGTCCGGTCATTGCTCCAGGCCAGTCGGCGTTACACCCTGGCGCGAAGCCCGCCGAAGCCCCATCTTGTGGGGATACGCCCCGCCGGTCATGTGCCGGCGGGGCCTCCCAAAACGATTGATGTGATGCTGACTGTCGTGACCCCCCGCCCTCCGAACGCCTCCGACACGATCCTCGATGCCTACCTGGGGTTCCGGGTCGGCGATGTCGTGCTCGACCTTGCCGAGCTGACGGCCGGCACCGCCACCATCAAGGAATTCCGGATCGTCGCCGGAAACCAGTTCTACGACATGGCCGTGGTCGCGATCATGGAGACGGGGGCGGAGCGCTTCGTCACCCAGCTCAAGACCGTGCGCCGGGCCAACGACACGCCGGACGCCGAGACGGCCGCCGATACGGCCGTCGTGCCCTTCCACCGCCGCCGGCCCTAGGCCCGGCATGATGAGCCGTCCATGACGTCATGGCCGGCCTCGGCTCCGGCTGACCGGGGTCCACCCGACCCGCTCGGCCGGATTCTCGTGATCGACGCGGAGGGGCGCGGCTACCGCGAGGACGGCGTGCCGGGCCTGTGCGAGATCGCCGCCATCGAACTCCGGGGCGGGCGGCGGACTAGCCGCGTGTTCCACACCCACCTCAACCCCGGCGCCCCCGTCAACCCGTTCGCCGCCGCCATCCACGGGTTGGACGAGGCGTTCCTGAGCGGCCAGCCGCGCTTTGCCGACGTCGCCCCCGCCCTGCTCGCCTTCTTCGGCGACGCGCCGCTGGTCGCCCATGGGGCCGGGGGCGACCGCGCGATGCTCGATCACGACCTTCAGCTCGTCGGCATGGCCCCGCTCGCCCCCGGCCGACTGGTCTGCACGCAGCGTCTCGCCGCCCGTCTGCTCAAGGCGCAGTTCAGCCTGGACGGGCTGTGCGACGCGCTGGGGATCGACCGCTCGGCGCGGGCGGCCGGCCATGGGGCGCTGGTCGACGCGAGCCTCACCGCCGACTGTTTCCTGGAGCTGGCGCGCCGGCCGGGCTATGCCGCCGTTCGTGACGCGCGGGTCTTCGCCGCGGACCGGCGCCCGCCCGCCGCCGTTTGCGTTCGTTGCGTGATCGAGGGCGGCATCGTCACCTTCGTGGTGGAGGAGCGCGCGAACGGCACCGTCACCCGTCTGACGGCCCCCGTGCCGCCCTACCCGGCCGAAACGCACGAGGCGAACGCCGGGGCTGACGGCGTCCTGCGCATCACCCGCAAGGGCGGCCGCGCGCCGGACAATCCCGACGGTCCGGCGCTGCTGCTGGTGCGCCGGGGCCGCGTCGTCGGGCGGCGGTTCGTCGCCGGGCGGCCATTAGACGTCTAATAGCGGAACCCGACGTCCAAGACGCCGCGGCTATTAGACGTCTAATCGCGCAGCAACGCGTCCAGCGTGTCGCGCAGGTGGCGCAGCTCGCGGCGCTCGGCGTCGCCGAGCGCGCTGCCGGCGTCCTTCAGCTCGCGGATCTTGACGATGCCGCGCTGCAGCTGCTTCAGCACCGGCGTGTAGACCGGAAGGTCGGGCGCGGTGGCCCGGCGGTCCTGCTTGGCGGCGCGCACCGTCTTCACGGTCAGCCCCTCGCCCGTCTTCACCCGGTCCCACAGGGCGCGCTGCTGCTCCGCCTCGCCCAGTTCGGCCAGTTCCATCAGCAGCGACACCGACACGGCCGGGTATCCCGGCGCCTCGTCCAGGATGGCGGCCGGCAGACGCAGGATGCCGAGCAGGCGGGCCACATACTCCTGCGACTTGCCGATCAGCGTGGCGGCCTGCTCCTGCACCAGCCCCTTGTCGGCGATCAGCCGCTGCAGCGACGCCGCCAGTTCGACCGGGTGCAGGTCGACGCGCTGCACGTTCTCGATGAGCGCCAGCGCCTGCGGGTCGTCGGTGTCGATGATCAGCGCCGGAATGCTCTCCCGCTCCAGCGCGCGGAAGGCCCAGTAGCGCCGCTCCCCGGCGACGATGCGGAAGCGGTCGGGCGCCACCTCGCGCACGTTGATGGGCTGCAGCAGACCCTTCAGCGCGATCGAGCCGGCGAGCGCGGCGATGTCGGCGTCCTGCGCGTTGCGGCGCGGCTGGTCGGGGTCCGGCTCCACCTGGGCCAGCGGGATCTCGCGGTGGCGCATGCTGGTGGACAGGCCGAACAGCGCGCTGTTGCTGCCGCCGCCGCCGGCCGGCGTGCGGCTCAGCGCGCGCTTGAACAGGCCGGAATTGCTGGTGTCCAGCTTACGCGCCATGGCGCACCTCCTGCTTCGCCAGAGCCAGCAGCGCCCGGGCGATCTCACGGTAGCTCTCCGCCCCGGCGGAGTTCGGGTTGACCGCCAGGCCCGGCCGGCCGGCCATGACGCTCTTGGCGTAGTCGGCGGCGCGCCTTACCGGCGAGAACAGGCGCAGCTCCTGCGCCGCCGCCAGCTCGCGCAGTTCCGCCATCACCTGCTCGTCCTGCAGGCGGCGCGGGCTGTACATGGTGGGCAGGATGCCCAGCACCTGCAGGTGCGGGTTCACCAGTTCCCGCACGCCGGCGATGGTCTCGAACAGTTGCGGGATGCCCATCATCGACAGCATCTCCGTCTGCGTCGGGATGAGGAGCTGGTCGGCAGCGTTCAGCACCGACACCGTCAGTTCGCCCAGGTGCGGCGGGCAGTCCAGCACCACGTAGTCGTAATGCCCGGCGAGCTGGGCCAGCTTCGCGCGCAGCACCAGCGTGCCGTTCGGCTGGCGCAGCAGCTCGCGGTCCGTCGCCGCGAGCGAGATGGAGGACGGCAGCAGGTCGAAGGCGCCGTCGCACACCGGCACCACGAATTCCCGCATCGGGCGGGTCGACTTCAGCGCGTGGGTCAGCGTGGCCTTGGCCAACTCCTGCTCGTGCGGGTCGACGCCCAGGTGCACGGTGGCGTTGGCCTGCGGGTCGCAGTCGACGAGCAGCACGCGGCGGCCCGAAGCGGGCCGGTTCGAGGTGGCCAGCAGCCATGCGACGTTGACGCAGGTCGTCGTCTTGGCCACCCCGCCCTTCTGGTTGGCGGCGCAGAAGACCAGCGGTGCGGCGCGCACGGCCACCGCCGGGATGCCCACCGGCTCCCCCTCCACCTTCAGGGCCGAGGCGACGAGCCGCGGAATGCGCTCCGCCCCGGTTTCCCAGCGCGAGATCTTGGCGCGGTCATAGCGGCGGTTCAGGCGTTCGTTCAGCCAGGTGACCAGTTCGTGCTGGTTCATGCCGCGCTGCTCGCGATAGCGGCGCAACTCCTCGCCCGTCATCTCCTGTGCCACGGCGGTACCCCGAGTGGTTCATCCCGGCGGCACCTTCATTCATGTTGATGGTGGTGTCAACGGGCGTGCCGGTCGCGTGCCGCACAGCGCGCGGCGGCGAACGCGCTACGCCGGGCGCACCGCCCGCACCGCCGCCACGAGGTCCGCCGTCCCGACCGGCCGTTGCAGCAGACGCAGCGCGCCGGGCCGGCCATCCGCCAAATCGCCGGACGGATCATCGCCCGCGCCGGCCCCCGCCGGTCCCGCCAGGACCAGCACCGGCAGCCGGGCCGCCGCCGTGCGCAAGCGCCGCATCAGCGTGCGGCCATCCACCACGGCGAGGTGCAGCGCCGTCACCAGCACGTCCGCCGGGTCGTGCCGGCCGATGGCCAGCGCCGCCGCCCCGTCGAAGGCCAGGCTCACCCGGTAGCCGTCCGCCGCCAGAGCCGTGCCCAGCGAGTGGGCCGTCAGCGGATCGCTCTCCGCCACCAACACGTGGACCGTCGGCGGCACAGCCATGGTGTGGGGCGGCGTCGGGCCGCCCCACAGGTCGCCGGCCAGCCCGGAAAAGGATGACGACCTGCCCATGGCACTTCCTCCCTGCTTTTTTTAAACGACGCATGCCGAGCGTGGACAGAGGGTACGGGAGCGCCACGGCGCGCTCCATCACCCAGAGGTCGGGCGCCGCCCGCTTCCAGGCCGCACCTCTCATACCTTCGGCGGAGCCGGATCGCCGCCCTATCGAATGGCGGGCGAAGGACAGGCGCGCCCTGCGGCAACATCGTAGGTAGGCTTTTAAGGTTTTTGCCGCACAATGGCCGCGCGCCGCATCCGCAGCCTTCCCACCACCTTCTTCTCTCGGCCCCTTCCCTCCCTCGATCATGACGTCACCGGACATTCCGGACCGTGCGCCCCGCACGGTCGCCACGGCGCCGCCCTCTTCGGGCCGCACCGTCCGTTCCTGGCTGGCCACCGGCGCCGCCGCCCTTGTCGGGGCGGTGTTCACCGCAGCCCTGCCCGCCGCGCTGGACGGCACCGTACCGCCGCTTTCCGCCACGGCGCTGGCCGGTGGCCTGTCGGCCGGGCTGGCTCTGTGGTGGGCGCGGCGACCGCCGGTTGCGGCAGGGCCGAGCGACCGCGACCTCATCGAGGCCACCGCGCAGGGCTATTGGGAGGTCGACGAGGACGGCCGCACCGTGGCCGTGAACACGGCGCTCTGCCGCATGCTCGGCTGCACGGAGGCGGACCTGCTCGGCCGCCCGCCCGGCGACTTCACCGACGAGGAGGGCCGCCGCGCCTTCGCCGAACAACTCGCCAGCCGTGCCTTCGTCGCCCAGCGCGTCTACGACGTGGTGCTGCTGGCGCGCGACGGCCGGCGCATCGAGGCGCGCTTCAACGCCACCGTCCGCCGCCGCTCCGGCGGGCTGCACTCCTTCGCGCTGGTCACCGACATCACGCCCCAGAAGATCATGGAGCGCGAGTTGCGCGGCGAGCAGGAACGGCTGCGCCAGATCGTCGATGCCGTGCCCATGGCAATGGTCGTCACCCGGTTGGAGGACGGCGCGGTGCTGCACACCAACACGGCCGTCACCGATCTGTTCGGATTGCCGCCCGACGCACCGGTGGGCAGCGCGCTCGACTTCTACGCCAACCCCGCCGACCGCGCGCTGGTGGTGGCGATGGCCCGCGCGCACGGCCGCATCGACCATCACGAGGTGCTGTTCCGCCGCGCTGACGGCACGACGTGGTGGGCGCTCCTTTCCGGGCGGCGGTTCCTCTACTGCGGCATGGACGCGCTGCTGGTCGGTCTGCAGAACCTTACCGCCACCAAGAAGGCGCAGGAGGCGCTGGAGGCCGCCGTGCGGGCGAAATCCGCCTTCCTGGCCACCATGAGCCACGAGATCCGCACGCCGCTGTCCGGCATCCTGGGCATGACCCGGCTGCTGCTGGACAGCCCGCTCGACTCCCACCAGTACGATCGGCTGCAGACCGTGCTCTATTCGGGCGAGGCGCTGCTCGCCATCCTCGACGATATCCTCGACCTGAGCGACGTGGAGACGGAGCGCGTGACCGCGACGGTGGCGCCGTTCGACCCGCGCCGCCTCGTCCGCACGGCCGCGTCGCTGATGTCCTCCCGCGTCGCGGAGAAACGCATCACGCTGGACTGCACGGTGGACGACACCGTGCCCCGGGTCCTGTTTGGCGACGCGCGGCGGCTGCGCAGGATCCTCCTCAACCTCGTCGGCAACGCCGTGAAGTTTACGGAACGCGGCGGCGTGACGGTGTCCGTCACCCTGACGGGCGCCGTGGATGGCGCCCGGCGCCTGCGCATCACCGTGGAGGACACCGGCATCGGCATCCCGGAGGCGGCGCAGGCGGAACTGTTCAGCGCCTTCGACCAACCTGAACAGCCGCTCGCCCGCCGCTCCGACGGCGCCGGGCTGGGGCTGGCGCCGTGCAAGCGGCTGGTCGACGCGCTGGGCGGCGCCATCGGCGTGGACAGCACGGTGGGACGGGGCAGCCGCTTCTGGTTCGAGCTGCCTGTCACCCTGGTCGATGATGCGGCGGTGGAGGAGGAGCCACTCTCCCCGCACCCGGCGGCATCCGCCCCGCTCGACGTCCTGCTGGCCGAGGACAGCGAGGTCAACCAACTGGTGGCGCTGGGTTTCCTGAAGAAACTCGGGCATCGCGCGGTCGTGGTGGACGACGGGCGCGCGGCGCTGGAGGCGGTGCAGGCCCGCCGCTTCGACGCCGTGCTGATGGACCTCGAAATGCCGGTCATGGACGGCCTGGAGGCGACGCGCGCCATCCGCGCCCTGGACGGCCCGGCGGCATCGGTGCCGATCATCGCGCTGACCGCCGACACGCTGCTGGGCGACGCCGACCGCTGCCTCGCGGCCGGCATGAACGCCTACCTCATGAAGCCGCTGAACCCGCGCGAGCTGCAGGCGGTGCTGGCCCGGCATTGCGGCGGCGGGCCCGCCATGCCGGCGCCGGAATCTCCCCTCGACGGGCTGGTCCGGCGCCTGGGGCACGAGACGGTCGGCGACCTCATCCGCATGTTCCTCACCGACGGCGCGGCGTTGTGCACGGCCATCGCCGCCGCCGCCACGGAAGGCGACCTGCTGCGGGTGCGGATCCTGGCGCACGATTTGACGGCCATGGCGTCGCCGCTCGGCCTGACCGCCCTGCAGCGGCAGAGCGAGGCGATCGAGATCGCCTGCGCCGACGGTCAACCCGACGAGATCCGCATCCTGGTTTCGCGCCTGGAAGAGCGGTTCACCCGTTCCCACCACATCCTGGCGTCGTTTACCTAGAATCGCGCACGGCCCGGAAGGGTGGCTTCCGGGCCGTGCGGTTGGGGTTGGGGGATCAGCGCTGGACGGAGAACAGGCTCTGGCCGGCGAAGTTGCCGATGCCGGCGGCGGTGTTCTGGCCGCTGAGCAGGTTGGAGGCGCCGAAGCCCGCGCCCTGGAAGACCATGCCCTGCTGCACCGCCTTGTTGCCGATGCCGGCGGCCGTGTTGCCGAGCACCGCCGTGTTGGCGCCGCCCGGCAGGCCCAGCAGGCGCCCGCCGCCGGCGCCCTGCACGGTCATCACACCCTGCTTGGCGACGTTGCCGATGCCGGCCGCGGTGTTGTTGATCGAGGCGGTGTTG
>DASPIO010000069.1:0-13061 GCA_035629155.1 Azospirillum sp. | reverse complement strand
GGTGCCGGCGTGCGCACCTCGGTCTCCTGCGTCGGTGCCGCGCGCTGCGAGCAGTCGTGCTACGACGAGGCCAAGGCGCTGCGCACGATGATCAACGCCTTCCTCGACGACATGCACCGCCCGTCGCTGCCCTACAAGTTCAAGTTCAAGTTCTCGGGCTGCGCCAACGACTGCACCAACGCCACCCAGCGCGCCGACTTCGCGGTGATCGGCACCTGGAAGGACGACATGCAGGTCGACCAGGAAGAGGTCAAGGCGTACGTCGCCAAGAACGGCCGCAAGTGGGCGATCGACCAGATCGTCACGATGTGCCCGACCAACGCGCTGTCGCTCAACGACGACGACACGCTGGAGGTCGACAACAAGAGCTGCGTGCGCTGCATGCACTGCATCAACGTCATGACCAAGGCGCTGAAGCCGGGCAAGGAGCGCGGCCTCGCGGTGCTGCTGGGCGGCAAGCGCACGCTGAAGATCGGTGACCTGATGGGCACCATCATCGTCCCCTTCATGAAGATGGAGACGGAAGAGGACTACGAGAAGCTGGTCGAGCTGGCCAAGAACATCGTCGACTTCTTCGCCGAGAACGCCCTGGAGCACGAGCGCACCGGCGAGATGATCGAGCGCATCGGGCTGGCCAACTTCGTCGAGGCGCTGGGCATCGAACTCGACCCGAACATGATCACGCATCCGCGCACCAACTCCTTCGTCCGCATGGATGACTGGGAGGACGAGGTGGAGAAGTGGAAGGACCGGCGTCTCGCGCCGGCCGCCGAGTGAACGCACGCCCGACTGGACCTGGAGGAAACGATGACCGTGGCTGAGGCTGTGCACCAGACCGTCGAATGCGGCGTGCCCGATCCCTTCCCGATGATGCACCCGCTGCTGAAGAAGAACTACGGGCAGTGGGCCTGGCACGACCGGCCGCGTCCCGGCGTTCTGCACCACGTCGCCAAGACCGGCGAGGAGGTGTGGACCGTGCGCGCCGGCACGCAGCGCCAGATGGACGTCTACACCATCCGCACGTTGTGCGACCTCGCCGACACCTTCGCCGAAGGGCATGTGCGCTTCACCGTCCGCTCGAACATCGAATTCATGGTGTCGAGCTTCGAGAAGGTGCAGCCGTTGATCGACGCGCTGGAGGCGGCGGGTTTCCCGGTGGGCGGCACCGGCAACTCGGTGTCGATGATCTCGCACACCCAGGGTTGGCTGCACTGCGACATTCCCGGCACCGACGCGTCGGGCGTGGTGAAGGCCCTCATGGACGAACTCGAGCAGGAGTTCCGCAATGAGGAAATGCCGAACCGCGTGAAGATCACGACGTCCTGCTGTCAGATCAACTGCGGCGGCCAGGGTGATATCGCCATCAACATCCAGCACACCAAGCCGCCGAAGATCAACCACGACCTCGTCGCCAACGTCTGCGAGCGTCCGGCCGTGGTGGCGCGCTGCCCGGTGGCGGCCATCCGCCCGGCGCTGGTGAACGGCAAGCCGTCGCTGGAAGTCGATGAAAAGAAGTGCGTGTGCTGCGGCGCCTGCTACCCGCCGTGCCCGCCGATGCAGATCAACGATCCGGTGCACACCAAGATCGCCATCTGGGTGGGCGGCAAGCACTCCTCGACCCGGTCCAAGCCGACCTTCCACAAGCTGGTCGCGGCGGGCATCCCCAACAACGCCCCGCGTTGGCCGGAAGCCTCTGCCATCGTCAAGCAGATCCTCTACGCCTACAAGGAAAATGCCAAGCCTTGGGAGCGTATGGGCGAGTGGATCGACCGTATCGGCTGGGCGCGCTTCTTCGAACTGACGGGTCTGCCCTTCACGAAGTACCACCTGGACAATTGGCGTGGTGGCCGCGCAAGCCTGAACGCTTCGGCGCAGCTCCGCTTCTAAAGGGGGGTACGGTTCATGAAGTTCGCCATTCTCGTCAACGAGGGCCCCTACAACCACCAGGCCTCGGACTCCGCCTATCACTTCACCAAGGCGGCGCTCGACATGGGGCACGAGGTGGTCCGGGTCTTCTTCTACTACGACGGCGTTCTCAACGGGAACAAGCTGTCCGACCCGCCGCAGGATGACCGCAACATTGTCAAGCGCTGGTCGGCGCTGGCGGAAAAGCACGGCGTCGACCTCGCCGTCTGCGTCGCCGCCGGCCTGCGCCGCGGCATCAAGGAAGAGGTGCTGGCGCCCGGGTTCCGCATCACGGGCCTCGGCCAGCTCGTCGAGGCCGGCATCGACGCCGACCGCCTCGTGGCGTTCGGCGACTGAGCGGGGAGAGAGGAATCCATGAGCGACGAACCCGTCATGAAGAAGTTCATGTACCTCAACCGCAAGGCGCCGCACGGCACCGTCTACGCGCTTGAAGTGCTGGAGATGATCCTCATCGCCGCGATGTTCGACCAGGACGTCCACGTCTGCTTCCTGGACGATGGCGTCTACGAGTTGAAGAAGGGCCAGGACGCCAAGGGCGGGCTGGAGGTGAAGGACTTCGCCAACACCTACCGGGCGCTGGACGGCTACGGCATCGAGAAGATCTTCGCCGAGCAGGAGTCCCTGGACGAGCGCGGCCTCACCGCCGACGACCTCGTGATCCCGGTGGAAGTGGTCAGCCGCGCCGCCATGGCCGAGCTGGTCGCCTCCATGGACGTCGTCCTGAGCGCGTGAGGAAAGCCATGCTGCACACCGTCAACAAATCGCCGTTTGAGCGCAACACCCTGGACGCCTGCCTGTCGCGGGCGGTCAAGGGCTCGGCCATTCTCCTGTACGAGGACGCGGTCTACGCCGCGCTGGCCGGCACCCGTTTTGCCGAGCGCATGACGCAGGCGGCGGCGGATCACGAGGTCTACGTCCTCGTGAACGACCTCCAGGCCCGCGGCGTGAAGGACGCCCCCCTGATCGACGGCATCAAGACCGTCGACTACCCGGGCTTCGTCGAGCTGGTCGCCCGCATGGGCACCGCCACGGCGTGGCTCTGACATAAAAAACCGCCCAATCGAACCAGGAGACGCACATGTCGTACGAGATCAACGGGAAGACCATCGAGGCCGACGAAGAGGGCTACCTCACCGACCTCGCCCAGTGGAACGAGGACGTGGCCAAACTGATCGCCGATAAGGAAGGCGTCGACATGACGGCCGAGCACTGGGAGGTGATCAACTTCCTGCGCGAATACTACCAGGAGTACCAGATCGCCCCGGCCATCCGCGTGCTGACCAAGGCGCTGACGAAGAAGCTGGGCGCCGAGAAGGGCTCCAACAAGTACCTGTACGAACTCTTCCCCTACGGCCCGGCCAAGCAGGCCTGCAAGATCGGCGGCCTGCCGAAGCCGACCGGCTGCGTGTGACCGGCCGCTGACGTTGGGTTTTCGGCGTCGCCTCGACCCAACCTGCGACTTGCCTCGTAGGTTGGGGCGGGGGTGGCGAAAACCCGACGGAACGGGATCCAGGGGCTCGAGGCCCTTGGCGGAGAGCGCGAGAGGCAGAGCCTTTCGCATACACCGCACGAGCACATGGGCGGCAGCATGTCGGTTCTCTTCGCACTTCTCTTTTACGCCGCGACGGCGGTGCTGTTGGGCGGGCTGGGATACAAGATCGCCCAGTACGCGCGCACCCCGGCGCCGCTGAAGATCCCCACCACGCCGGCGCCGCTGACGCGGTCGGGTGTGGTGGTCCGCATGGCGCGGGAGGTGGCGCTCTTCGAAAGCCTGTTCCGCGGCAACAAGCCGCTGTGGGCCTTCGCCGTCCTCTTCCACCTGGGCCTGTTGCTCGTCCTGCTGCGGCATCTCCGCTATTTCGTGGAGCCGGTGTGGTTCTGGGTGGTGTGGGTGCAACCGCTGGCCGTGCCGGCCGCGCTGGCCATGATGGCCGGTCTGGCGGCTCTGCTGGCCCGCCGTCTGGTGCTGCCGCGCATCCGCTACATCACCGGGCCGTCTGACATCCTGATGCTCGTGCTGCTGCTCGGCATCGGCGCCAGCGGCATGGCGATGAAGATGGTGGCGCACACCGACATCATGGCGGTCAAGGCGTTCTTCCTCGGCCTCATGCGCTTCCACATCGGCGCGCTGCCGATGGACGGTTTCCTGCTGATCCACCTTCTGCTGGTGGCGGCGCTGATGATCGTCTTCCCGTTCTCCAAGTTGCTGCATGCGCCGGGCGTCTTCTTCTCGCCGACGCGCAACCAGGCCGATGATGCGCGCGAGCGCCGCCACGTGGCGGCCTGGGCGCTGCCGCTCGACCAGCAGCGCTGACCCCATTCCCGACGGAAAGGCACACGACCGTGGCCGATTACGCCATCCCCGCCCTGACCGAGGACGTCGAGCTTCGCGAGACGCCCGACCTCGCCCCCGGCTGCATGGCGCACCTGAAGCCGTTCGTCGCCGCCCCCGCGCACCAGGAACCGCTGGGCTTCCCCGGCGGACTGGTCGAGGACTGGCAGCCGAAGGCGATCGCCCGGATGGGCGAGCTGTTGGGCAAGTACCGCTCGCTGCAGGTCTACCTGGATGCCTGCGTCAAGTGCGGGGCCTGCACCGACAAGTGCCATTACTTCCTCGGCACCGGCGATCCCAAGAACATGCCGGTGGCGCGTCAGGACCTGATGCGCAGTGTCTACCGCCGCTATTTCACCACGGCGGGCAAGATATTCCCCAAGCTGGTGGGTGCCAAGGACCTGACGAAGGAGGTCCTGGACGACTGGTACAGCTACTACCATCAATGTTCGCAGTGCCGCCGCTGCTCGGTGTTCTGCCCCTACGGCATCGACACGGCCGAGATCTCCATGGCGGCGCGCGACATCATGGACCACGTCGGGCTGGGCCAGAAGTATTCAAACGAGATCATCACCAAGGTCCACAAGATCGGCAACAACCTGGGCCTGCCGGAGCCGGCGCTGGCCGACACGCTGGAAGGGCTGGAGGAGGACGTCCGCGACGACACCGGGCACGAGGTCAAGTTCCCGCTCGACGTGGAGGGAGCCGATGTCCTGCTGGTGACGCCGAGCGCGGATTTCTTCGCCGAACCGCACGTCGACGGGCTGATCGGCTACGCCAAGGTCTTCCACCAGGCCGGCGTGAGCTGGACGCTCAGCTCGCACGCGTCGGAGGCGGCCAACTTCGCGATGTTCATCGGCTCGTACGAGCAGATGCACAAGATCGCCAACCGCATCCGCCAAGCGGCCATCGATCTCAAGGTGAAGCGCATCGTGTTCGGCGAGTGCGGGCACGCGTGGCGCGTCGCCTACTCGTTCCTCAACACGCTGGCGGGACCCTGGGATTTCCTGGACCCGCGCTATCCGGTGCCGCAGCACATCCTGGAATTCACCTGGGATCTGATCAAGCGCGGCGGCATCCGGCTGGACAAGGAAGCCAATACGGGCATGACGCTGACCTTCCACGACTCGTGCAACGTTGCGCGGGCTTCGCGGATGGGTGATTTCGAGGGCGGGCAGTTCGTCATCCCGCGCGAGGTCATCAAGGCCAGCGTGCCCAAGTTCGTCGACATGCACCCCGACACCATCCACGACAAGACCTTCTGCTGCGGCGGCGGCGGCGGGTTGCTGACGGACGATCTGATCGAGCTGCGCGTCAAGGGCGCCCAGCCGCGCGTCAGCGCCCTGCAACAGGTCGTCAAGGAGCAGGGGGTCACGCACATGGCGGCCATCTGCGCCATCTGCAAGAGCCAGTTCACCAAGGTCCTGCCCCAGTACGGCATGGGGATGGAGATGGTGGTGTCGGTGCATCAGCTCGTGAGCAAAGCCATCCGGCTCGGTGGCAACGATTAACGTCTTAGGAGGAAGCGCCTGATGGATGCGAAGACGGCTGACGCCAAACCGACCGGGCTCACCTTCCGTCGGTATAAGGACGGTGACCACAAGCCGCGGGCTTGGCAGGAGGAGATCTTCCAGGCCGGCTGGTCGCACAAGTGCCCGACTTACGTGCACCGCACGGCCCCGTGCCAGGCGTCGTGCCCGTCGGGGCACGACATCCGCGGCTGGCTCGCCATCGCCCGCGGCCAGGACAAGCCCGCGCAAGGCACGGCGTGGCAGGAGCATGCGTTCCGCCGCATGACCAGCGCCAACCCGTTCCCGTCGGTCATGGGCCGCGTCTGCCCGGCCCCGTGCGAGGACGGCTGCAACCGCAACGAGGTCGAGGATCACGTCGGCATCAACGCGGTCGAACACTACGTCGGCGACTGGGCGCTGAACCAGGGCCTGACGTTCGAGACACCGGGAGCCGAAACCGGCCGGCGCATCGCCGTGATCGGCGGCGGTCCGGCCGGCCTGTCGGCCGCCTTCCACCTGCGCCGCCGCGGCCACGCCGTGGTGCTGTTCGAGGAGAAGCCGGAGCTGGGCGGCATGATGCGCTACGGCATCCCCGGCTACCGCACTCCGCGTGACGTGCTGGATGGCGAGATCAAGCGCATCCTGGACATGGGCGTGGAGGTGCGCGCCGGCGTGCGCGTGGGCCGCGACGTGTCCGTCGCGACGCTCGAGGCCGAGTTCGACGCCATTTTCTGGGGCATCGGCACCCATGAGGGCCGCGGCCTGCCCGTGCAGGGCTGGAAGGACACGCCGAACTGCGTCAGCGGCGTCGGCTTCCTGCGCGCCTTCAACGAAGGGCGCCTGAAGGGCGTCACCGGCAAGGTGATCGTGGTGGGCGGTGGCGACACGTCGATCGACGTCGCCTCCGTGGCGCGCCGCATCGGCCACATCCAGCACGCCCACGAAAAGGACCGGCCGGAGAACGTGATCTTCGGCCAGACCGCGCACGACGTGGCGGACTCCGCCGCCCGCGGCGGCGCCGAGGTCATGCTCACCTCGCTCTTCCCGGTGGAGAAGATGACCGCCGCTGAGCAGGAGGTGAACGACGCCAAGCGCGAAGGCGTGGACATCCGCGGCAGCGTCATGCCGCTGGAAGTCATCAAGGGGCCGGACGGCCGCGCCAAGGCGCTGAAGCTGTGCAAGTGCGAGATGGACGGCCAGACGCCGCGCCCGATCGCCGGCACCGAGTTCGAGGTGGAGTGCGACCTGATCGTCGCCGCCATCGGCCAGAAGGGCGACATGGACGGGCTGGAGGCGTTCGACAACGGCCGCGGCTTCATCAACGCCGACAAGCTGCTGCGCGTGCCGGGCAAGCCCAAGCACTTCGTCGGCGGTGACATCGTGCGCCCGCACCTGCTGACGACCGCCATCGGCCACGGCCGCATCGCGGCGGAGAGCATCGACCACTTCCTGGCCGGCGTCGAGGAAGACCGCCGTCCGCGCGTGGACGTCGTGCACTTCGACCTGATCGACCGCATGAACGTCGTCGGCATCGCGCCGGAGCCGTTCACGCCGGACGAGGGCGGCGGCCGGCGCGGCACGTCGGATGCCAAGTTCGCCGTCCACAACTACGAGGACCGCGGCAAGCACGAGGTCATCACGCACGAGGATCTGTTCCTCGGCCACTTCGGCCACACGCCGCGCAATCTGCGCGACCATGTGGAGATCGGCGCCGAGGAGGTGCTGGGCAACTTCCAGGAACGCCTCGTTCCGCTGACGGAAGAGCAGGTGGTCGCCGAGGGCAAGCGCTGCATGAGCTGCGGCATGTGCTTCGAGTGCGACAACTGCGTCATCTTCTGTCCGCAGGACGCGGTGTCGCGCACGCCGAAGGCGGCAAAGGCAACGGGGCGCTACGTGCAGACCGACTACACGAAGTGCATCGGCTGCCACGTCTGCAACGACGTCTGCCCGACCGGCTACATCCAGATGGGCCTGGGGGAGTGAGTGTGATGGCGGGCGTTCGCACCTTTGTGCTGGCGGCCCTGGCGCTGGTCCTTTCGGCACTTGGTGTCGTGGACGGCGCCATGGCCGAAGGCACGGCGAAATGGCCGGGGCAGTGCGTGGCGGACTCCGCCACCATGCGCCGCAACCACTTCGAGATGCTGCTGCATCAGCGTGACGACACCATGCACCGGGGCGAGCGCCCGTCCGATCGCAGCCTGGGCGCCTGCCTGGACTGCCACGCGGTGAAGGGTGCGGACGGGCATGCGGTGACGGCCGCGGACTCCCGCCACTTCTGCCGCACCTGTCACGACAGTGCGGCGGTGCGCATCGACTGCTTCTCCTGTCACAACTCGGCGCCGGGGGCATCGAAATGACGGACGTCCTTTCCAACCCCACGCGCCGCTCACTCCTAGCCGGCATCGGCGCGCTGACGCTCGCCCCCGGCATCGTGCTGATGGCTCCGCAGCCGGCCGACGCGGCGGCCACGTCGGGCAAGCGATGGGGCTTGCTGATCGACACCACCAAGTGCGACGCCGGCTGCAACGCCTGCGTCCAGGCCTGCGGCGCCGAGCACGGCTGGAGCGATCCGACGCACGGTCGTCCCGACCAGGCGCCCAAATGGGTGCGCAAGGTGGACGTGAAGGACCCGGCAAGCGGCAAGACCGCCTCGCTGCCCGTCATGTGCCAGCACTGCGCCAAGCCGCCGTGCGTCGACGTCTGCCCGACCGGGGCATCGTTCAAGCGGGCGGACGGCATCGTCCTGGTCGACCGGCACATCTGCATCGGCTGCCGGTACTGCATGATGGCGTGCCCGTTCAAGGCGCGATCCTTCGTGCACGAGGACATCGCCAACCAGCGCCCCGGCACGCCGCGCGGCAATGGCACGGTGGAGGCCTGCAACCTCTGCGTCACCCGCGTTGATGCCGGCAAGCTGCCGGTCTGCGTGGATGCCTGCGCGGGGGCCGGCAAGGGGGCGATCCTCTTCGGCGACCTCAACGATCCGAACAGCGCCATTGCCAAGCGAGTGCGCGAGGTGGCGCCGGCGCGCCTGCGCGCCGACCTGCGCCTCGACACCGGCGTCCATTACCAGGGGCTCTGATCCGCCATGGCCAAGACCAAGATGCCGTTCACTACGCTGGACACGGGGCCGCACTTCTACCCCATGCTGGGCGTGCTCGCGGCGGTCGCCGCGGTCGGGCTGGGCAGTGCCCTCTACATGGAGCACCACGGCCACGTCGTGACGGGTATGAGCAACCAGGTCGTCTGGGGGTTGCCGCACGTCTTCGCGATCTTCCTGATCGTCGCCGCGTCGGGCGCGTTGAACGTGGCGTCCATCGGCTCGGTGTTCGGCAAGGCGCCGTACAAGCCGCTGGCCCCGCTGTCGGGTCTGACCGCGGTGGCGCTGCTGGCCGGCGGGCTGATGGTGCTGGTGCTCGACCTCGGCCGGCCGGACCGGCTGGTCGTGGCGATGACGCACTTCAACTTCAGTTCGATCTTCGCCTGGAACGTCATTCTCTACAACGGCTTCTTCGCCATCGTCGGCGTCTATCTGTGGACGATGCTCGACCGCCGGATGAACGGGCATTCCGGTAAGGTCGGCCTGGCGGCGTTCCTCTGGCGCCTGATCCTGACCACCGGCACCGGTTCGATCTTCGGTTTCCTCGTGGCGCGCGAGACCTACCACTCGGCGGTGATGGCGCCGCTGTTCATCGCCATGTCGCTCAGCTTCGGCAAGGCGGTCTTTCTGCTCGTCGTGGTCGGGCTGTACCGCATGGAGGACCGCGAGGTCGGCGACGCCATGGTCAAGCGGCTGGCCAAGCTTCAGGCCCTGTTCGTGGCGGCGACCTTCTATCTCGTGGTGGTGCAGCACCTGACGAACCTCTACACGGCGCGCGGCGGCGAGGTGGAGCACTTCTTCCTGGGTTCGGGTGGCGTCTACACCCTGCTCTTCTGGGGCGGTCAGATCCTCGTCGGCACGGTCCTGCCGTTGATCCTGCTGCTTCACCCGGGGTTCAACACCACGCGTTCGAACGTGCTGCTGGCGGCGGCGCTGGTGATCGTCGGCGGGCTGGCGCAGGTCTACGTGATCGTCATCGGCGGGCAGGCGTTCCCGCTCTCCCTCTTCCCCGGCATGCAGGTGACGTCGGACGCGTTCGACGGTACGGTGGGGGCCTATGACCCGAGCCTGCCGGAGCTTCTGCTCGGGCTCGGCGGGGCGGCCGTGGCGCTCCTCATCATCACGGTCGCCAGCGCGGCGTTCCGTTTCCTGCCGGCCAGTCTGGCGGACGCCGAGGTCGACAAGCACCACGCCGAGGCGAACGCCTGAGAGGAGCCATGCGGCGCGCCGATGACCTTCAAGGACCACACAGCCCTATGACGCAAGAGCACCCCTTCGCCCAGTACGTCCGCATCCTCGGCAAGGGCCCGACGCTGTCGCGCGCCCTGACGGAGGAGGAGACCTACGCCGCCGTTTCCATGATCCTGCGCGGCGAGGTGGAGCCGATCCAACTCGGCGCCTTCCTTTGCCTGATCCGCGTGAAGACCGAGACGCCAGAGGAACTGGCCGGCTTCGCCCGTGCCGCGCGCGACAGCCTCGTCCTGCCGGCCGACGCGCCGGCGGTGGACCTGGACTGGCCGAGCTACGCCGGAAAGTCGCGCCGCCTGCCGTGGTTCCTGCTGTCGGCGTTGCTGCTGGCGCAGAACGGCACCACCGTCTTCATGCACGGCACCGAGGGACACACGGCGGGCCGTCTGTTCAGCGGCGGTGCCTTGGAGGCGCTGGGCGTGCCGGTGGCGGCGACTCCGGAAGAGGCCGTTGCGCACTTGCGCGCCCGCCGCTTCGCCTACCTGCCGCTCGCCGGCATGGCGCCGAAACTGCACGACATCATCGGGCTGAAGAGCGTGCTGGGCCTGCGCAACCCCGTGCACACGGTGGCGCGCATGCTGAACCCGTTCGGCGCACGCTGCCAGATCATGGGCGTCGCCCATCCGCCTTACCGCGACGCGCACCAGAAGTCGGCCGCCCTGCTGGGGCAGCCCTACATGGCCGTGTTCAAGGGCGAGGGCGGCGAGGCCGAACGGCGGCCGGAGAAGCCCTGCGAGGTCTACACCATCGCCGACGGCGTGCTGGGAGCCGAGGTGTGGGCGCCAACGGCCGCCGGCACCACGGTGCGCCATGACGAGACGCTGGACATCAAGCGGCTGGCCGCGCTGTGGACCGGCGCCGCCGAGGATCCCGAGGGCCGCGACGTGGTGATCGCCACCACCGCCGTGGCGCTCAAGCTGCTTGGCCGGGCCCAGTCGCACGCCGACGCCGAGGATCTGGCCGCCCAGCTCTGGCGTACCCGCAACACCGCCTCCCTCGCCGGGGCGGCATAACCCACTGGAGCATCGCCATGGCCCGCGTGTTCGTCTCCGCTGCGCACAAGTCTTCGGGCAAAACCACCATCACCCTGGGCTTGTGCGCGGCTTTGGCGGAACGCGGGCTGGCGGTCCAGCCGTTCAAGAAGGGACCGGACTACATCGATCCCATGTGGCACTCGGCCGCCTCCGGCCGGACCTGCCGCAACCTGGATTTCAACACGCAGGCCCCCGACGAGATTGCCGGCTTCTTCCGTCGTCATGCCCTGGGGGCCGACGTGTCGATCATAGAGGGCAACAAGGGCCTGCACGATGGCGTCGATCCTCAGGGCCGGGACTCCGGCGCGGCGCTGGCGAAGCTGCTGCGGGCGCCGGTGGTGCTGGTGATTGACGGCTCCGGCATCACGCGCGGCGTGGCGCCGCTGCTGATGGGCTATCGGGCCTTCGATCCCGACGTGCGCATCGCCGGGGTCATCCTCAACAAGGTCGCCGGCGGCCGCCACGAGAGCAAGCTGCGCGAGGCGGTGGAGACCTTCACCGACCTGCCCGTTCTCGGCGCCGTCCACCGCTCCGCCGAGCTGGAAATCACCGAGCGCCACCTGGGCCTCGTGCCCGCGAACGAGGAGGCGCAGTCGGCCGCCGTCATCCGCCGCATCCGCGACGCCATCGCCGCGCAGGTCGATCTCGACCGGCTGCTGGAGGTGGCCCGCGCCGCCCCGGCGCTCGCCGTGCCGCCGCTGCCGCTGCAGGTTCCGGCCGCGCCCAGCGGGCGCATCGGCGTGGCCCGAGACGCCGCCTTCGGCTTCTACTATCCCGAGGACCTGGAGGCGCTGTCCGCCGAGGGCTTCGAGCTGGTACCCTTCGACACGCTGCGCGACAGCGCGCTGCCGCCGGGGCTGGACGCGCTGTTCATCGGCGGCGGCTTCCCGGAGACGCATATGGCGGCGCTGGAAGCCAACGCCGGTATGCGCGCCTCGGTGCGCGCCGCGATCGAGGCGGGGCTGCCGACCTACGCCGAGTGTGGCGGGCTGATGTACCTGTCGCGCTCGATCGCGTGGGGCGAACGGCGCCACGCCATGGCCGGCGCGCTGCCGCTCGACACCGTGATGCACAAGCGCCCGCAGGGCCGCGGACACGTTCGCATGCGTGAAACGGACGCCTTTCCCTGGCCAGGGGCGGGCGGCACGGTGCAGGCGCACGAATTCCATTACGCGGGTGTCGCCAACCTCGATCCCGGCTGCCGCTTCGCCTACGCGGTTGAGCGCGGCCACGGCATCGACGGCGTGCACGACGGCATCATCGTCCACAACACGCTCGCCGCCTTCACCCACCTGCGCGGGGTCGGCGGCAACGCCTGGCCCAAGCGGTTCGCCGCCTTCATCCGGTCCTGTCATTCCGCGGCTCGCGGCGCCAACGCCGCTTGATACCGCTGTCCGTTTCGCCAAGGAGTTCATGCATCATGGCCCGCCGCCACACCGTCGACGCCCGCAACGCCTTCTGCCCCGGCCCGCTGATGGAGCTGATCGCGGCCCTCAAGCCGCTGGATATGGGGGATGAGGTTGAAATCCTGTCGTCCGACCGGGGGTCGGCCGACGACATCCCGGCCTGGACCAAGAAGGTCGGCCACGAGCTGGTGTCGTGCGACAAGCACGACAACCACTGGAGCATCGTCGTCAAGAAGGCGAAGTAGGCACCGGGTCGATCGCGAATCCCGAAGGGGATGGTTGCCGGGAGCGAACGCTCCCGGATTGGGCGGACTTCGCCCGGCGGCCACCCGGCTGCCGGGCGCTCTTTTTTCGTCAGCCGCCGCGCACCTTGCGGATGTTTTCGGCGTACATGTCGGGTCCGCCGGAGAAGGTGGCGGTGCCGGCGACGAGGACGTCGGCCCCGGCCTCGATGGCGAGGCGCGCCGTCTCGGCGTTGATGCCGCCGTCGACCTGCAGGTCGAT
>DASPIO010000068.1:0-16935 GCA_035629155.1 Azospirillum sp. | reverse complement strand
TCCAGGGCGGCATCATGTACGCCGCGGAGCTGGAGAAGATCATCCCGGACTTCCGCGACGACTGCCCCACCGAGCGCCACATCATCGAGCAGCGCATCTGGCTCTTGGGCGACGACAACTACATCGGCACCAACTACCGTTCGGAGAGCTTCAACTCCGAGGCGCCGAACCGCTACACCATCATCCGCGCCAACATCGACAAGTGGTTCTCCGAGCGGATCAAGAAGGCCGGCGGCCTGCAGATCTGCGAGACCACGGTCACCGACCTGATCCGCGACGCGTCGGGCAAGGTCATCGGCGTGAAGACCGACCGCGTGAACGGCGAGATCCACGCCGACGTGGTGATCATGGCCGACGGCGTGAACGCGCTGCTCGCCAAGCGCTCCGGCTACCAGGAAGAGCTGGAGCCGCAGAACGTGGCGCTGGCGGTCAAGGAGATCATGTTCATCGATCCCGAGGTGATCGAGCAGCGCTTCGGCCTGAAGGGCGAAGAGGGCGTCGTCATCGAGATCATGGGCAAGGTGACCAAGGGCATGGTCGGCACCGCGTTCCTGTACACCAACAAGGAATCGCTGACGATCGGCATCGGCTGCCTCATCTCCGACTTCAAGCACGGCAACTGCCCGCCGTACAAGATGCTGGAGGACCTGAAGAACCACCCCGTCATCAAGCCGCTGATCGAGGGCGCGGAGACCAAGGAGTACGCCGCCCACATGATCCCCGAGGGCGGCTACAAGGCGGTTCCGCAGCTGTACGGCGACGGCTGGATGGTGGTGGGCGACGCCGCGCACTTCAACAACGCCGCGCACCGCGAGGGCTCGAACCTCGCCATGGCGTCGGGGCGCATGGCGGCCGAGACGGTGATCGAGATGAAGCGCGCCGGCAAGTCCATGACGGCGTCGAACCTCGCCGTCTACAAGAAGAAGCTGGACGACAGCTTCATCATGAAGGACCTGAAGAAGTACCGCGAGCTGCCGGGCATCATGCACGAGAACAAGCAGTTCTTCGACGCCTACCCCGACGCCATCACGGCCGCCGCGCACAACTGGTTCACCGTGGACAGCGTCGACAAGCGCACGAAGGAGAAGGAGATCATGAAGTCCTTCGTCAAGAAGCGCTCGGTGCTGGGTCTGGTGGGTGACGCGATCAAGCTGGTGAGGGCCGTGCGATGACCATGATGGTGAAGATCGAAGAGAAGCTGTACCAGAACCGGTACATCGTCGACGAAAGCCACCCGCACATCCGCATCAAGGACGCGGCGACCTGCACGTCGTGCGACACGCAGGCCTGCACCTTCTGCTGCCCCGCCGCCTGCTACAGCAAGAACGAGACGGGCAGCGTGACGCTGGTGACCGACGGCTGCCTGGAGTGCGGCACCTGCCGCGTCATCTGCCAGGACCGCGGCAACATCGCCTGGGACTACCCCCGCGGCGGCTACGGCATCAGCTACAAGTTCGGTTGAGCGCTCGTACGAAAAGCCCCTCCCCGGCGCCGCCGGGGAGGGGCGTTTTCTTTGGAAGGCGGTGAACGTTGGGTTTTCGCTCACGCTCAACCCAACCTACTGAAAATCCTTAATTTTCGTCATGGCCGGCACGAGGCCGGGCATAACGGTGGAGGGAACGCGCCCGTAGGGTGGGTTGATGCGCAAGCCGCAAAACCCAACGTCCGCACCTCACACCCGTGCGATGTAGTCCGCCAACCGCGCCAGCTCCCGCCCCGCGCGGTCCACCATCTCGTCCATTCCGTCCAGGCGGCCGTCCAGCACCGACGTCTCGATGGCGTCGCCCACGGCGGCGAGGTCGCGCGCACCCACCGTGCGGGAGGAGCCGGCCAGCTTGTGCCCGGCCTGCCGGACCTCGTCCCAGGCACGCCCGGCGAAGGCCTCCTCCAGCCGCGCCAGCGTCGCGCGGTTGGACGTCAGGAACTCGTCCAGAAGCTGGCGGATGAAGTCGGCGTCGCCGTCAAACAGGCTGCTCAGCGCGGTCAGGTCCAGCGGCGCGCCTTCCGCCCCCTCGCCGTCCGGCGGCAGCCAGCGTTCCAGGATGCGGCGCAGTTGGCCGATCTCGGTGGGCTTGGACACCGCGTCGTCCATGCCGACGGCGAGGCAGCGCTGCGCCTCCCCCTCCATGGCGTTGGCGGTGATGGCGACGATGGGCATGCGCGCGCCCGTTTCCGCCTCCGCCGCGCGGATGGCGCGGGTCAGGTCGAAGCCGTCCATCTCCGGCATCTGGCAGTCGGTCAGCACCAGCGCGTAACGCCCGGTGCGCCAGCGCTCCAGCGCCTCGCGCCCGTCCTCCGCCACTTCGGCGGCGTAGCCCAGCAGGGCCAGCTGGCGCAGCAGCACCTGCCGGTTGGTCGGGTGGTCCTCGGCCACCAGGATCAGCCGGTTGCGCGCCAGCGCCTCCTCCACGCTGGGGGCGGCCGGCTTGGCGGTCGCCAGCGGCGGTGGCTCGGCGGCCGCACTCTCCTCCACGGCCAGCCCCTCGGCCTCCGGCGTCGAGCGGCCGGTCGCCACCAGCACGCCACGCGCCAGATGGGTGCGCCGCACCGGCCGCGCCACCGGCACGGCACCGCCCGGCGTCGCCGGCTGCACCTGCCGCGTCAGCACCACCAGCCCGGCGCCGGCCAACCGCGGATCGCCCAGCAGTTCCCCGGCCGCATCCTCCTCGGCCAGCACCAGCCCGTCGAAGCGCGCACCCTCCGCCAGAGCGCCCAGTGCGGCGTGGGTGTCGGCGGCCTCCGCCGCCTGGGCGCCGTCGGCGGCGAGGTAGCGGGCCAGGAAGCGCCGCTCGTCCGGCGTGCGCGCCACCACCAGCACCGACAGCCCGGCCAGCGGCGGCGGCGGAACCTCGCTCTCCGACACCTCGGCGGTGAAGGTGAACCAGAAGGTGGCGCCCTTGCCGGGCTCGCTCTCCACGCCGATCTCGCCGCCCATCAGCTCGGCGATGCGCCGGCAGATGGAGAGGCCCAGCCCCGTGCCGCCGAAGCGCCGGGTCGTCGATGCCTCGGCCTGGGTGAAGGGGCGAAACAGGCGGGCCTGCACGTCGCGGGCGATGCCGATGCCGGTGTCGATGACGGTGATGCCCACCGTCGCCTTGCCGTCCAGCAGCGAGATCAGCTCGGCCCGCAGCGTCACCGACCCGGCCGGCGTGAACTTCACCGCGTTGCCGGCGATGTTGAACAGCACCTGCCGCAGCCGCACCGGATCGCCCAGCACGCAGGCCGGCAGCTCCGGATCGACGTAGGGGATGAGCAGGATGTCCTTCTTGCGCGCCCCTGGTGCCAGGGTGTCGGCCACCCCCTCCACCACCTGCGCCAGCGACACCGGCACCCGTTCCAGGTCCAGCCGCCCGGCTTCGATCTTCGAGAAGTCGAGGATGTCGTTGATGATGGTCAGCAGCGATCCGGCGGAATCGCGCACCACCGCCACCAGCTCGCGCTGCTCGGCCGACAGCGGCGTGTATTCCAGCAGCTCCAGCATGCCCTGCACACCGTTCATCGGCGTGCGGATCTCGTGGCTCATGGTGGCGAGGAACAGCGACTTCGCCTGGTTGGCCGCCTCGGCCTCGGCGCGCGAGGCCTCGGCCGCGCGGGTGGCGGCGACCAGCTCGCGCGTGCGCTCCGTCACCTGGTTCTCCAGGTTGCGGTTGAGCTGCGACAACTCCTCGTACAAGTGCACATTGTCGAAGCCGACCGCGACCTTGGAGCAGAACACTTCCACCAGCCGCCGCTCGTCCTCGCTCAGCGGGTGGCGGTGGCGCAGGTAGAACAGCGTGTCGTGCTGGCGCGAGGTGGAGCGGAACACCAGGATGCTGTGCTCGCGCTCGAAGGCGTTGCGCACGGCGCCGAGCGCGCCGGCGATGGCGTCGGCGATCTCCTCCGGCAGCACCTCGGCCACCGGCCGGTTGTCCAGCCCGGTAAACACCCCGCCGCCGCCGATGACGATGGCCTCGCCGCCGGCCGTCCAGCGGCTGCACAGCAGGGCGCCCTCGCACGCCGGCAGCACCTCGTCGATCTGCCGCACGGCGTCGGCGACGTAGCCGGCGATGGTTCGCTTGTCGAGCAGCGAGGAGGAGGCGTGCAGGATCCGCTCCAGCCCCTGGCGGTGCTGTTCGATGGCGGTGATGTCCTGGTAGCCGCGCAGCGCCGCCACGACGGAGGTGAACAGCTTCTGCGCCGTCAGCTCGGTCTTCGACTTGTAGTCGTTGATGTCGTAGTTGAGGATGACGTCGCGCTCCGGCGCCTGGCCGGGCTGACCGGTACGCAGGATGATGCGCACCCGGCGGTCGTTCATCTCGTTGCGGATGTGGCGCACCAGCTTCAGGCCGGCATCGTCCGATTCCATCACCACGTCCAGCAGGACCACGGCGATGTCCGGGTTCGCCTCGATCACCGCGCGCGCCTCGGCCGCCGTGGCGGCGGACAGGAACTGCGCCGGCCGCCCTTCGAAGGTGAAGCCGCGCAGCACCATCTTGGTGGTGGCATGGATGGCCGGGTCGTCGTCGACGATGAGGATGAGCCAGGGCTCGACCATCTCCGCCGGGGAGTCCTTCGCCGCGGCCGCATCGGCGTCCGCGCCCGGCTCCTCGTCGGCGAACAGAAACTCGTCGCTCATCCCATCCCCACCGGGTCATCCCCTGCCGAACCCGCTCCACCGGCCGGGCCCGAAGGCGGGACGATACCATAGGCCGCACCGCCGTGAACAGGAGAGGCGCCACCTCCACACGCGAAACGCGAAGGGATCAATCCGCGTCGTCGTCCTCGTCGCCCTCGGCGCGGCAGAAGCGGCGCAGCGCGTCCAGGTCGGCGACGGAAATGGTGCCGCCGTGCGTCTCCACGCCCACGGCGCGCAGCTTGGCCAGCGCGCGGGAGAAAGTCTCCGGCTGCATGCCCAGGCGCCGCGCGATCAGCGCCTTGTCGAAGGGCAGCGCGAACATGGCCGACCCCGGCCCCTCCGGGCAGAAGCGCAGCAGGAAGGTGCCGACGCGCTGCGGCGTGGGCTGCACCTGCAGTTGCTCGATGGCCTGCACCAGATGGCGCAGCCGCAGCGACAGCGAGCCCAGCATGGCGAACGCGATCTGGTCGTCCTCGCGCAGGCAGCGGGCGAAGCCCTCCGCCGTCAGGGTCAGCACGCGGGCGTCGGCCACGGCCTCGGCGCACACCGGGAACTTGCCGCTGGCGAACATGGCGGCCTCGGCGAAGGTCTCGCCGGGGGCGACGACGTTCACCACCGCCTCCGCCCCGTCGCGCGTCAGCCGGTACAGCTTCACCCACCCCTCCAGCAGCACGAAGAACCGGTCGGCCTTCTCGTCCTGCACGAACAGCGTGGTGCCGCGCGGCACTTGGCGCACCTGCGCGCTGCCCACCAGCGCCGACAGCGCGCGGTCGGGCAGGCGCTGGAACAGCGGGATCGTGCGCAACGTCGCGGCGTCGGTCGGCCGCAACCCCGGAATCTCGGTCTTCATCCCATCCCCCCGTGTCCGGGCCTGCCCGCCCTCTGGTCGCGGCTCCGGTTGACGGTCATTGTAGCCGCGCGTCCTTGACGGCGGTCAAGCCTGGGCCGCTTTGGCCCCCGCCGCTCTTCCCGCCCATCCCATGCGCGCCAGCATCACCACGTTGATCACGGTCGCGCTGACGTCGGACAGCATGCCCGGCACGGACATCACCAAAAGGTTGTGGCCGAACCAGCAGGGCAGCGCCACCGCCATGAACAGACGAAACAGCCGCACGTCGGTCTGGTAACGCCCCAGGCTGACGAAGGTCAGCCCGGCCGCCGCGAAGACGGAGGGTACGCCGTGCCACGTCGCCGCCAGCCCGGCGGCGATGAGCGGCAGCACGGCCAGATAGACGTAGCGGAACCCCGGCCGCGCGCCCAGGGGGATGGCCGCCGCCGCCTGCACCGTCGCCAGCACGTTCATCAGGCTGCCGGTCGGCGCCCCCAGGAGGGCAAAATGCAGGGTGAACAGCACGGACGCCGCCAACTGCACCGCCAGCATGGCCACGCGCCCGCGGAACAGCGCCCACCCCATGCCCGCCGCGGTGCCGGCGAAGCCGACGATCTGGGCGAGCAGTTCCGTGGAAAGGACGTCGGGCATGGAAACCGGCATGCGGGGGGGCAGGGAGCCCGCAGATTAAGCCCGGCCCCGCCGGCCGCAAGCGATTTCGGAGGGACGGCGTCAGGCCGCCGCCATGCCCTTCAGGTGCCGCACCAGCACGCTGATCACCCGGTCCGGCGCCGTCAGGTGCGGCAGGTGCCCGCCGACCGGCAGCACCTCCAGCGCCGCCCCCGGCCACACCCTCTGCAAATGGCGGACAGCGTCCAGCGGCACCAGCGGGTCGCCCTGCGCATGCACGATGGCCGCCGGCACGGTCAGGCCGTCGATCCAGCCGCGCAGGTCGGACTGGAACACCGTCACCGCCTGCTGAAAGGCGATGTCGGGGCGCAGCGCCGACAGGCAGCCGGCCACCTCCGCCGCCGCCGCGCAGCCCGGCGCACCGCCCACCGTCAGCGCGGCGTACTCACGCGCCCAGCCGGCGTAGTTGGCGGTCATCGCGCCGACGATGGCCTGCGCCGCCTGCGGCGGCAGCCCGGCCCGATAGCCGCGCCGGGTCACCAGACAGGGGGACGGCGCCAGAAGCACCATGCGCTCGAACCGCTCGGGCGCCTCCACCGCGGCCAGCGCCCCGGCCATCGCCCCGGCGTCGTGGCCCAGGTAGACGCAGCGCGCGATGCCCAGCGCGTCGAGGATGGCGAGCAGGTCGTCGGCGTAGCCGCCCAGCGTGGCATGGCGGAGGGGGTCATGGCTGTCCGCCGCCGCGCCGCCGCAACCCGCCATGTCGAAGGTGACCGTGCGGAATCGGCGGTCGAGCCAGGGGCGGATGCGCCGCCAGATGCGCTGGTCCGTGGCGAAGCCGTGGCCGAGCACCACCGTCGCCACACCCGCCTCTTTCGCCGTGGGTCCGCTCACCGTCACGTTGTGCCGGCGCAAAACGTCGGCACCTTCTCGGAGCGGCGTGCCCGTGCCCCCTGCCGCCTCGCCCATGACCGCGGCCTCCCCCGCTGTGTTGCGATGGAATGGCAACATCCCCATCAACGGCCCGTTCCAGCGGGCGGCGCGGTCAAGCTTTTGAAATTTGGGGGGGCCGCCACTCCTCCTTCGGGCGGGTGGTTATCCGGCGCCCTGGCTGCGGCCCTTGTCCGCCTTCAGGGGCGCCAGCGCGGCCACGGCGTGCGCCTTGCGCTCGTCGAACTGCCGGGCCAGTTCCTGCGCCGTCTCGTCCGGCAGGGTGTCGCGCGCCTCCTTGAACAGTTCGTCCTCCTCCTCGTCCAAGTGGTGGCGGACGAGTTCGTCGAGGACCTGCACCTTGGCCTTCCAGGCGGTGCCGTCGACGGGCATCAGGTTCAGCTCGCCCAGCAGCGTGTCGATCAGATGGTGTTCGTTCAGCCCCTCGGCCGCCTCCTCACGGGTGGCGCGGGCGTTGACGATGGTAGCGTAGAAGACCGTCTCCTCCACCTTGTGGTGCGCCCACAGCTCGCGCTGGAGCTGCTCGAACAGCATGCGGCGCCCCGCCTTGTCGTCCTCCGGCGCGTCGGCGATGCGGGTGAGCAGCGTGCGCAGCGTGTCGTGGTCCTGCTCGATCCGGTCGTAGATGTCCATGAGACGCCGTCCTTTCTCCCGTTGCTTCGGTCACGTTGGGACTCAGAACCCCCCGCTCGCCGCGGGGTTCCCCTTCCGCGCCGACGGGCGGCGGGGTACCCTGCGCGTCCATCCCGACCACCCCTGAACGTCCGGAGCGTTCCGCCGTGTCCCCCGCCCTCCTCGCCCCCTTCGGCATCGCCCGCCTGCCGCGCATCGTCTTCGGCGCCGGCACCGTCGCCACGCTGCCGGCCGAGGTCGCGGCGCTGGGCACGCGCGCCTTGCTGGTGACCGGCGGCGCCTCCTTCCGCGCCACCCCCCGGTGGGAGGCGCTGACGCGCGGCCTCGCCGAGGCCGGTGTCTCCTGGGCCACAGCCAGCGTGTCGGGCGAGCCGACGCCCGAGCAGGTGGACGCGGCGGTCGCCGGGCACCGGGCCGGCGGATTCGACGTGGTGGTCGGCATCGGCGGCGGTGCGGCGCTGGACTTCGCCAAGGCGATAGCCGGGCTGCTGGTGCCCGGCAACTCGGTGATGGACCACCTGGAGGGCGTGGGGCTGGAGCTGCCCTACCGCGGGCCGGCGCTGCCCTTCATCGCCGTGCCCACCACCGCCGGCACCGGCAGCGAGGCGACCAAGAACGCGGTGCTCAGCCGCTCCGGGCCGGACGGTTTCAAGAAGTCCTTCCGCCACGACGACCTTGTGGCGCGTCTGGCGCTGGTGGATCCGGAGTTGCTGGATTCGTGCCCGCCCGCCCTCGTTGCCGCCAACGGCATGGACGCCTTCACCCAGCTTCTCGAATCCTACGTCTCGACGCGCGCCAACCCGATCACCGATGCGCTGGCGTGGTCGGGGCTGGAGGCCTTCGCCGCCGGCTTCTTCGCCGCGTGGCAGCGCGGCGCGGATGCGGAGGCCGGGCGCAGCCAGCTTGCCTACGCGGCCCTGATGTCCGGCATCTGCCTTGCCCAGACAGGGCTGGGGGCGGTGCACGGGCTGGCCTCGCCGCTCGGCGCCTTCTTCCCGATTCCGCACGGCGTCGTCTGCGGCACGCTGGTGGCCGATGCCACCGACGTGAACATCACCGCGCTCAAGGCGCGCGCTCCCGATTCGCCGGCCCTGCGCAAGTACGCCCGCGTCGGCCGCCTGCTGGGCGGTCTGAGCGGCCATGCCCGCGACGGCGAGGCGCTGGACACCCTGGTCGGGCTGCTGCGCGCGTGGCAGGACCGGCTGGCGCTGCCCCGTCTCTCCGCCTTTGGCGTGGCCACCGGCGACGTGGACCGCGTCGTCGCCAACAGCCGCGGCTCCAGCATGAAGACCAACCCGCTGGTGTTGACCGACACCGAGATCGCCGGGATCGTGCGGCGCCGGCTGTAACGGCATCGCGCAACCCGCGGGTGAGTCGTTCCTGCAACAGGGGTCGGGAAAGTGCGTGCGCGGCGTGCGGCGGCGTTGACCAGCACGGCAGTGGAATCAGACAGTTGGGTGTGTTCCCTCATCCGCTGACTCATCCCCCAGATCCGCCATGTCGACCGCTTTCTCCTCCGCCGCCCTTCTCGACGACGGTACCCTGCAGGCGATCCAGGTCCTGGCCGCCGCGGTCGAGCGCGAGCGCATCCCGGGCATCGTCGAGTTCCACCAGACCGCCGACGCGCTGTCGCGCGCCTACGCCTCGCGCTCGCCGGAGGATCTGGAGTACGCCGTCACCGCCTTCGATTCGCTGGATCGCGAGCTGCGCACGCGCATCGTCGAGCGGGCGCACGCCATCGCCCGCACCGAGCGCGGGCGCCTGCCGATCCCCGCGCCGCCCGCATCCGTTCCGGCGCGTGCCGCGCGCCCGGCCCGCCGCACCTCCGGCGGCGCCACCGGCTTCCTCAGCGCGCTCAACCACGGCACGCGCGGCGCCAAACCCGAGGTGGACGGCCGCAGCGCCGTGCGCGACCGCCTGCTCGCCGACCTCGGCCGCAAGACCGGCGGTGACGACATCTCCGTCGAGGAGATCATCCCACCGCGCTACGACGGCCCGCCGCCCAAGTGGTGGTGAGCGGTTGGTGGTGAGCGGCGCGACGAACGCCCGTGCCGGCGGTTGATGGGGCTACCCCATCCACCGAATTGAGGCACGCCATGGCCGAGGACCCCAATCGCAAGCCCGCCGCCGACCGGCCCGCCAACCCCGGCGGCGACCAGGACCACGACCGGGACCGCGACAAGACCCTGACCGAGCAGGAGGAGGACAAGGCCGGCGGCGCCAACAAGAAGACGCCGGGCCCGATCTATGACGTCTGACGTGAGAATGCCCCTCCCCACGTGTTGAGCGTTCGCAGCAACATGGGGGAGAGGGGCATGGTCAACGACGTTACCAGGGGCGTGATCTTCGACGTGGACGGGACGCTGGTCGATTCGGTGGACCTGCACGCGGCGGCGTGGCAGGAGACCTTCGCCCATTTCGGCCACCCCGCCGATTTCGACGCGGTGCGAGGCCAGATCGGCAAGGGTGGCGACCAGATCATGCCGGTCTTCATCCCGCCCGACGTGCTCGAACGGAAGGAAGAGGAGATCGACGCCTTCCGCCACGACCTGTTCAAGCGCAAGTACCTTCGCCAGGTGCGTGGCTTCCACCGCGTGCGCGCCCTGTTCCAGCAGTTGCGCGCCGACGGCAAGCGGCTGGCGCTCGCCTCCTCGGCCAAGGGCGACGAACTGGCCTGCTACAAGCGCGCGGCCGACATCGACGATCTCGTGGACACCGAAACCTCCTCCGACGACGCCGACCGCTCGAAGCCGCACCCCGACATCTTCGAAGCGGCGCTGAACCGCCTGAACCTCCCGAAGGACGCGGTCGTCGTGGTCGGCGATTCGCCCTGGGACGCCCGGGCGGCGGCCAACGCCGGCCTGCGCTGCATCGGGCTGCTGTGCGGCGGATTTGCCGCAGCCGATCTGCGCGACGCCGGCTGCGCGGAGCTGTACGCCAGCCCGGAAGACCTGTTACGCCATCTCGACCGCAGCCTGATCGGCCGCGGCTGACGCCCATCTACGGAAAAGGAGCCACCCCATGGAAGGCCGCCGCATTCCCTCCGTCGTCTTCAAGACCCGCGTGCGCGACGAAAGCGTGGGCGGGCCGAACCCGTTCCGCTGGCAGGACGTGCGCAGCGACGAGCTGTTCGCCGGCAAGCGCGCCGTCGTCTTTTCGCTGCCCGGCGCCTTCACGCCGACCTGCTCCAACGAGCAGTGCCCGGCCTTCGAGCGCCTGTACGAGGAGATCCGGGGCCTGGGCGTGGACGAGGTCTACTGCCTCAGCGTCAACGACGCCTTCGTGATGTTCCAGTGGGGCAAGAGCCTGAACCTCTCCAAGGTGAAGCTGATCCCCGACGGCAACGGCGACTTCACCCGCCGCATGGGCATGCTGATCGACAAGCGCCACGTCGGCTTCGGCATGCGAAGCTGGCGCTACGCCATGGTGGTGAACGACGGCGTGATCGAGAAGTGGTTCGAGGAGCCGGGCATCAACGACGAGGGCCAGAACGGCGACCCGTACGGCGAATCCTCGCCCGAAAACGTCATCGGCTACCTTAGGCAGCGCTGACCGGCGCAGCACTCCCGGCGGTTCCCCCTGTTGTTCATGGCTGACGGAACAGCAGGAGGACCACCGTGGATGCCGAGGCGATCGTCGAGAACCGCATCTACCAGATCATCGCCAACTTCCTGGCAAGCCTGCCGCAATACGGGATGGCGCTGGCCGTCCTGGCCGTCACCTGGGCGCTGGCGCGCGTCGTCACGCGCCTGTTCCGGCGGGGGCTGGGCCACACGCGCATGCGCCGCTCGCTGGCCGACGTGCTGGAAAAGCTGGCCTCCACCGTCGTCTGGCTGGGCGGCCTGCTGATCGCCGCGGTCATCGCCTTCCCTGGCATCAGCCCGGGCCAGGTGGTGACGGCGCTGGGCCTGGGCTCCATCGCCATAGGCTTCGCCTTCAAGGACATCCTGGAGAACTTCATCGCCGGCGTCCTGATCCTCTACCGCGAGCCCTTCCGCCTGGGCGATTTCATCGAGTGCAACGGCATCGAGGGCCGGGTCGAGGAGATCACCATCCGCGACACCCACATCCGCCAGACCGACGGCGTGCGCGTCGTGGTGCCCAACGCCATGCTCTACCGCGAGCCGGTCAACGTGCTGACCGACCTCGACCACCGCCGCACCACGATCACCTGCGGCGTCGCCTACGGCGAGGACGTGGACGAGGCGCGCGCCGTGATCCGCAAGGCCGTGGAGGCGCTGCCCAGCGTGCGCCGCGACCGCGACGTGCAGATCTTTGCCAAGGCCTTCGGCGAGAGCAGCGTCGATTTCGAGGTGACGTGGTGGACCGGCTCCAGGCCGGTGGACATCCGCCGCTCCCGCGACGAGGTGGTGGCCGCCGTCAAGCGCGCCCTGGACGAGGCGGGCATCGAGATCCCCTTCCCCTACCGCACCCTGACCTTCAAGGAGCCGGTTGCCCTGCGCCGTGCGGAGCCCCGCCCCCGCGCCCACCGGCCGCCCGAAGCGGCGGACTGACCGGCCCCTGCGGGAACGGTGCAAGGCCTGCAAAAGAACGTGCACCGTCGGGCATGCGAACGAACCCGCGGCCGTGCTCGTCTGTTCTATGGGCAAGACCGGCGCCCCTGCCGGCATGTGGAAAGAGAGACCGCCGTGCGCTTGCTCGTTGTCGACGATGACCCGCTGATCGGGTCGGCCATGCGTGCCGTCCTGGAACAGGCCGGGCACGCGGTTCTGGGCCCGGTGCGGTACGCCGCCAAGGCCCTGCGGATCGCCGAGCGCGACCGGCCCGACCTCGCCCTGGTCGATCTGGCCCTGCCCGGCGGGGAGAACGGCCTGAGCCTGGCCCGCCGCCTGGACGAACTGGCGGTGCCCTGCCTGCTCGTCACCGGCTACGACGTCATGCCCGAGGAGGCCGGCAGCGCCACCATCGGCGTCCTGCGCAAGCCCTTCGCCCCCGACGTCCTGCTGGCCTCCATCGGCACCATCGACGAGGCGCTGGCCGGCTTCACCACGGCACCGCCGCCCCAGCAGCTCCGCCTGTTCGGCGCGCGGCTGGCGCGCTTCGCGGCCTTGTGGCACGCGCCGATCTGACGGAAGGGGCATCGCATGAACCGCTACCTTGCCGGCGCGCTGGCCGGCGCCATCGCCACGGTGCCGATGACCTGGGCGATGAACCGCATGCACCGCCGCCTGCCGCGGCGCGAGCGCTACCCGCTGCCGCCGCGCCTGATCACCGAACGCGTGGCCGCCGCGGTGGACGTCGCCGACGACCTCACCGGGCGCCAGCACGAGGCGCTGGCGCTCGCCAGTCACTACGCCTACGGCGCCGCCGTGGGCGCCGGCTGCGCCCCCGTCATCCAGGCCACCGGCGCCCCGCCGGTGGTGGCCGGCGTCGGCTACGGCCTCGCGGTGTGGGGAGCGAGCTACCTGGGCTGGATCCCGGCGTTGCGCATCCTGCGACCGGCCACGGAACACCCGGCGCGCCGGGTGGCGATGATGCTGGCCGCGCACATGGTGTGGGGCGCCGCCACCGGCTACCTGACCGCGCGCCTGTCGCGCTGGAACACCCCCGCCTCGCCCGCCCGCGCCGCCTGGACCGACGAGGACACCGGCGCCACCGTGCGCCGGCAGGAGGAGCCGGCGGAGGTGGCGTGAGCAGGCGGGCGGCCACCGACCAGTGGCCGACGGCGCCTCGACAGCTCCCCGCTTCATCGGTTGCGGGGCGGTGCGCAGGGCCGGACCTCGATCCGACCTGCGAACCGCGCGTCCTGCACAAACGAAAAGCGCGCCCCGAAGGGCGCGCTTCCCGAACGTTCCTGAACCCAGGGCTCAGTTCTTGGCCTTGTCGACGAGGCGGCGCTCGGCGATCCAGGGCATCATGGCGCGCAGCTTCTCGCCGACCTGCTCGATCGAGTGCTCGGCGTTGCGGCGGCGGATGGCCTTGAAGCTCGGCTGGCCCGCCTTGCACTCCAGCATCCAGTCGCGCACGAAGCGGCCGGTCTGGATGTCCTCCAGGACGCGCTTCATCTCGGCCTTGGTCTCGGCGGTGATGATGCGCGGGCCGGTCTTGTAGTCACCGTATTCGGCGGTGTTGGAGATCGAGTAGCGCATGTTGGCCATGCCGCCCTCGTACATCAGGTCGACGATCAGCTTCACCTCGTGCAGGCACTCGAAGTAGGCCATCTCCGGGGCGTAGCCGGCCTCGACCAGCGTCTCGTAGCCGGCCTTGATCAGCTCGGTCAGGCCGCCGCACAGCACGGCCTGCTCGCCGAACAGATCGGTCTCGCACTCTTCCTTGAAGGTCGTCTCGATGACGCCGGCGCGACCGCCGCCGATGGCCGAGGCGTAGGACAGCGCGATGTCCAGGGCGTTGCCGGTGGCGTTCTGGTGCACGGCCACCAGACAGGGCACGCCGCCGCCGCGCTGGTACTCGCCGCGCACGGTGTGGCCGGGGCCCTTCGGGGCGACCATGAACACGTCCAGGTCGGCGCGCGGCTCGATCAGGTTGAAGTGCACGTTCAGGCCGTGCGCGAACACCAGGGCGGCGTTCTGCTTCATGTTCTTGGCGAGGTCGTCGCGGTAGAGGTCGGCCTGCAGCTCGTCGGGGGTGAGGATCATCACCACGTCGGCCCAGGCGGCCGCCTCGGCCGGCGCCATGACCGTGAAGCCGGCGCCTTCGGCCTTCTTGACCGTGGCCGAACCCGGACGGAGTGCTACGCGCACGTCCTTCACGCCGCTGTCACGCAGGTTGTTGGCGTGGGCGTGGCCCTGGCTGCCGTAGCCGACGATGACGACCTTCTTGCCCTTGATCAGGTTCACGTCGGCATCACGATCGTAATAAACGCGCATGGTGGTTCCTCGGGTTTTGTCAGATATGGCCTGTTCCGGCGAGCAGGCCGCATTAATCCGTCTGGCGGTGGGCTCGTCAAGCGCCACGCCGTTGCACAGCGGGAAAACCACGGGCGGCCGGCGCATACCAGCCGCCCGCGTGCGTCGTCAGAAGCCCTGGGCGCCCTTCGACATGGCGACGACGCCCGTCCGGCTGGCCTCGACGAGGCCGAGCTGGCTCATCAGCCCCATGAAGTCGTCGATCTCGCCGGTGGCGCCGGTCACCTCGAAGACGAAGGAGGTGAGCGTGGCGTCCACCACCCGCGCCTTGAAGATGTCGGCCAGACGCAGCGCCTCGATACGGCGCTCGCCGGTGCCGGCCACCTTGACCAGCGCCATCTCGCGCTCGACGCTCGGCCCCTCGTCGGTCAGGTCGTGCACCTTGTGCACCGGCACCAGACGGCTGAGCTGCGCCTTGATCTGCTCGATGATCATGCGCGTGCCCGACGTGACCAGCGTGATGCGCGACAGGTGGTCGGCGTTGTTCACCTCCGCCACCGTCAGGCTCTCGATGTTGTAGCCGCGGCCCGAGAACAGGCCGATGACGCGGGCGAGCACGCCCGGTTCGTTGTCCACCAGCACAGCGATGGTGTGCTTCTCGATCTTGTCTTCCACGACACGAATCTCCGCCAAGGTCGTTCTTCGCTTACACCAGCACCATGCCGTCTTCCGGCGTGGCGTCCGACGGGTTGTCGTCCGGGCCGAAGAGGATCTCGTTGTGCGCCTTGCCGCCGGGGATCATCGGGAAGCAGTTTTCCTTCGGGTCCACGGCGATGTCGACGATGACCGGCTTGTCGGTGACGGCCAGCATCTGTTCGATGACCTTGTCCACATCCTCCACCTTGGTGGCGCGCAGGCCGACGCAGCCCCACGCCTCGGCCAGCTTCACGAAGTCCGGCAGGGCCTCCGAGTAGCTTTCCGAATAGCGCGAGCCGTGCAGCAGCTCCTGCCACTGGCGGACCATGCCCATGTACTGGTTGTTCAGGATGAAGATCTTGACCGGGGCGCGGAACTGCACGGCGGTGCCGATCTCCTGCATGTTCATCAGGAACGACGCCTCGCCCGACACGTCCACCACGATGGAGTTGGGGTGAGCGAGTTGGGCGCCGATGGCCGCCGGCAGGCCGTAGCCCATGGTGCCCAGGCCGCCCGAGGTCAGCCAGCGGTTCGGCTGGTCGAAGGGCAGGAACTGGGCGGCCCACATCTGGTGCTGGCCCACCTCGGTGGTGATGTAGAAGTCCTTGCCCTTCAGGTGCTCGCGCAGGCGCTCCAGCGCGTACTGCGGCTTGATGACCGACTCGGTGCGGTTGTAGTTCAGGCAGTTGCGCGCCCGCCACGTGTCGATCCGGCCCCACCACTCCTTCAGCGCCGCCTGATCCGGGCGCTTCTGGCGGGCCTTCCAGATGCGGATCATGTCCTCCAGCACGTGGGCGCAGTCGCCGACGATGGGGATGTCCACCGCCACGTTCTTGTTGATCGAGCTGGGGTCGATGTCGATGTGGATCTTCTTGGACCCCGGCGCGAACTCCGACAGCTTGCCGGTCACGCGGTCGTCGAAGCGCGCGCCGATGTTGATCATGACGTCGCAGTTGTACATCGACAGGTTGGCCTCGTAGGTGCCGTGCATGCCCAGCATGCCCAGCCACTGCGGCTCCGACGCCGGGAAGGCGCCCAGGCCCATCAGCGTCGAGGTGATCGGATAGCCGGTCATCTTGACGAATTGGGTCAGCAGCTTGGCCGCCATCGGGCCGGAGTTCACCACGCCGCCGCCGGTGTAGAAGATCGGCCGCTTGGCGTTGGCGATCAGCTCGACCGCCTCCTCCACCTTGGCCAGATCGGCCTTCACCTGCGGGCGGTAGGTCTTGTGCTTCACCTCGATGGCCGGCACGTAGGTGCCCTCGGCGAACTGCACGTCCTTCGGCAGGTCGACGACCACCGGGCCGGGACGGCCGGTGCGCGCCACGTAGAAGGCCTCGTGCAGGGTGCGGGCCAGCTTGTCGACGTCCTTCACCAGGTAGTTGTGCTTGGTGCAGGGCCGGGTGATGCCGGTGGTGTCGGCTTCCTGGAAGGCGTCGTTGCCGATCAGGTGCGTCGGCACCTGGCCGCACAGGCACACGATCGGGATCGAATCGCACAGCGCGTCCAGCAGGCCCGTCACCGCGTTGGTGGCGCCAGGGCCGGAGGTCACGAGCACGCAGCCCACCTTGCCGGTGGAACGGGCGTAGCCCTCGGCCGCGTGGACGGCCGCCTGTTCGTGCCGTACGAGGATGTGGCGAAGGTCGTTCTGCTTGAACAGCTCGTCGTAGATCGGGAGTACGGCGCCGCCGGGATAGCCGAAGATGATGTCGACGCCCTGGTCCTTCAGGGCCTTGATGACGATCTGCGCGCCG
>DASPIO010000067.1:0-16661 GCA_035629155.1 Azospirillum sp. | reverse complement strand
AGCGGCCGGTCGACCAGCGGCAGCATCTCCTTCGGGATCGCCTTGGTGGCCGGAAGGAAGCGGGTGCCCAGTCCAGCGACGGGGAACACCACCTTGCGCACGGGTTTCCGCATTTGGGTCTCTTGTTGTTGAAGGACCGTTTTCCTGTCGGCCCGTTCCCCGAAGGGAAAAGGCCGCGTTCGGGCTTTCTGCCATATGGACCGGAGGGGCGCAACATGCCCTTCCGGGGCCTGCAAAAGGTCAGGTGTGGAGCAGCAAGTCTTTCGCCTGGTTTATTTTTGCCGCCAGATAGGTGGACCCCCCATGGTCGGGGTGGACTTTCATCATCAGCCGGCGGTGCGCCTCCTTGATCTGTTCGGGGGTCGCCCCCGGCGCCACGCCTAGGATTTCGCAGGCTTCCTCCCGCGTCATCGCCCCGCCGGACGGGGGAGGCTGCGCTCTTCCGCCGCGCCCCCCGCCCGTCTCTTCCGTGCGCCAGTCCGGGTGTGCGCGGTCGAGCCAGGCCTCCAGCACGCTGGCCGACTGCGCGTCGTCGCGCCGGCAGTCCTCCAGCAGGGTCAGCAACTGGCCGAGCGACAAGTCATCCAGCGACCGTCCGCGGAAGCGGCCGTGCAGCACGGCACCGGACATGGCGCCGGTGTCATGGTTCAGCGTCATGCGCAGGAACAGCGTCTCCACCTGCGACGTCTGGCCCGCCGCCGGGCCGGCGGTGGCGCGTGCCCGGTTGCGCAGGCTGCGGAAATGGCCGATCACCGGCACCAGGAAGGCGCCGATGGCCAGCGCCGTGCCCAGCCGCCCGGTGACCACCAGCAACAGCAGAGCGCCCGCCCCCAGCGCCACGCCGCCGTAGCGCACCGCCTGCGCCAGCACGCGCGCGTCGGCCGCGACGAAGGCGCGCACCAGCAGGTAGAGTCCGACCACCAGCGCGATGCCCAGGATGAACTGCGGGACCATCGGAGCCGCCCTGCCGTCAGCCACCCGGCTGCGGCCGGCCAACCTGGCTGGTGAGCAGCCGGACGTCGCCGCCGCGCTTGCGGCTGAAGTCCTCCAGCGCCGGCCGTCCGCCGGCGGCGAACACCGCCACCGCGCTCAGCAGATCCTTGAGCTGTTGCGCCGAGGAACTGTCGAAGGGGCAGTACGCCCCGCCGGACAGCCGCGCGATCGTCTGGAAGGCGCGCTTGGCGATGGGATCCCCGCGCTCGTGAAAGATGAAGACGGGGACGCCCAGCAGACCCAGCTCGCCCGCCTTGTGCGCCAGCGCGTCGATGTCCTCCTCCATGCAGTCGCCGACGAAGACCAGCGCGTTGACCTTCTCCGCCCGCGTCTGCTTCAGGCAATGGGCCAGCACGCGGCCGATCTGCGTCTGCCCGGCCAGACAGTGAACGGCGGTCATGCGGCGCAGCAGGTCGCGCGAGTTGCATACCCACGGGCTTGCCTGACACTCGCGAAAGCCGCGGTAGTAGATAAGTTGAACATCGAGCCCACCCAGCGCGGCCGTCGTCTCGAACATCTCGCCCTGGAGCTGGCAGGCGCGGTCCCAGGTCGGTTCGCGGCTGGCGGTGGCGTCCATGGCGAACATCAGCCGCCCGCGCTTGCCGCCCGCCGCCCGCACCGGCGGAATCGCCGCGACCTTGCGCAGAAAGGCGTCGACGTCGGCCTGCGAGGACCGTTCCGCCGGCAGGTGCCCGTCATCCGCCATGTACCGCCCTCCCATTCCCGGACGGGAAACCCTTTCTGGGGAGATGGGTCGCCCCGCCCGGCCAATCCAGTCCACCGGACGGACATGCCCGGCGGCACAGACCCATTCCAGCAACGCAACGCCGGGAAGGCTGGTTCCATCCCCCTCCCGCTCCAAGCATAAGCGGGACTGTGGCGGCGTTAAGGCGGCATGGTGTCCCAATGTGGCACGGGGCACCGCCGCGCTGTATGGTCCGCCGCCATGCCACTCCTCTACACCCCCGACGAGATCCGCGCCCGCGTCCTGCACAGAGACGCCGAGGTGATGGTGCTGAACAAGCCCGCCGGCCTGGCGGTGCACGCCGCGCACAGGATCGAGCACCACCTGGGCCAGTACATGGACGACCTCGCCTTCGACGCGCCGGAGGCGCCGCGGCTGGCCCACCGGCTGGACCGCGACACGGCGGGGTGCCTCGTGCTGGGCCGCACGCCCGCCGCGTCCACGCGGCTGGGCAAGCTGTTCGCGCAAGGGCACGTGGAGAAGGTCTACTGGGCGGTGAGCGAGGGCGTGCCGGCGCAGGCCGAAGGCACCATCGACCTGCCGCTCCTGAAGATCCAGGTCCCCGGCTCGTGGAACATCCTGACGCACCCGGACGGGCAGAGCGCCGTCACCGACTACCGCGTGCTGGGTATGAGCGGCGACGGGCTGGCGTGGCTGGAGCTGCGGCCGCGCACCGGGCGCACGCACCAGCTGCGCGTGCATTGCGCCGCCATCGGCTGCCCGCTGAAGGGCGAGCCCTACTACGGGCCGGAACGCATCCCGCCCGGCAGCCTGCACCTGTTGGCGCGGTCCATCGCCTTCACGCTGGACAAGGACCAGCCGCCGGTGCGCGCCATCGCTCCGCCGCCGCCGCATATGGCGGAGGCGCTGAAGGCGTGCGGGTGGGCACCGGAAGCTTAGAACCCCGCCACCGACACGCCGTCGGCCAGCCAGACGATGCGGTCGAGCGCCGGGTCGTCGCTGCGCAGGGACTGGCCCTTGCCCAGCACGGTGCGGCCGGTGTTGTCGGTGATCGGCCCGCGGAACACCGCGGCGTTGCCGTTGGCGAGCTGCATGCGCGCGGCATCGGCGTGGGCACGCGCGTCCACCCCCGCCGGCGCGCCGTATTTCGTGCTGCGCACCAGCCCGCTTCCGAAGCCGCCGCGCGTCAGGCGCGGCCAGGGGTGCCCCTGCTGGATGCGGGTGATCACGTCGGCATAGAAGTTCGTCCAGTGCCACTCGGCCCCGGTCAGGAAGCCGTGCGGGGCGATGGCCGACAGGTCGGTGTGCAGGCCGCAGCACAGGATGCCCGCCGCCTCCGCCACCTCGCACAGCGGGCGCACCGAATCGACATGGCCGGCCAGCACGTCCACCCCGTCGGCGACGAGTTCGCGGCCGGCCTTCGTCACAGCCTCCGCCGTCGCCCCCTCGCCCAGGCGCAGCAGGCGCACGGTGGCCGTGGAGTCGGCGCGCCGCACGCCCAGCGCGAAGGCGTTCACGGCGCGCAGGATGCGCGGCGAATCCCCGCCGGCGACGAATCCGACGCGCTGCGCCCGCGAGGCGTAGCCGGCGACGATGCCGCAGACGTGCTGCCCTTCGTAGATGTGGGCATCGTAGACGCCGACGTTGCCGGGCAGGCGCAGGTCGGCCAGCGCGGCGCCGCGCAGCAGGAACGCGGTGTCGCGGTGGGCGTCGGCCTGGGCCAGCAGCGTCGTCGCCCAGTCGCCGGGGTCGGTGACGAAGACCACGCGGCAGCCGCGGCTCAGCACCATGTCCTCGACCTGGGAGGGCAGGTCGGCTGCCGTGCCCTCGGCCTCCGCCACCGTCACGCCGGGCAGCGTGGCGACGGCGCGCGCGGCGTCGGCGTGCGCCTGGTTGATGCCGAAGTCGGCGCGCAGCCCGGCGTAGACGAAGCCGACGGTGAGCGGCGCCGCCTGCTGAGCCCAGGCCTCCGGTGCCCAAGCCCCTGGTGCGGCGGCCACCAGCGCCGCGACGCCCAGCCCCTGGAGGACCCGGCGGCGGGAAACCCCTGCGCGGCCCCCGATCGGGCCATCATTCGGATGCTGCATGCCCGTCTCCTGTCGGTGCGGGGACTATACCTTAGTCGGACAGGCTGACCAGACGCGAATTGCCGCGCGGAGACCCCGGCGGCGGCGCGGCCAGAAGTCTCCAGGCACCATCCGGCGCGTCGGCGCGGTGGCGCAGCGCGTCGGCCAGCGACCGCTCGACCCAGTCGGCGATGGCGACGCGGTAGTGCAGGTTGTCCCAGTAGTTGGCATCGTCCGTGGTGACGCGCGAGGGCACGCGGAAGTCCACCACCCAGGCGCCCAGCTCGCGCCCGATGGCGGCGACGCGGTCCTTGCACGCCTGCTCGCGCGCCGCCTCGACGCTGCCGGGACGGGGTTGCGAGATGACGTGCACGGGCATGAAGGCGAGGATGGGGGTGGATTCCTCCGGCAGGCGCCGCACGAGGCCAGCCAGCCAGTCGAGCGCTGGATACCGCCACGCGCGCTGTTCCGCCTCGTCCACCGCCACCGGCGGCACCTGGGGCTCCACGGTTCGGCGCGGGCCGTCGTAGATCTTCTGTTCGACCTTGGCGCGGTCCCACTCGGTGTCCGGCGGCACGAACACCTCGTACCCGTCCTCACCCAGCCGGGGCGTGCGCCGGCCGAGGTGGTATTCGACGAGGCGGCCGGCGATCTCCAGCGTCTTGCCGTTCAGCAGGTACGGCAGATCGTTCCATGGGTCGTCGTCGTACATCCACGGCGGGAAGGGGCGGAAGGTCAGGCGCTCCACGTCGGCATTCGCCTCGCACCACACGCGGTCCAGCCCGAACACCACCGTGCGCGGCCGGGCGACCGTGCGCAGGAACAGATCGGCGAGCTGCGTCTGCTCCCACGCCGTGGCGCTGTTCATGGCGAGGTTGGCGAAGCGCCCGCCGAACAGGCCGTTGAGGTGGGCCGGCTGCAGCAGCCGCGCCGTGGAGGTGCCGAACACCGCGCTGTCGAACCGCCCGCTGCGCACGACGCCGGGGTAGAGGAAGCGCTGGTTGTCGTCCATCAGCGGCCGTTCGATGGGCAGCGAGAACGGCACGTCGCCATAGGGGTCGACCAGCAGCACGAACAGGTACAGGGCGGCGACGAGGCCCAGCACCGTGCCGGCGGCGGTCCTGACGTATCCGGTCCAGGGGGATTGCCGCATCGCCGCCCCCTCAGAACTGGAAGTAGATGAAGTTGAGCGGCTGGCCCTTGCCGACCTCCAGGATGCAGACCACCGCCACCGCCGCGAAGCCGGCCGCCACGATGCGCCGGGGCGGCAGCCTGTGGTCGATGAACTCCAGGCTGGTGGGTCCGAGCAGCGCCACCGCCGCCGATGCCGCCATCAGCAGCGGCCGCTCCAGCCCCGCCCCCAGGCCGGACGCGCCGACGCCCGCCATGGCCACCAGCATGGTGCCGGCGACCGTGAAGTCGGGGGCGCGGAACAGGACCCAGCCGGCGACGACGAACAGCATGGTCAGCAGCCACGCCGCCGGCCACGGCAACGGCCGCTTCAGCCCCTGCCAGACCTGGCAGAGGATCAGCCCCACGCCGTGCAGCAGGCCCCAGGCGACGAAGGTCCACGCCGCCCCGTGCCACAGCCCGCACAGCCCCATCGCCCCCAGCGTGGCGAGGACGTAGCGCGCGAAGCCGTGCCGGTTGCCGCCCAGGGGGATGTAGAGGTAATCGCGGATGTAGCGCGACAGCGTCATGTGCCAGCGCCGCCAGAAGTCGCGCACCGAGGCCGCGCGGTAGGGTGCGTCGAAGTTCATCGGCAGGCGGATGCCGAACATGAGCGCGATGCCCAGCGCCATCTCCGTGTAGGCGGAGAAGTCGAAGAAAAGCTGGAAGGAGAAGGCCAGTGCCCCGGTCCACGCCTCGCTCACGCTGGGCGCGGCACCGGCGGCTGCGGCGAACACCGGGTCGGCCATGCGGGCCAGCGGGTCGGCCAGCAGCACCTTCTTGGCGAAGCCGATGATGAACAGCGTCAGGCCCTTCCCGAACCGCTCGGCGAAGCCCGGCCGCAACGGGTCGTCGGCGAGCTGGGGGATCAGCTCGTTGTGGCGCACGATGGGTCCGGCGATCAGGTGCGGGAAGAAGAAGACGAACAGGCAGAAGCCGCGCAGCGGATAGGCCGGCACGTGCCCGCGCCGCAGGTCGATCAGGTAGGAGATCAGCTCGAACGTGAAAAAGCTGATGCCGATGGGCAGCAGCACGTCGCTGTGCGGCAGATCGACGCCCAACAGCGCCTCCGCCGTGTCCAGGAAGAAGCCGTAGTACTTGAAGTAGGCGAGCAGCGCCAGGTTGGCCGCCACGCCGGCCGGGACGACCCAGTCGATGCGCCACCGGCGCCAGACGTGCGCCAGCGCCCAGGTCGCCAGCGTCTGCCCCAGCAGCAGCGGCACGAAGCGCACGTCCCACCAGCCGTAGAAGACGACGGAAGCCCCCACCATCACCCACTCGCGCGCCGCCTCGCGCCGGCCGACGGCGTAGAACAGCGCCAGCACGGCCGGCAGGAAGCCGAGCACGAACACCTGCGAGTGGAACAGCATGCCTGATCCCAAAGGGCGAACCGGCCGGTCTTGTACACCGGAACGGCGCACCGTTGAGGGGAAAAGTGTCCGGCCGCCGGATTGCGGGGCGGGCGGCCGTCCGACTCCCATCCGGTTGAATTCCCCCGCCCCAACTGATAGGACGGCAGCCGCCCGCCCCGCACGCCGGAACCTCCAGGCCGGAACCCGATGGTCTTCCCGATGACGCGCCGCGACGGATCGCCGTCCGTCAACGCCACGCTCCCGGCCACCGTCCTGGCCGCGCTCGCCGGCATGTCCGCGGCACTGCTGGGGCCGCTGATCGGCACGGCGCCGCGTGGCATGCCAGTGTGGCTGATCGTCACCGCGCTGGTCGCCGCCGCCGCGCTGGCCCACACCGGCCGACTCGCGGCGCTGCGGCCGGGCCGCTTCGGACTGGCGGCGGTCGGCGGTTTCGTGGTGTTGGCAGCCGCCAGCGTGGCGTGGAGCCCGTCCGGGCGGGCGCTGGCGACCACGCTGGAGATCGCCTATGTCGCCACGGGCGCGCTGCTGGCCGGGTCCTGGATCGCCACCCTGTCCGAAGCGGACGCCGGGCGGCTGGCGCGGCTGTTCGTCGGCGGACTGGTGCTGGGCATCGCCGCCTTCACGGTCGAGGATGCGCTGGGCTACCCCGTGCACCAGTGGATCAACGGCAAGGCCACCGGCTACGCCATCGATGACAGCAATGTGCCCAAGCGCACGGCGGTGCTGTTCGCGCTGCTGGTGTGGCCGGGGGCGCTGGCGCTGCACCGCGCCGGGCTGCGCACGGCCGCGCTGGCCCTGCCCGCCCTCTACGCCGCCAGCAGCGTGTTGCAGTCCAGCCGCTCGGCCATGGTCGGCGTCGTGGTGGGGCTGGCCGCCTTCGCGCTGGCGCGTGCCTCGGCCATGTGGTTCCGCCGGGCGCTGGCGGCGCTGCTGGTCGTGGCGTTCACCGGGGCGCTGCCGCTCGCGCTGTTCCTCGACCGCGGGCTGGGGCTGGCCGACGCGTCGTGGCTGTTCACCTCGGCCCGCCACAGGGTGGAGATCTGGTCGCTGGCCGCCAACCGGGCGCTGGAATCACCTTTGCTGGGCCAGGGCATCGACTCGTCCCGCGCGCTGAAGATCGCCGGGGAGTTCCGCCGCTTCGCGGTGGAGGACGCCACGCTGCTGCCGCTGCACCCGCACAACGCCTTCCTCCAGGTCTGGCTGGAGACCGGGGCGGCGGGGGCGATGCTGGCGCTGGCGCTGGCGCTGCTGACGCTGGGCGGCACCCGCCGCCTGCCGGCGGACGAGCAGCCCTACGCCCTGGCCCTGTTCGCCGCCGCCCTGGTGATGGTCAGCACCGCTTACGGCATCTGGCAGGCGTGGTGGATGGCGGGCATCGTGGCCTCCGGCCTGATGCTGCGGCTGGCGGCGCGGGCGCCGCGGCGCGGAGCGGCGTGATGGCCCGCGGCGGGATCCTGGTCGTCAAGCTCGGCGCGCTGGGCGACTTCTTCCTGGCGCAGACCGCCTTCCAGGCCATCCGCCGGCACCACGCGGACGACCGCCTCGTCCTGCTGACGATCCCGCAATTGGCCCCACTGGCGCGCCTCAGCGGCCTGTTCGACGACGTGTGGGAGGACCCGCGCGACCGTTCCCTCTCCGCCTACCTCGCCATCCGCAAGCAACTGCGCGCCGGGCATTTCGCACGGGTGTACGACCTGCAGGCCCAGTCGCGGACCGAGTACTATTTCTGGCTGCTGTTCCCCGGCCCCTGGCCGGAATGGTCCGGCACGGCGCGCGGCTGCTCCCATCCCGATCGCTATCCGGGGCGCCGCAGGGTGCCGGTGCTGGAGCGCTACGCCCGCCAGCTTCGCCCCTTCGGCATCACCCTGGACGCGCACCCCGACCTGTCCTGGCTGGACGCCGATACATCCCGCTTCGGGCTGGAGGGGCCCTACGCGCTGCTGGTGCCGGGCTCCTCGCCGGGGCGGCCGGACAAGCGCTGGCCGGTCGAACGCTACGCCGAACTGGCGCAGGCGCTGGCGGCGCGCGGCGTGCGCCCCGTGGTGCTGGGAACGGCCATCGAGAAGGATCTGGCCGCCGCCATCGTTGCCGCCTGCCCCCAGGCGCTCGACCTCACAGACCGCACCGGGCTGGCGGAGATCGCCGGGCTGGGGCGCCGGGCCTGGGCGGCGGTGGGCAACGACACCGGCCCCACGCACCTGATCGCCGCCATGGGCGGCCCCACGGTGGCGCTGTTCTCCGATGCCTCGAACCCGATCCATGCCAGCGGCCGGCGCACCCTCGTCCACCACCGGCCGGATTTCGCCGCGATGGACGCGCCCGGCGTGCTGGCCGCCATCGACGCCGCCCGCGCCCTGGGCTGACGGAACCCCCTCGCCGCAGCACCTGTTGGACCCGCACGGCTTGCGCTTGCGGCGCGTGGAGAAGGTTGCGCGTGGCATGGACACGAATGATCGGGACGGCGCCCCTGCTGTCCACCGTCGCCAGCCCCCTTCCCTCGCGGAAGAAGGGAACAGAGGCAGGCACCGAAGGAAAGCCATGCGCGACGTCCGGATCGAATCGCTCATCGACTACATCGACTTCATCTCCGGCGCCTCCGACCGTACGGTGAGCTATCGGGGGGCGAAGGACCCCAACGAGGACATGAAGCCCACCGTCGTGCGCTCGTGGCAGCGCAACCGGGTGATCCGCGGCGACACCAGACGCAACGGCGATCCGGGGCCATCGCTGTGGGAGTACGAGGAACGGCTGATCGAATCCTTCAAGCGCCACTCGCTGCCGTTCCTGGAAAGCGCACCCGGCTGCCATCTCAACTGGCTGGCGGTGGCGCAGCACCACGAGTTGCCCACCCGGCTGCTGGACTGGACGCGCAACCCGCTGATCGCCCTGTACTTCGCCGCCAACAATCGGGGCAGCTACCGGCGGCCGGAGCAGTGGTCGGACGCGTTTGTTTTCATGTGGGTGATCAGCGACACTCTCGATAGCCATCGCCACATGCTCGCGCTCGACCGGCTGCCGGACATGAAGCCGCACGGCCACGGGCGCATCGCCGACGAGGAGAGCCTCGCCGGCGGCGACAACCGGGTGCACCTGTTCAGTCCGCCCACCCTGTCCTCCCGGATTGCCTCGCAGGAGGGGCTGTTCAGCTTCGAGGAGCAGCTCTCCGAGACGAGCTTCCCCGAAATGGCGGGGAAACTCGGCCTGGATGTCACGCGCATCCGCGTGCCGGGGGCCGCGCGGTTGGATATCTTGAAACACCTCAACCGCTTGGGCGTTGAAACCGGCAAGCTGTTTCCCGATCTGCCGGGCCTGTGTGCCCATCAACGGTGGGTCGCCGAATGGCTGTGGTGATGGTTGGGGTGATCAGGGAGGATCGAGGGATGGACGGGGATCTTCAGGAACGCATCCGCCGCCGCGCCCACGAGTTGTGGGAACAGGACGGGCGGCCCGAAGGGAAGCACGACGAACACTGGGCGCAGGCCGAGGCCGAGGTCCGCGCCGAACAGGACGGCAGCGCCAAGGCGAAGTCGGCCGGCCGGGCCAAGGCCGTCGGCGCCACCAGGACCAAGGCGCCGGAGACCAAGACGCCGGAGACCAAGACGCCGGCCACCAAGGCATCGGACGCCAAGGCCGCCGTCACCGCGCCGGCCCCCGCCGCCAAGGGCGGGCGCGCCAAGGGTGCCGCCGCGCAGCCGGTCCCCGCCGGCGATCCCGGCAAGACGTCCACCAAGTCCGCCAGCCCGGCCGCCACCGCCAAGCGCACCGCCGCGCCGCGCAAGGCCGGCACCCGCGCGGCGGCCGAGGACCTGTCCGTGGTGGCGGAAGGGGCCGGGGACACCCCGCGCGGCCGCGGATCACGCGCCCGGCGCTGACGGCGGCCCGCAGCGGATCCCTTCGCACGGCAGCGGCCCGCTCCGCCGCCGCGAATCGCCGCGTGCGCGCCATGCGACGGAAGCGGACCCGCATCCCACGACGGCGGACACGGAATTGCTGGCGGCGGATCGTTCGGGTTGCTAACCTTGCGCCCCTTTTGAATCCCTGGCGCGATCAGCTTTCCGAGGTGGACCCATGCCGCACTACCGTTCCCGCACTTCCACGCACGGCCGCAACATGGCGGGTGCGCGCGGCCTCTGGCGCGCGACGGGCATGAAGGACGGCGACTTCGGCAAGCCGATCATCGCCATCGCCAACTCCTTCACGCAGTTCGTCCCCGGCCACGTCCACCTGAAGGACCTGGGCCAGATGGTGGCGCGCGAGATCGAGAAGGCCGGCGGCGTGGCCAAGGAGTTCAACACGATCGCCGTCGACGACGGCATCGCCATGGGCCACGACGGCATGCTGTACAGCCTGCCGTCGCGCGAGCTGATCGCCGACGCGGTGGAGTACATGGTGAACGCGCACTGCGCCGACGCGCTGGTGTGCATCTCCAACTGTGACAAGATCACGCCGGGCATGCTGATGGCGGCGCTCCGCCTCAACATCCCCACCGTCTTCGTGTCCGGCGGCCCGATGGAGGCCGGCAAGGTCAACTGGCGCGGCAAGACCAAGGCGGTCGACCTGATCGACGCCATGATCGCCGCCGCCGACCCCACCGTGACGGACGAGGAGGCGGCGGAGATGGAGCGCGGCTCCTGCCCGACCTGCGGCTCGTGCTCGGGCATGTTCACCGCCAACTCCATGAACTGCCTGACCGAGGCGCTGGGCCTGTCGCTGCCGGGCAACGGCACCATCCTCGCCACCCACGCCGACCGGCAAGAGCTGTTCCTGGCCGCCGGCCGCGTGGCGGTCGAGCTGTGCAAGCGCTGGTACCAGGACGAGGACCCGACGGCGCTGCCGCGCGGCATCGCCTCCTTCGAGGCGTTCGAGAACGCCATGACGCTGGACATCGCCATGGGCGGGTCGACCAACACGGTGCTGCACCTGCTGGCCGCCGCGCAGGAGGGCCAGGTGCCCTTCACCATGGCCGACATCGACCGGCTGTCGCGCCGCGTTCCCAACGTGTGCAAGGTGGCGCCCGCCGTCTCCGACGTGCACATCGAGGACGTGCACCGGGCCGGCGGCATCTTCGGCATCCTGGGCGAACTGGACCGCGGCGGCCTGCTGCACCGCGATGTCGCCACCGTGCACGCCAAGACCCTGGGCGAGGCGCTCGACCGCTGGGACGTCAAGCGAACCGGCGACGCCAGCACGCACACCCTGTTCAAGGCGGCCCCCGGCGGCGTGCCGACCGTCGTGCCGTTCAGCCAGGACAAGCGCTGGCCGGACCTGGACCTGGACCGTGAGAAGGGCGTCATCCGCTCGGTCGAGAACGCCTTCTCCAAGGACGGCGGGCTCGCCGTGCTGTTCGGCAACATCGCCGAGCGCGGCTGCATCGTGAAGACCGCCGGTGTGGACTCCTCGATCCTCACGTTCTCCGGCCCGGCCCGCGTGTTCGAAAGCCAGGATGCGGCGGTGGAAGCCATCCTCGGCGACAGGGTGAAGGCCGGCGACGTGGTGGTCATCCGCTACGAGGGCCCGCGCGGCGGCCCCGGCATGCAGGAGATGCTGTACCCGACCAGCTACCTGAAGTCGAAGGGGCTGGGCAAGGCGTGCGCGCTGGTCACCGATGGCCGCTTCTCGGGCGGCACGTCCGGCCTGTCCATCGGCCACGCCTCGCCGGAGGCGGCGCAGGGCGGCGCCATCGGCCTCGTCGAGGAGGGCGACCGCATCGAGATCGACATCCCCAACCGCACCATCAACCTCGCGGTGTCGGACGACGAACTGAAGCGCCGCCGCGACGCCATGAACGCCAAGGGCACCGACGCCTGGAAACCGGCCAACCGCCAGCGCGTGGTGTCGCCGGCCCTGCGCGCCTACGCGGCGCTGACCACCAGCGCCGACCGAGGCGCCGTGCGCGACGTCAGCCAAGTCGAGGGAATCGCCGTCCCGCGCTGATTCCCCGCAGGCCGGAGCGGGTCCGAACCGCTCCGGTCATTCCCGCGAACTCCCCACGTGCGATTCGTGATTGCGGCGCGCAAGGCCCCTGCCTTGCGCGCCGCTTGACATACGATGATATGCCACACGGCACATTTCGACTGAAATTTCGACGAATCGACGCGATCCGTCGCTACCCAGGGGGAACTGCATGCGGTAATATGTTGGAGACGGGTCGGCGGGGGCGTGGATGACGGAGGCAGGCCAGGTACCGTTACGCGCATCCAGCAGTGGTTCCCCCTTGGGAACCACCGCTCCGGCGCGCGTGCACGGAGCGGCCGAGCCAGTCTCCGCCGCGGGTTCCTCCGGCATTCGGGCGACCACGGCGGAGCGCAAGCTGGTCACCGTCCTGTTCGCCGACATCGTCAATTCCTCCGCCCTGGTGACCGGACGCGATCCGGAAGACGCCGATCAGGCGCTGCTGTCGATCCTGGACGTTCTGACCGGAGCCATCGGCCGCTATGGCGGCACGATCGCGCAGATGCTGGGCGACGGCGTGCTGGCCGTGTTCGGCGCGCCGGCGGCGCTGGAGGACCATGCGCTGCGGGCCTGCCTGACGGCGCAGGACATCGCCAACATGGCGCGGGGGGAGTCGGGGTTCCAGGTGCGCGTCGGCATCGCCACCGGCGAAGTGGTCGCCCACGTCATCGAGAACGGCCTGTGGACCGACTACCGCACGGTGGGCGAGAGCGTGCACCTTGCCGCCAAGCTTCAGCAGCGTGCGGCGCCCAACACCACCCTCATCAGCCGCGAGACGGCCGAACTGGTTCCGGTCGGGCTGACCGTGGAGCCGGCGGGCACGCTCCAGCTCGCCCCCGGCGCGCCGGCATTCCCGGCCTTCCATCTGGTCAGCGTGCGAGCCGCCCGGCGCACGGCCGCCGACGTGGTGTCGGCCAAGGCCGGCCCCTTCGTCGGCCGCCGCCGCGAACTGGAGGTGCTGCGCGCCGCGCTCGAATCCGCGGTGGACGGCGTCGGCACCACGGTGGTGCTGCGCGGCGAGGCCGGCATCGGCAAGTCGCGCCTGGTGGCCGAACTGCTGCGCGGCTGCCGTCACCGCCTGGTTCACTGGCCGCAGGCGCCCATCCGCCGCCTGGGCGAACCGGAGGATCTGGAGACGGTGGCGGCCACGCTGGCGGCATTGGCCGGCAGCCCGGACGCGGCCGCGATGGCCGCCGAACGCGCCGGCGGCAGCCTCGCCGGTGCCGCCGTGCGCGACCTGCTCGGCCGGCCGGTCGCCGACGCCGTGTGGCGTGGCCTGCAGCCGGCCGAGCGCCTGCCCTTCGCCATCGAAGGACTGGCCGCGGCGGTGGTCGAGCTGGCCCGCGACGAGCCGGTGATCCTGCTGGTCGAGGACGTGCACTGGGCAAGCCCGCTGATGGTGCGCCTGCTCGACACGCTCGCCCCCCTGCTGGGGCCGGCGCGGGTCCTGCTGCTCGCCACGTCCCGGCCGCAGACCGGCACGGGCTGGACGGCGGAAGGGCACGACGGCGCGTTGCGCCTGACGCTCGACGCGCTGCCGTCGGACAAGACGCAGGAATTCCTCGACCGCTGGCTGGGCCGGCATCCGTCGCTGAGCGACCTCAAGACGCTGGTGGCCGCCAAAAGCCAGGGCGTGCCGCTGTACCTGGAGGAGTCGCTGCGCGCGCTGGAAGCCGGCCGCGCCATCGTCGGAACGCCGGGCGACTACCGTCCGGGCGCCGCTGCGCACACGATCGACCTGCCGGCGTCCGTGCACGGGCTGCTGGCCGCGCGCATCGACGCGCTGGGCGCGGAGGCGCGGCGCACGCTGCTGAGCGCCGCCGTGGTCGGCCCGACCTTCGACGCCGGGCTGCTGCGCGAACTGGCCCCGGTGGCCGGTGCGGCGCTGGCTGAACGCCTCGCCGACCTGGAAGAGGCGGGCCTGATCACCCGCACCCGCCTGCTGCCGAACCTGGAATACAGCTTCCGCCACGCGCTGATCCAAGAGGTGGCGTACGGCACCATCATCCGGAGCGAGCGCCGCGCCCTGCACGCCCGCATCGTTACCGCGCTGCGCGCCCGGCGGGACCACGACCTGCCCGGCCGCATCGACCTGCTGGCGCATCACGCCTTCAGGGCCGAGGACTGGACCGCCGCCTACGCCTTCGGCCGGCGGGCGGGCGAGCGCGCCGTTCTGCGGTCTCGACTCGTCGATGCCAGCCATCACTATGCCAACGCGTCGACGGCGCTGGAACGGCTGGACGCGACCCGGCGCAACACGCGCCGGCAGATCGATCTGTCGATCGCCATGGGGCGCGTCCTCCTCCCCCGTGGCCTGACCGGAGTGGACGACCGGTTGAGCCGGGCGCAACGTCTGGCGCTGGAGATCGACGACCCCGTGCGTTTCGCCCGTGCGGCGTCCGTGCAGGCGGCGTTCGAATGGACTCACGGCGACGTGGACACGGCCATTCGCCTGAGCCGGGACGGGATCGCGGCGATCGAACAGCGCGACTGCCCGGAAACCCGCGTTCCGCTGCTGCTGCGCCTGGGCGGCATCCTCGGCGAGAAAGGCCTGTTCTCTGAAGCCTGCGACGTGTTGCGGCAGGCCCGGCAGCAAATCTCGCCCGACCGGCAGAGCGCGGCCTACTGGGGAACCGTCGTGCCGATGGTCGTGGCGGACAGCCAGCTGACGCGCAGCTTGGCCGAATTGGGCGAAGCCCGGGCCGCGATCGAGGCGGGCATGGAGGCGGTCGAGATCGCCGACGAAAGCGGACATGCCTTTTCCAAGGTGTACGCCAACGGCCACTTCGGCTGGGCACTGCTGCTCCTCGACGAGACGGAGCGCAGCGTCCCCGTGCTCGAGAACGCCCTGGCCCTGTGCGAGCTGGCCCGGTCGGACCTGCATCACCCGTTCATCGTGGGGGCGCTTGGTTACGCACACGTCGCCTCCGGCAACCGGGACCGCGGCCTGGAACTGCTGCGCGCGAGCGTGGACGTCTACGCGCGCGGAGTATCGAAGGTTTGGGCGCAGCAGATCTACATCTGGAGCGCCGAGGCGCATCTGCTGGCCGGCAACGCGGACCGGGCAGTGGCAGAGGCGTCGCACGCGTGGCAGCTCAGCCGTGACGCCAAGCGCATGGGCTACGAGGCGCGCGCCGCCACGGCTTATGCCGAAGCCGCCATGGCGGCGCGGCGGCCGGACGTCGACGTCGTGCGCCTCCTGAAGGATACCGAAACCACCGCCCGGCGCCTGTCGATGCGTCTGCTGGCCGAACGGTGCGCCAACGATCTGGCCCGGCAGGCCCGCCAACGCGGCTTGGTCGCCGCCGTTGACCGGCCGGCATAGCCGGTTCCGCGCTCAGTACGCGCTGGCCTCGCGGAAGTAGCCCAACACGAACGCGCGGATCGCCGTCGTCAACGGCGTGTCGGTCGCGCGCCGCGCATCGAGTTCCGCGCACAGGTCGGTCACCGCCCGCCCCTCCCGACGCGCCACTTCGTCCAGCCCATCCCACACGGAGGCCTCCAGCCGCAGGCGTGCGCTGCGCCCGGACAGCGTGATGGTGCGCGACGTCACCAGAGGCCACGCGACCAGCGACGTTGCGGCGCTGACCTTCGAGATTTCGGCGTGGATCTTCTTTTCAAGCTGCATTGGGGGCCTCCTCAAACGGCGCCAGGGGACGCGCCTGGAGGATTTCTAGAACCACGACCCCTGAGAGGGCTGTGAAGAAGTTCACAGCGCGCACGGCCCCTCGACTGACAGCGTGTCGGCACTTCACAGCCACACCGAAAGACGAGGAGTAAATCGATGAACCAGAGCATGATGGTCCGTGGTGCCGATGGCCGCCTGTACGCCCTTTCCGCTAACGGCGTGAGCGCGGTCTCCGAGACCGGCACGTCCGTGACCGCCGCGATCCGCGCCGGTGACCGCATGGCCTTCGACGCCGCCGACCACGAGGCCAGCCGCACCTACGTCAATCCGGGCCTCTGACCGACGGGACGATCCCGTGTCCGCGGACCGTGGCGGCCGGCGACCTGCCGGCTCACCACGGTCCCGCGGCCCCCGGGCTGCCAATCGACCGGACTCCATTCGAGTAGATCGCGATGCCCTTCGACGAGATCTCCACCCGCCCCACCGCCGAAGCGCCGAAGGCGCATACCGCCGGAACCCACCGCACGGTGGCGCCGGAGGAAACGCTGAAGCGCGTCACCCCCTTCCTGCCGGTGATGGGCATCACGCGGGTGGCGAACGTCACCGGGCTGGACACCGTCGGCATCCCGGTCGTCATGGTGACGCGGCCGAACTCCCGTTCGGTGTCGGTGTCCCAGGGCAAGGGCGTGACGCTGGCCGCCGCCAAGGCGTCGGGCGTCATGGAATCCATCGAATCCTACCACGCCGAACGCATCACCCTGCCGGTCAAGTAC
>DASPIO010000066.1:0-5525 GCA_035629155.1 Azospirillum sp. | reverse complement strand
AGTCCGCCCCGCGGCAGCCATGACCGCGGGTTGAGCTTCAGGCCGAATTTCAGGCGGCCGAGCATGGCGGCTGCGTTCACCGGGGCCTCAGGATCGGGGGTCCTCGAAAATGGCACCGGCCCCGGAAAGGGGCCGGTTCACGGGATTATAGTCTAACACCGAATTCCCGCGCCATGCCGTGGACATTTGCAATCCACGGCCGGCACGGGCGATCGGTCAGTTGGTGCTGGCGCGCGCCTGGAACAGCGCCACGCCGCGCAGCAGGTCAAGGGCGCGGGACAGCTGGAAGTCGAACGGCGGCTTGTTGTCGTTCGACGCCGCGGCGCCGTTCTCACCCGGCTTGGCGCCTTCGGCCGGCGGGGTCGCCCCGGCGCCCGGCACGCCCGGGGCCGCCTGCGGCGTGGTGGTGGCGGGCTTCGGCTTGGCGGGATCCTGCTTCACCGTGTCGTTGCGCAGCGAACCGCGCAGGTCCGCCTCGCGCCGCCGCGCCTGTCCGGCGTCCAGTTCCTCCAGCTTGGCCGGGTGCACCTCGATGTCCGGGGTGATGCCGAGCTGCTGGATCGAGCGGCCCGACGGCGTGTAGTAGCGCGCCGTGGTCAGGCGCATCGCCCCGTGGCCGGGCAGCGGGATGATGGTCTGCACCGAGCCCTTGCCGAAGGTCTGCGTGCCCAGCACGATGGCGCGCTTGTGGTCCTGCAGCGCGCCGGCGACGATTTCCGACGCGGAGGCCGAGCCGCCGTTGATCAGCACGACGACGGGCAGGCCCTTCGTCATGTCGCCCGGCTTGGCGTTGTAGCGCGTGCCCTCCTCGGCCTTGCGGCCGCGGGTGGAGACGATCTCGCCCTTCTCCAGGAAGGTGTCGGAGACCGACACCGCCTGGTCGAGCAGGCCGCCGGGGTTGTTGCGCAGATCGAGCACGTAGCCCTTCAGCTTGTTGCCCTGCTCCTGCTGCAGGCTGGTGATGGCCTTCTCCAGGCCGGCCTGCGTCTGTTCGTTGAAGCTGGTGATGCGGATGTAGCCGACGTCGCCTTCCGTGCGGTAGCGCACCGACTGCACCTTGATGACGGCGCGGGTGATGCTCACCTCGAACGGTTCGGCGGTCTCGCCGCGGCGGATGGTGACCTTGATGTCGGAACCGACGGGGCCGCGCATCTTCTCCACCGCTTCGTTCAGCGTCAGGCCCATGACGGCCTCGCCATTCAGGTGGGTGATGAAGTCGCCCGGCTGAAGGCCGGCGCGGAAGGCCGGCGTCTCGTCGATGGGGGAGACGACCTTGATCAGGCCATTCTCCATGGTCACCTCGATGCCCAGCCCGCCGAACTCGCCGCGGGTCTGCACCTGCATGTCCTGGAAGCTCTTCTTGTTCAGGTAGCTCGAGTGCGGGTCGAGCGAGGTGAGCATGCCGTTGATGGCGGCCTCGACCAGTTGCTCGTCCGTCGCCTGCTCCACGTACTCCGCGCGCACGCGCTCGAAGACGTCGCCGAAGAGGTTTAGCTGGCGGTAGGTCTCGGAAGTGTTCGGACCGGCGGCGGTGACCGCGCCGATGCCGGCACCCATGAATACCAGGGCCGCGGCATACGCGGCGCGCTTGATCATGCTCATCTAACCTTGTCCTTTCCCCTCCGGGGCGGCGGCGCCGCGCTGCGGATTGACGGGCTGGCCGTGTCTGCGCAATTCGAAATAAAGATCCGGCGAACCGTCCGCCGGCATGAGTGCAATCGGCTCTCCGGCGCTAACATGCTTGCCGACTGCGGTGTCGATCCGGCCCAATCCAGCAATGAGGCTATGATATCCATTGCTGTGTTCCACGATCAAGATTTGCCCATATCCGCGGAACGGTCCGGCGAACATCACCGATCCGGCATAGGGGGCGACGACGGCGGTACCCGGCCGCGCCGAAATGGTCAGGCCGCGGCTGGTGACGCCGAAGCGATCCTGCTCGCCGAAGCGGGTAACGATCCGCCCGCCGACGGGCAGGGTCAGGCGATTCCCCGCCGCGGCGGGCGGCGGATCCGGTGCGCGCTGCGCCGCCGCCGTTTCCGCCCGCGCGCGTTGTTCGGCCTCACGCTGGAGGGCGAGCTGGCGCTCGGCCTCCTTCTGCTCGGCCTCCTTCTGCTGCGCCAGCTTGCGGTCGGCGTCGCGCTGTTCGGCGTCGCGCTGTTTGGCGAGGCGGCGTTCCGCGTCCAGCCGCTCGGCCTCGCGCCGGGCGACGGCGTCGATGGTGGCGCGGCGCTCCGCCTCGATGCGGTCCATAAGCTGCTTCAGGTCGCTGGCCTGCCCGGTCAGCGCCGCCATGCGGCGGCCGACGGCGATGCGCTCCTCGTCGGTCTGGCGTGACAGCTCCTCGCGCCGCGCGACCAGTCCGGCGATCTCCTGCTGCCGGGCGCCCAGCGCGTCGCGCTTGGCGACGATCCGCGCGCGCTGCCCCTCCAGCCGTTCGCGCACCTCCGCCAGCCGGGTCAGCGCGGCGGCCAGCGCGTCGGCGCGCTGGCGCAGCGCCGGCACCGTGTCGCGCAGCAGGAGCGCCGAGCGCAGCGTGTCCACGGGACCTTCCGGCCGGGCCAGCGCCACCTCCGGCGGGATGCGCGACAGGCGCTGGAGGGCGGCGAGGAGGTGCGCGATCTGTTGGCGCTCGGCATCGAGGCGGGTGGCCTGCTGGCGCTCCTCGTCTTCCAGCGCGTGCAGCGTGCCTTCCAGCCCGTCGAGTTCCTCCTCCTGCGCGCGCGCCTGCCCGGCAAGCCCGACGAGGCGGGAGCGCAGCTCCTCGGTCTCCTTGCGGATGGCGTCGGAGCGCTGCTCCAGCGCGCGCTGGCGGGCCTTGTCGGCCTGGATCTCCTGCTCAACGCGCTTCAGCGCGGTGCCGGGCGCCTCGTCCTGCGCGTAGGCGGGCAGGGCGAGGAGGAGAGCGAGGAGAAGAACCCCCCTCCCCCCCGGGGAGAGGGTGGCCGCCAAGGGAGGCCGGGTGAGGGGGTTCGCGGGGGACCGGAAGCGCGGGCGTCGCGAGACCCCCTCACCCCGACCCTCTCCCCGGGGGGGAGAGGGAGACCGTGCGCCGTCCCCCCTGTTCATTCCCTATTCCGCTGCGGCGCGGGCGGCGGCGCCGTCGATCAGGGAGGACCCGGTCATCTCCGTCGGCTTGTCCAGGCCCATGAGGGCGAGCAGCGTCGGCGCCACATCGGCCAGACGGCCGCTGCGCAGGTGCGCGCCGGTGGGGCCGTTGACCAGGACGAGGGGCACCTTGTCGAGCGTGTGGGCGGTGTGCGGGCCGCCGGTCTCCGGGTCCTTCATCAGCTCGCAGTTGCCGTGGTCGGCGGTGACCAGCATGGTGCCGCCGGCGCGCCGCACGGCCTCTTCCAGGCGCCCCAGGCTCTGGTCCACCGCCTCCACCGCCTTGATGGCGGCCGACAGGATGCCGGAATGGCCGACCATGTCCGGGTTGGCGTAGTTGACGACCACCAGATCGTAGGTCCCGCCGTCGACGGCGGCGACCAGCTTGTCCGTCACCTCGGCGGCCGACATTTCCGGCTGCAGGTCGTAGGTGGCGACCTTCGGCGACGGAACGAGGATGCGGTCCTCGCCCGGATACACGCGCTCCTCACCCCCGTTGAAGAAGAAGGTGACGTGCGGGTACTTCTCGGTTTCGGCGATGCGCAACTGCTTCAGCCCGGCCTCGGAAACGACTTCGCCCAGCACCCTGGTCAGGGATTTCGGCGGAAAGATGGTCGTCATGAAGGCGTTCAGCGCGCTGGAGTACTCGACCATGCCGACGGTGGCGGCGAAGGTCACGGGCGTGCCGCGCTCGAACCCGTCGAAGGCCGGGTCGACCAGGGCGGTGAGAATCTCGCGCGTGCGGTCGGCTCGGAAATTCGCCATCAGGATGGCGTCACCGTCCTTCATGCCCGTGTAGCCGTCGATGACGGTCGCCGCGATGAACTCGTCGTGCTTGCCGATGGCGTAGCTCTGCTCGATGGCCTTGATCGGGTCGGCGGCCGTCGCCTCGCCCTCGCCGCGCACCATGGCGGCGTAGGCCTTGGCGACGCGCTCCCACCGCTTGTCGCGGTCCATGGCCCAGTAGCGGCCGATGACGGTGGCGATGGTGACGCCCGGCAGCTCGTGCACGTCGGCCATGAACTCGGCCACCTGATCCACGGCGGACTGCGGGGGCACGTCGCGGCCGTCGGTGAAGGCGTGCACCTCGACCGGGATGCCTTCGTGCGACAGCGCGGCGGCCAGGGCCGCCATGTGGTCCTGGTGCGAGTGCACGCCGCCCGGCGACAGCAGGCCCATCAGGTGGCAGCGTCCGCCGCTGGCCTTGAGATTCCGGATCATGTCCTGGAGGGCGGCGTTGCGCTCGAACTCGCCCTGGACGATGGCGTGGTCGATCATGACGAGGTCCTGCATGACCACGCGGCCGGCGCCCAGGTTCATGTGTCCAACCTCGGAGTTGCCCATCTGCCCCTGGGGCAGGCCGACCTCTTCCTCGCTGGCCTCAAGGAAGGCGGTGGGTTCGTTGCTCCACAGCCGGTCCCAGTTCGGCGTGTGCGCTTGCGCGATGGCGTTGTCCACCCGTTCCTCGCGGTAGCCCCAGCCGTCCAGGACGCACAGAACGACGGGGCGGGGACGTTTGGTCTGGGTCATCGCGGGTCCTCTTATGCCAGTCTTGGTCAATGGTCGGTTAGGGAGAAAAAGTGGCTCCCTTATGCCCGATGGTAAGGGTGCCCGGCCAGGATCTGCTGCGCGCGGTAGATCTGCTCCGTCAACATGCCGCGCACCAGCATGTGCGGCCACGTCATCGGGCCGAAGGCGAGCAGCAGGTCGGCGCGCTGGCGCACCGCCTCGCCATGGCCGTCGGCGCCGCCGATCAGGAACGCCAGATCGCCCACGCCGCCGTCCCGCCACGCGCCGATGCGCTGGGCGAAGGCGGCGCTGTCCATGGTCTTGCCGCGCTCGTCCAGGGCAACGACCGTCGCTCCCGCCGGGATGGCGGCCAGCAGCAGCTCGGCCTCCTGGCGCTTCAGCTCGTCGGGCGGGAGGCGCTTCTTCACCTCCACCTCCCGGAGCGTCAGCGGCCACGTCAGCCGGCCGGCGTACTCCGCGTACAGGTCACGCGCGGGACCACCCCGGGCCCGCCCCACCGCGGCGAGCCACAGGCGCATCGCTCCGGCTCCCTTCTACGCCCTGTTCCCGCTCAGGCGTGCAGCCGCGAGGGCTGCGCTTCGGCGCGGTGCGGCAGGTCCAGTCCCCACATCTTCTCGATGTTGTAGAACGTGCGGACTTCCGGCCGGAACAGGTGGACGATGACGTCGCCGCCGTCGATCAGCACCCAGTCGCACTGGGGCATCCCTTCGATGTCGGCACCGACGATGCCAGCGGCCTTCAGCTTTTCGCGCAGACGTTCGGCCATGGCGGCGATGTGCCGCGTGTTGCGGCCCGACGCCACGATCATGTAGTCCGCGATGCTGGTCTTGCCGGCGAGGTCGATGACGACGATGTCGTCCGCCTGGTCGTCGTCCAGGGATTTCTCG
>DASPIO010000065.1:0-9183 GCA_035629155.1 Azospirillum sp. | reverse complement strand
TGCTCGATGTAGCGCAGCGCGTTGACCACCTTGCTGGTGCGCTGGCCGGTCAGGTCCTGGAACGAGCAGGCGGTGAAGATGTTCGTCACCTCCGACTCGATCTCGCCGCACAGCGCGCCGTTGGCGCCGTCGGCGCGCAGCTTGCCGGACAGCTCCATCAGCTTCTCGGCGGCGTTCAGGATCTCGAACGACGCCCGTTCGGTGGAGATGACGATGGCGTCCAGCTCGTTGGTGGCCGACAGGATCTTGTCGGAGGCGCCGTCGGGCGGACGCAGGGCGGCGACCTCGCGCCGGGCCTGCTCGATCGACGCCGCCATCTCCATCAACTCGCGCCGCAGCACGTCCACGTGCTGCGCGGCCTCGGCCGTCTCGTTCTGCTGCCGCCAGGAGGCTCTGAACTCCTGGAGCATGCCGCGGATTTCCTCGGCCGCGGCACCCATGGCCCGCCGGTGGGAGCGCCTCAGGAAGGCGCGCCCCTTGGCGGTGCGGGCGATCGCCTCCTCGATCTGGTCGAACTCATCCTCGGTGAGTTGCGGCAGCGCTTCCACCGCAGTCCACTCCTCAGCCGCCGGTACCGATGACGGCCTGGATCTTCATCTTCAGCGTCTCGGCATTGAACGGCTTGACGATGTAGTTGTTGACGCCAGCCTGCTTGGCCGCGATCACGTTCTCGGTCTTGCTTTCCGCCGTGACCATGATGAACGGCAGGTACGCCAGCTTGGCGTCCGCGCGGATTTCCTTGAGGAGCTGGAGGCCGGTCATCGGCTCCATGTTCCAGTCGGAGATCACCAGGCCGAACTTGGACTCGCGCAGCTTCGCCAGCGCCTGCACGCCGTCACCCGCCTCGTCGATATCGGTGTAGCCGATCTGGGTGAGAAGGTTGCGCACGATACGGCGCATGGTCGCGTAGTCATCGACGACGAGGATCTTCATCTAGGCGTCTCCGCATGTCTCCGTTGGCACAGCCGGTGTCCGCCGCGTTGCCGCCGCGTGCTGGCTCGACTGTGATGCCTCAACTGGTTCGAAAAGTCATCCTTTTGAGACACAATGCAGCAGGGGCGTAAACAAGGCGTTAGCTCTGCGACATCCGCGTGTCGATCACGCAACGGTCACACGGCCACGTACCACCGTCCCTGCGGCGGAATGTGTCGCACGGCCTTTCCGGATTTTCCAGAAAGCGCGCACGCCGCGCCCTGCGGCAAAACGCTCGCGCGAGAATCAGGGCATGACCGGGGCGGTGACGGCGGCGAGCCATGCAGCGGACTCCGCGTCGAGCAGCGGGGTCAGCTCGGTGCGCACGCGCTGGTGGTAGGCGTTGAGCCACGCCAGCTCCGCGTTGGTGAGCTGCGCCGGCTCGACCAGCGTCAGGTCGATGGGCACCAGCGTCAGCGTCTCGAAGCTCAGCATCGGCCGTTCCGGTTCCGGCTGCTCGGCGCAGGGCTGCACGGCGATCAGGTTCTCGATGCGGATGCCGTAGGCGCCGGCCTTGTAGTAGCCGGGCTCGTTGGACAGGATCATGCCCGGCTGCAACGCCACCGCGTTGGGAACCTTGGAGATACGCTGCGGCCCCTCGTGCACGGACAGGAAGCTGCCCACCCCGTGACCGGTGCCGTGGTCGTAGTCCAGCCCGGCCTTCCACAGCGGATAGCGCGCCAGCGTGTCGAGTTGGGAGCCGCTGGTGCCGCGCGGGAAGCGCGCCGTCGCCACGGCGATGTGGCCCTTCAGCACCAGGGTGAAGCGTTCGCGCATCTCCGGCGTCGGTTCGCCGATGGCGATGGTGCGGGTGACGTCGGTGGTGCCGTCCAGGTACTGTGCCCCGCTGTCCAGCAGGTAGAGGCTGCCCGGCTCCAGACGCCGGTCGGTCTCCGGCGCCACGCGGTAATGCACGATGGCGCCGTTGGGTCCGGCGCCGGAGATCGTCTCGAAGCTCAGCCCCCGGAAATGCTCGCCCGCCGCGCGAAAGCCGTGGAGCCGCTCAGCCGCGGCGATCTCGGTGACGCCGCCGGCCGGGACGGCCTCTGACAGCCACTTGAGGAAGCGCACCATGGCCACGCCGTCGCGGCGGTGCGCGGCGCGCGTGCCCTCCAGCTCGACCGGGTTCTTGCAGGCCTTGGGCAGTGTGCAGGGGTCGGAGTCGCGGTCGATGCGCGCGCCGGCAAGGTGCAGGCGGTCGAAGACCCAGGCCGCCGTCGTCGCCGGGTCGGCCAGCACCTTCTTGCCGATGCGGCCGAGGTCGTCAAGCGCCGGGCCCAGCGCCTCCACCGGGCGGACCGCCACCTGGTTGCCCAGGTGCTCCTCCAGCCCCGGCACCAGCTTGCGGCGGTCGATGAACAGCTCGACCGCGCCATCGTCGGCGAGGATGGCGAAGGACAGCGGCAGCGGCGTGCACGGCACGTCGGCGCCACGGATGTTGAGCAGCCACGCGATGGAATCCGGCTGCGTCAGCACGGCGGCGCCGATTCCGTCGCGCTGAAGCCGTTGCGCCAGTTCGGCCCGCTTTTCGGCCGAGGTGGCGCCGGCGAAGGCCGGCGGGTGCGGCACCACGGGGGCGAGCGGTGACGGCGGCTGCTCCGCCCACACAGCGTCGACGACGTTGTCCGGGCAGGCGACCAGCGCGATGCCGACGCGCTCCAGCGCGTGGCGCGTCTTCTCGACCCAGCCGATGGTGTGGAGCCAGGGATCGTAGCCCAGCCGCGCCCCGCGCGGCAGCGACGCGGCGGCCCAATCGGCCAGCGGATCGTCGATCAGGTGGCGGTATTCATAGAGATCTCCCGGCACCTCGGCGCGGACCTGGAGCGTGTAGCGGCCGTCGACGAACACCGCGGCGCACGCCCGCGCGGCCACCGCCATGCCGGCCGAGCCGGTGAAACCGGTGAGCCACGTGAGGCGCTGGGCGCGCGGCGGCACGTACTCGCCCTGGTGCTCGTCGCCGCGCGGCACGATGAAGCCGTCCAACTCGCGGCGCTTCAGCTCGCCGCGCAGGGCGGCCAGACGCGCCGCGTAGTCGGGCTCGCCCGACGGCAGGCGGTGCGCCAGATCGGCCTTCAGCGCGCGAAGCTGGGCGCGCAGATCCTCCGGCAGGTCCGGCCCGAACAGCGTTAGCCACGCGTCGGGGTCGTGCCCGACCGGGGCGGCGAGCACGCCGTGCACCAGCGCGCGCGCCTCGGCCGGCGTGCGTTCGATGCCGGCGCGGCGCAGCAGCGCCGCGAGGGTCTGGTCACCGTGATAGCCGTCCTGCACCGCCGAGTTCCCGAAGCTGTTTGCCCGGCAGCGAGGCTAGGGCCGGCCCCGCCGTCCGGCAAGCCCCCCTTTAGCGCCCGACGATCAGCGTCGTCCACTCGCCCATGGGAATGCGGGCGATCAGGTGCAGGCCCTGGGCGCGGTGCGCCTGGAGGACGTGCTTCTCCTGCCGGGCCAGCAGGCCGGCCAGCACGGCGACGCCGCCGGGCACGAGGTTGCGGGCCAGCAGCGGCGCCATGCGGGCCAGCGGGCGGGCCAGGATGTTGGCGGTGATCAGCCGGTACGGGCCGCGGCGGCGCACCACCGGCGTGTGGTAGCCGTCGCCGCCCTCGGCCTGCAGCAGGTTCGCCACGCCGTTGATGCGGGCGTTCTCGCGGGTGACGCGCACCGCCTCCGGGTCGATGTCGACGGCGACCACCGGCACGCGCCACGTCTTGGCCACGGCGATGGCGAGGATGCCGGAGCCGCAGCCCATGTCGAGCGCCCCCTGCCCCGGCCCGCCGCCCAGGCGCACGCGCCGCGACAGCCGGTCGAGCGCCAGCAGGCAGCCCTTGGTCGAGCCGTGCTCGCCGGTGCCGAAGGCGGTGGCGGCGTCCACCTGCAGGCCGATGGAACCGGCCGGCACCACCCCCTCGTGGTGCGAACCGTGCACGAAGTAGCGCCCGGCGCGGATGGGCGGGAACGCCTGATAGGTGTGCGACACCCAGTCGATGGGCGGCACCTCCTCGATGACCAGGACCGGGTCCGGGATGCCCAGCGCCTGCGCCAGCACGGCGACGCGGGCGGTGAGGCGCGGCCGGTCCGGCTCGCCGTACACCGTCGCCTCGACCAGCCACGTGACGTGCTCCTCCAGTTCGAAGGTGGAGACGGCGTCGGCGTGGTCCCCCACGGCTTCCGCGAAAGCGGCGGCGTAGGCCTCGGGAACGGCGAGCGCGATGCGCCAGAGCTTGGGGGCGGGCATGGGACGGGTCCGGCAAGGTGTCGTGATGCAGGGGCTTTTAGCACCGGCCGCCGGCCGGACCAAGGAAATGAAAGGGTGTTCAGCCGTCCTTGCCCGGCGCCAGCGTGGCTTGCACACGCCGGTCCAGGTCCTGGAGTTCGGCCAGGATCGGCGGGTCGAAGTGCGAGGCGCGGACCTCGGCGATCGTCCGGCGCAGGGATTCCGCCCGCCGCCGCGTCGCCGCCCCCAGATCGCCCAGCGCCAGCAGGAGGTGCAGCGCCGCCCCGCTGCCCCGCGCCTCCACCCGGTGGTGGACATCGCCGGTCGCAAAGGCGTTCGCCGCACACGCCGCCACCCGCAACGGCCGCTCCAGCGACCGCGAGGCCACCCACCACAGCGCCAGTTGCCCGGCCACGAGCACCGCCGCCGCGACCAGGGCGAGCCGCAGCCACAGCGACCCGGCCCCGGCGTCGGGGGCGCGCAGGCCGACCAGCAGCGTCGCCCGGCCGCCGCCCACCGGCACGCTGGCCGTGACGTCGGTGCCGAGGTCGGAGCGGCGTGCCGCTAGGACGCGCCCGTTGGCGTCCTGCAGGGTCATGGCCTCGACCAGGGGATTGCCGTCGATGACTTCGGCGAACAGTTCCTCCACGCCGACCAGACCGTCGAGCGGCACGCCGAGGGCGAGCGCGCGGTCGAACTGCTGGGCGACGTTGACGCCGATCAGCTCCGCCGTCCCGGCGAGTTCCGGGCGCAGCGTGCCGTCGACCACCGCGCGCCCGGCGTCGAACGCCAGCAGGGCGCCGGCCAGCAGGCTGAGCGTCAGCAACGCGGCGAGGCGCCGCCGCAGGCCGGACACGGTGCGTCTCGCTACGGTTTCCGTCATGCCACGAGATCCAGGTCGTCGATGCGTTCGGCCTCGCGCTCGGCGGCGTCGAGCACGGCCTGAACGGAATCCAGCCGCCGCATGCCGTCGGCCACCGCCGCGTCCAGGCCGGGCACGCCGGCAGCCGTCGCGGCGTCCGCGTCGCGCGTCGCCACGGCATTGCGCAGGCGGACGAGACCGCGGTGCAGCGGCAGCAGGAGCAGCACGATGCCGAGGACCAGGGCGGCGGCAACGCCGGCCGTCAGCACGGCGGCGCGGACCAGTGGCCCCTGCGCCCCGGCGGCGTCGGTCAGCCGGCTCTCGACCCGGTAGCGCAACGCCACGGCGCCGGCCACGCGGTCGTAGTTGTTGAGGAGCGGCGCGCAGACCAGCCGTTCCCCGGCGTCCGGCAGGGCCGGCGCCGCAGGCCGGGCGGCGGTGCAGCCGGCCAGCCAGTCGGCCGGCACACGGTCGCCGATGCCGCCGCGGTCGCTGCTGAACAGCATGCTTCCCTGGTCGTCGAACACGTCGATCGAGAGGATGTCGGCGTCCTGCACGCGGGAGCGTTCCAGCAGGTCCTGCGTGGCACCGAGGCCGCTGAGCATCAGGCCCAGGTTGACGTTGGCCTCGATCCGGCTGCGGATCGTCTGCACCAGGAACTGGAAGCGCGCGTCGCGCACGGCGAGCTGCGCCCGCGCCGTGTCGCCGAGCTGCAGCGCCAGCAGACCGCCGACCATGGCCACGACGGCCAGCGCGCCGCCGATACCGGCCAGCCAGGGGAAGGCGCCCAGCGGCGCGCGCGCGGTCACGACACGCCTCCCGCCACGGCGGGTTCCGGCACGAAGGCCGCGACGAGGCCGGGGTCCAGCGTGCCGGTGGCGACGAAGGCGGCCGGACCGGTCAGCACCACGTCGGCGAAGTGCCCGCCCCCGTGCCGGAAGCTCACGGTCAGCGGCGCGCCGCTGCGGGTCACCACGGTGACGGGCGGGTCCAGGACGCCGCGCAGGCTGGCCGCCGCGGCGCAGGCCACAGCACCGGTGCCGCAGGCCAGCGTCTCCGCCTCCACCCCGCGCTCGTAGGTGCGCATGTGCAGGCGGCCGTCGCGGACGGCGGCGAAGTTGACGTTCACGCCGCGCGGCGCGAAGGCCGGGTGATGGCGCACGGCGCGGCCGACCGCGTCGACGTCCACCCCGTCCAGGGCGGCGGCGTCCACGAAGGTGACGGCGTGCGGCGGGCCGCTGTCCACCGCCATGAAGGACAGCGTCCGGCCCCCGGCCTCGATGCGGACGTCAGGGTCCAGGACGCGGGGCTCGGTCATCGACAAGCGGACGAGGGCACCGTCGAAGGCCGCCGTCACCAGCCCGGCCGGGGTGTCGATGACCAGACGTTCGCCATCGGCGCCGCAACGCCGGGCGAAGGCGGCGAGGCAGCGGGCACCGTTGCCGCACATCTCCCCCACCAGCCCGTCGCGGTTGACGAAGACCATGGTCAGGCCGGCCCCGGCGCGGCCGGGCCGGCGCAGCAGGATCAGCCCGTCGGCGCCGATGCCGAAGCGGCGGTCGCACAGGGTGACGGCCATGCGGCTCTCCATCCCGGCGAAGCGCGCGGCGCGGTCGTCGATGAGCACGAAGTCGTTGCCGCAGCCGTGCATCTTGGTGAAATGGACCGGCGCCATGGCGGATACGGGCCTCACGCGGCCCCCGTCGCTTCGGACCCGGCCGCCGGCAGCCAGCGCCGCAGCAGCGCCAGATACTCGCCGTGGTCCACCACGCGGCGGCCCAGCGCCCGGAAGCGCGCGAAGTCGTCGGGCGTCGGCTTCGGCACGAATTTGCGCGCGGCATCGTCCTGCGGCACGGCGGGCAGCGTCTCCCCGCGCGCCAGCCGGTCCACCGCGTCGATGATCATGGCCGCCCCCGTCTCGTAGTTGCGCACCCAGTTCGACAGGAAGGAGCGGGCGTAGTCGAGCGGCGTCGGCCGCACCTCGATGACCGGACCGGCATCGATGGCGGCGGTGATCCAGTGCAGCGAGCAGGCGGCCTCCCCCTCCCCCTCCAGCATGCACCAGAAGGTCGGGTTCACCCCGGCGCGGCGCGGCAGCGCCCCGGAATGCAGATTGATGAGGCCGAGGCGCGGAATGGCCAGCGCCTCGGGCCGGAAGATGAAGCCGAACTGCACGGAGACGACGAGGTCCGGCTCCGCCGCCCGTACGGCGTCGGTGAGCGGGCCGTTGCCGATGTGCCCGGCCGACGCGATGGGCACGCCGAAGCGCCGCTCCAGGTGGCGGAAGGACAGCAGCTCCGCCCCCACCGGCGGCTCGGGCAGCGAATCGAGGAGGGTGAACAGCACCTCCACCGGCAGGTCCTGTTCGAAGAACTTCAGGGCGCCGAGGTCCGGCACCGCCTCCGTCTCCGTCCGGATGCGGTTGGCGAGGAGAACGCGCACGTCATGCCCCGCCAGACGCGGCAGGATGCGGTTGAGCAGGAGATTACCGGCCAGGTCGCGCTTCGTGCAGACAAGAATTCTCAAAACGATCTCCGCCGCGCCATCGAGCGCCCCGGTGGTGAGCAAATGCACGAAATCGAACAAAATCAACGTAAGTATCTTGCCAGACGGGATATTGTTGGTCAACGTTCGACGCCGAACGGCCTAGGCCATCGCCCACGCCATCGATGATCGGATGACCCGCGGACGCACCCGTCCGCCGGTTCGGGACCGGAGAGACGTCCTTTGCTTCTTCGCACGCGGGTTTCCCTGATCGCGATCCTGGCGTTGCTGGCGGCGGCCGTGGTCGGCGCCGCCGTCGGGCTGCAGCGCGCGCAAGGGCGGGAGGAGGCGCTGGCCGCCCCGCTTGCGGCGGCACAGGACGGCGCGTGGCGCGCCGTGGTCGACGGGCTGTGCCGCGAGCTGGAGGCCGCGCTACGCCCGCGCGCCGCCGACCCCGCCCTGCTGGACGCCGTGCTCCGCGACGACGTGCGCGCGCTGAAGGCGCAGTTCCCCGCCCTGCTGGACAGCGTCGGCGAGCGCGGCGCCCCGGTGCGGGTAGAGGTGGTGGACGCGGATCGCGTCCTGCTCGTCACCAGCCTGCAGCAGCCGGTGGCGGCGGACAAGCCGATGCTGGACGCCGCCTCGCTCGACCGCGTGCTGACCGGTGGCGAGACGGTGCGCGGTCTGGCACAGGACCAGCGGCGCGCCTACGTGGTGGCGACGACGCTGCCGCTGCACGATGGGGAGCGCACCATCGGCGCGCTGACCGTGACGCTGGGCGTCGATGCGGCGGTGAGGCGCGTGAAGGCGGCGGCCGGCGGCGAGGCCGCCTTCGTCGACCTGCGCAACAATCTGGTGACGGCCACCGACCCGGCGCTGTGGACCGCCGCACGCGCCGTCTGGACCCCGGCCGACCGCGCCGTCTGGACCCCGGCCGACCGCGCCGTGGCGGCGCTGCCCTTGGGAACGGCCGGCACGTGGCGGGCGGTGGCGGTGCCCGTGACCGACGCCACCGGCCTGCCGGTCGCCCGGCTGGTCACGCTGAGCGACGCCACGGAAACCGAGGCCGTGCGCGAACGGCGCGAGCGGGCGTGGTGGGGGGCCGGGGCGGCGGCGCTGGCCGGGCTCATCCTGCTCGCCGCGTGGCTGATCGGGCGCAGCTTCGAGCCGCTGAACGGCACGGTGGACGCCTTCTCGGCGCTGGCCGACGGCCGGCCGGTGCCGGAGCTGCGCGCCCCCTTCGCGCCGGAGATCGGCAGCATGGTCCACGCGCTGGGCCGACTGGGCGAGACCATCGATGCATACGAGAAGCTGCGCCGCTCCCGCGTGCGGCAGGGCCGCCGGCAAGCCCGCTTCATCCGCCAGCAGATGGTGGAACTGGCGAACACCCTGGACACCGAATCGCGCGACGCCGTACTGGGCGACCTCGGCCGCATCGAGAAGGCCATGCAGGGCGAACCGGCGCCCGTGGCGGCACCCGACGACGAGACCCCGCACGACCGGCGCATCGACCATCTGGTCAACGAGTTCGGCCTGCTGGCGCTGGGCTTCCAGAACCTGATCTCCCGCGTGGGCGAGCAGTACCACAAGCTGGACATCCTGGTGGCCGAGCTGCGCGAGGCGCTGCGCGCCAAGACGCAGTACATCGCGCTGCAGC
>DASPIO010000064.1:0-4961 GCA_035629155.1 Azospirillum sp. | reverse complement strand
AACATGACGACGACCGCCAAGATGTCGATCGCCACCAAGCTGCAGCAGTCGATCAGCACCGCCATCTCCAGCGGCCGTCTGTCGGGCACCACCTACGACATCGCCTCGGCGACGGTGGCCACCAACGGCGACCTGACCCTGACCGGCGCCACCGCCGCCACCCAGGCGCGTGAGATGACGGTCAGCGCCGCAACGACCAACGCGCTGAGCAAGCAAATCTCCGAAAGCTTCGCGTCGGGCACCGTGGTGTCGTTCACGGTCGACCGGACCCTGCTGGAGAAGGCCGCCAACGACGGCAACGGCGTGTCGGTCATCGAGAAGAAGGTCGACCTGCAGATCTCCGTCTCCAACCTGCAGGGCACCGTCATCACCCGCGACGGCACGAACGAACGCGGCGAAGGCAAGCTGAGCGGCGGTGAGCAATCGTTCGCCTTCGACAGCGGCACGGTCCGACTGGACGTGGACTCCAAGACCGTCAAGCAGGCCGCGTCGACCAGCGCGGCGGCGAACCTGGTGACGGTGCAGGTGACCAACGCCAACACCGCCAACGACCTGACCGTCCAGCTGAACGAGAAGAACACCAACTCGATCACGGTGAGCGCACAGAACCTCACCACGGGTGGCCAGGGACTGCGGATCGACTACGCGCAGAACGACTGGACCGACCGTGCCGACATCGACAAGGCGGTGGAAGGTCTCGACAACGCCAAGGCGAAGCTGCGGTCGTCCTCGCAGACGCTGTCGACGAACCTCAACATCATCACGACTCGCGAGAACTTCACCAAGGAGTTCAGCGACGTGCTGGTCGAGGGCGCCAACAAGCTGACGCTGGCCGACCAGAACGAGGAAGGCGCTGGCCTGCTGATGCTGCAGACCCGGCAGCAGCTGGGCACCATCGCCCTCTCGCTGGCCAACCAGTCGCAGCAGTCCATCCTGCGGCTGTTCTAAGCAGCAGACTTCGGGTAGGATCAAGCCCGGGCGGGCGGCGGCGCAAGCCGCCGCCCGTTTCCGTTGGTACTCGCCACGGCGCCCTTGGCGCCGTGTCCCGTTTTCGCAGGCACCAGGTTCGATCTCATGCCCCTCAAGTTCGTCCTTCGTCCCAACGAGAAGGTCATCATCAACGGCGCCGTCATCGGCGCCGGCGATCGGCCGGGCTCGTTTTACCTTTACAACACCGCCAACTTCCTGCGCGGGCGTGAAGTGCTGAAAGAAGAGCAGATCGACTGCATCGAGAAGAAGCTCTATTTCGTCATCCAGTTGATTTACATCTTCCCCGAAGACGCCCGGCTGAACCATGCGCGCTTCGAGAACATCCTCGACGAGACGCGCGCCGCGCGCCCCGACTGCGCGGCGGACCTGGACGAGATCAGCGAGCTGGTGGACGCGCGCAACTACTACCGGGCGCTGAAGGTCTGCCGGAAGATGTTCAAGGCCGGCACCGGCGGGCCGGCAGACCACGCCCACGAGGGTGGTCATGAGGGCGACCACGACGGTGACCTTCCGTCCGACCGGACACCGTGACGCCCACCGCGACCAAACCGCTGTTCACCCAGGCCGTCGAGCTGCATCGGGTCGGCCAGTTCGCCGCCGCAGCAGCGCTCTACGAGCGCGTGCTGACCGACGAACCGCACCACATCGACGCCCGCTACAACCTCGGCCTGCTGCACCGTGCGCTCGGCCAACCCGCCGCGGCCGCACACTGCCTGTTCGAGGTGGTGCAGCGTGCCCCCGAACACGCCGGTGCCTGGCGGGCTCTGGCCCTTGCCATGCGCGCCCTGCGCCATCCCGATTCCGAGGTGGCCCTGCGCCGGGCTCTGCGCGACACCCCGGACGACGCGGAGCTTTGCGCGGAACTGGGGCTGGCGCTGATCGACGACGGCCGCTTGGCGGAGGCCGAACCGGTCCTGCGCGACGGCACCGACGCGCATCCCGGCAACGCGATCTTGCATTTCGCCCTGGGCAGCGCGCTGCACGGCCAGCGCCGGTTCGACGAGGCGGCAGAGTGCTACCGCCGCTGCCTGGCCATCGATGGCGGGCTGGCGTCGGCGCACAACAACCTTGGCCTGGTGTTGATCGAGCTTCGGCTGCCGCGGGACGGATGTGCCGCGCTGCACCGCGCGCTGGCACTCAATCCGGGCGACGCGGCGGCGCTGAACAGCCTCGGCACCGGCCTGGAGGGACAGGGGGACGTCGCCGCGGCGGAAACGGCCTACCGCAGGGCGCTGTCGCTTCGGCCGGACTACCTCCACGCCCTCAACAACCTCGGCCAATCCCTGGCCCGCCGCCACGAGACCACGGCCGGTATCGCCTGCCGCCGCCGAGCCGTCGTCGTGCAGCCCGACCTTGGCGAGCCCTACACCGCGCTCGGCAGTGCCGCGCTGGAGCAGGACCGGCTGGCGGAGGCCGAACGGCTGCACCGCCGGGCGTTGCGGATCGATCCGCAACACCTCGCCGCCCTCACGAATCTGGGGCTGGTCCGGCAGATCCAGGGCCGTGCCGAGGAGGCATCGGCGCTTCAGCGCTGCACGCTCGTTCTCGATCCCGCCTGCGCGGACGGGCACGCCAACCTCGGCCTGTTGCTCTGGCTGAAGCGGGACGGCCCGGCGGCCGAGCGCTCGCTGTCGCGCGCGCTGCTGCTCGACGGGGCGCTGGGACCGGCCCACCTCAACCGCGGCATGATCCGGCTGCAGCATGGCGACCTCGCCGGCGGCTGGCCGGAGTACCAGTGGCGCTTCCGCGCCAAGGGCTACACCGACCGCGCCATCGCCGCGCCGTTGTGGGGTGGAGAGGATCTGGCCGGCCGGTCGATCCTGGTGTGGCGCGAGCAGGGGGTGGGCGACGAGATCCTGTTCTCCTCCTGCTACGCCGACCTCGTGGCCCGCGCCGGGCGTGTGGTGATCGAATGCGACGCGCGGCTGGTCGGTCTGTTCGCGCGCTCCTTCCCCGCGGCGCGGGTGCGGGCCGAAACCGCGGCGCCGGACGGCGGCGAGACGGTCGTTCCGCCCGATGCCGACGTCCACGCTCCCGCCGGACGCCTGCCGATGCTCCTGCGCGGGCGGCTCGCCGCCTTCCCGCCGCGGCCCGGCTGGCTGGTGGCGGATCCCACCCGCGTCGCCGCGTGGCGGGACCGGCTCCAGGCGCTCGGCCCGGGGCTGCGGCTCGGCTTCGCGTGGCGCAGCCAGCTCATGACCACCGACCGGCGGTCGGCCTACACCCGCATCGAGGAATGGGCCCCTGTCTTCACGGTTCCGGGGATCCACCTCGTCAATCTGCAGTACGGCGACTGCGCGGCCGAGCTGGCGGAGGCGGAGCGCCGCTTCGGCGTCACGATCCACCGCTGGGCCGACCTCGACCTCAGGGACGATTTCGAGGGCACGGCGGCGCTGATCGCCAATCTCGACCTCGTCGTCTCGCCGGCCACCTCGGTGGGCGAGCTGGCGGCGGCCGTCGGCACGCCGACGTGGCGTCTCGGTGGTCCGGACTGGACGCAACTGGGCAGTGCCGTCCGCCCGTGGTTTCCGGCCATGCGCCTGTTCCAGCCGGGTTCCGGCGAGAGCCTTGCTGACACCCTGGCCGCGGTCGCCCGTCATCTGCGCCGCCTGGCCGCACCCCGGAAGGAAGCAGCACCAGCGCCGGCACTTGAACCGGACGTCGAAGCCGCCGTGCAGACGGCCATCGCACGCTACCGTGCCGGCGACCTTCCGGGCGCGGCGGCGCTGGCGCACGAGGCGCTGGCCGGCCGGCCCCGCCATCCAGTCGCCCACCACCTGCTGGGCGTGATCTGCAAGCGGCGTGGCGACACGGACGCCGCCGTCACGCATTTCGCCGCGGCGACCGCTGCCGATCCGGGCAACGCCGCCGCGCACGCCGGCTTGGCCGACGCGTTGCGCCTGCTGGGGCGGAGCGACGCGGCGGGATCGGCGCAACGCAACGCCATCGCCGCGCAGCCGGACGCCGCCGAGCACTGGGTCAACCACACGGCGGCGCTGAGCGGCGCCCAACGGGTGGACGAGGCCGAGCGCGCCTGCCGGCGCGCGTTGCGGCTGCGTCCGGATCTGGCGCTCGCGCACACGCACCTCGGCAACCTTCTGGCGGCTGGCGGGCGGCGCGACGGGGCGGCCAGGGCGCATCGCCGCGCCCTGGCCCTCGATCCCGCGTTCGCCGACGGCCACACCAACCTGGGCACGGTCCTGCTCGGCCTGGAGCGGTTCGCCGACGCGGCGGCGTCCCTGCGGCGCGCCCTGGCGGTGAATGGCGGCCTCGCGGCGGCATGGACGAACCTGGGCAACGCCTGTGCCGCCCTCGGCGCCGTGATGGAGGCCGAGGCGCACCACCGGAAGGCAATCACCCTCGATGCCGGGCTGGCCGACGCGCACAGCAACCTGGCACTGCTGCTGCACCGCCAGCACCGGCTGGAGGAAGCGCTGGCCGAGTACCGGCAGGCGCTGGCGGTGGATCCGCGCAACGCCCAGGCGCACCACAACCTCGCCTTCCTGCTGCTTGAACAGGGTGAGCTGCGCCACGGCTGGACGGAACACGACTGGCGCTTCGCCACCGCGGAGCTTCGGGCTCACGACCGCCGCTTCGCCATGCGCGCGTGGCGCGGCGAGAACGTCAGCGCCGCCCGCGTGCTGGTCTGGCGCGAGCAGGGCGTGGGCGACGAGCTGATGTTCGCCTCCTGCTACGCGGACCTGATCGGCCGGGCCCGGCACGTGGTGATCGAGTGCGAGCCGCGGCTGGTGACGCTGTTCGCCCGCGCGTTCCCGACCGCCACCGTGCGGGCACCGACGGCGGATCCGCGCGACGCCGACGTGCACGTTCCGGCTGGAAGCCTTCCGCGCTTTGTGCGGCCGTCGCTGAGCCGCTTTCCGGGGCGTCCGTCATGGCTGGCGGCGGAGGCGGAGCGGGCGCGGGCGTGGCGGGCGCGTCTGGCGGGGCTGGGGCCGGGGCTGATGGTGGGG
>DASPIO010000063.1:0-11921 GCA_035629155.1 Azospirillum sp. | reverse complement strand
AACATGACGACGACCGCCAAGATGTCGATCGCCACCAAGCTGCAGCAGTCGATCAGCACCGCCATCTCCAGCGGCCGTCTGTCGGGCACCACCTACGACATCGCCTCGGCGACGGTGGCCACCAACGGCGACCTGACCCTGGCCGGCAACACCAACGCCTCCCAGGCGCGCGAGATGACGATCAGCGCCTCGACGACCAACGCGCTGAGCAAGCAAATCTCCGAAAGCTTCTCGTCGGGCACCGTGGTGTCGTTCACGGTCGACCGCAAACTGCTCGAACAGGCGGCCAACGACGGCAACGGCGTGTCGGTCATCGAGAAGAAGGTCGACCTGCAGATCACCGTCTCCAACCTGCAGGGCACCGTCGTGACCCGCGACGCCTCCTCCAGCCGCGGCGAAGGCAAGCTGAGCAGCGGTGAGCAGTCGTTCGCCTTCGACACCGGCACGGTCCGCATGGCCGTCGACGCCAAGACCCTGAAGCAGGCCGCGTCGTCCGGCGCGGCGGCGAACCTGGTGACGGTGCAGGTGACCAACTCCAACACCTCCAACGACCTGACCGTCCAGCTGAACGAACGCAACACCAACTCGATCACGGTGAACGCGCAGAACCTCAGCACCTCGGGCCAGGGCTTGCGGATCGACTACGCGCAGAACGACTGGACCGACCGCGCCGACATCGACAAGGCGGTGGCCAGCATCGATTTCGCCAAGGCGAAGATCCGCTCGTCCTCGCAGACGCTGTCGACGAACCTTAACATCATCACGACCCGCGAAAGCTTCACCAAGGAGTTCAGCGACGTGCTGGTCGAGGGCGCCAACAAGCTGACGCTGGCCGACCAGAACGAGGAAGGCGCCAGCCTGCTGATGCTGCAAACCCGGCAGCAGCTGGGCACCATCGCCCTCTCGCTGGCCAACCAGTCGCAGCAGTCCATCCTGCGCCTCTTCTAAGCGGCCCATTCCAAGCCGCTTGGCCATCTCCAAGACAAAAGCGGGCGCACCCCCTGGGTGCGCCCCTTTTCTTTTCCGCCTTCACCGCAGCGCCGCTTCGACCATCGCCCGCACGTCGCGGGCCAGGGCCGCGCGCGACGCGGCGTTGGCGTACATCATGTGCCCGCCGTCGTACACCGGCAGCGCGATGCGGGCACGCTCCGCCTCCGGCAGTTCCAGCCGCGCCGCCACCCAGTGCGAGGCGAGATACGGCGTCACCAGGTCGGTGCGCCCGTGCGCGACCAGCAGGCGCAGCCCCGGCGTCAGCGTCATCACCGTCTGCAGATCGTCCAGGGCGCTCGGACTGCCGTCGCGCGGCCATTCCCAGCCACGGTTCACCGTCTCGCTCAACAGCCGGTAGGGCGTCTCCACCGTCACCCCCAGCTCGCGCTGGGCGTAGCCGGTGAAGGCGCTGGAATAGGCCGGCAGCGTGCCGATCAGGTAGGGATCCTCGCCCGTGCGCGGCGAGGACGGGGCGGGGTCGAGCCCGGTGAAGACGCCATCATAGGTGCTGACCACCAGCCCGCGGTCGCGCAGCAGCTCGCGCGCGAAGACGCGGGCCGGCACCCGGCCGCGATGGCGCGCCACCAGTTCCGGCGGCAGCCCGGTCAGACGGGCCACCTCGGCGAACAGATCCTGCGATGCGGCGAGCCGGCCGACGTCGAGCGTGGCGAGGCCGGACAGGTAGCCGGTCAGCGCGAAACGTTCCGCCGCCGCCGCCGCATCGGATTGGGTGCCCTGGGCAAGGCCGTGCGCGGCCGCCGCGGCGGCCATGCCCGGCAGCTTGAAGGCGGAGGCGAGCAGCGCCGTATCGCCGTCGCGGATGGTGCCGAAGTCGATTACCGGCGACACCATGACGAGGCCGTTGAGCGCGATGCCGTCGGTGCGCAGCAGTTCGCGCGCCATCTTGGCGATGCGGAAGCCGCCGTAGCTCTCGCCGGCCAGAAACTTGGGCGACTCCCAGCGCCCCTGGCGGACCAGCCACAGCCGCACGATCTCCGACAGATAGCGCGCGTCGGCGTCGATCTTCCAGAAGCGCTTTTCGGCATCGCCGTCGCCCTTGATGACGCGGCTGTAGCCGGCCCCCACGGGGTCGATGAAGACCAGATCGGCGAAGGTCAGCCATGTGTCCGGGTTGTCCGCCAGCGCCGCCGGCGGGCGCATCATCGTGCCGTCCGGGTTGAAAGCCACCATGCGCGGCCCGGCCGTGCCCAGGTGCAGGTAGGCCGACGCCGCACCGGGACCGCCGTTGAACAGGAAGATGACCGGGCGCCGGGCATTGTCGGCGCCTTCCAGCGTGTAGGTGACGGTGAAGATGCGCGCCGCCGCCTCGTCCTTCCCGACCTCGCGCAACGGCAGGAACTCCGCCGTGACGGTGTAGGCGAGCGGCCCGGACGGCAGCGCCAGCGTGTGCCGGGTGACGGAGCGCTGCGCATCGAACGCCTGCGCCGTTTCCGGCTTCCGGGGCTCCTGCTTCTCGGGCTTGGCGTCCTCCGCCCAAACGACAGCAGGGTGGTGCGCGGCGAGCGAGAGGGCCAGCAGGCCGGCGGCCAGGGGGCGGAGTCTGGGCATGGGGTCGGTCCCGTGGGGAAGGAGTCGTCCGCCCCATCTGGTGCAGCCCATACCGTCTGTCAAATCTTCCGCGGTTCAGACGTTGTAGAGCGCCGCGTCGATGCGGCGCACCATCTCCACCAGCCGGGGGGCGAAGTCCTGCTCCAGCCGGGCGGGGTCCACCAGGAAGGCCGGGCCGCCCAGGTTGAAGGCCACGACCGGGCCGCCGTCGCGCGGGACCAGCGGCACGCCGACGGCGTTCACCTCCGCCTTCCATGCGCCGATGGAGGTGCAGTAGCCCTTGGTCCGGTAGTCCTCGATCGCCTGCTGGAGGCCTTCGCGCACACGCGGCCAGCGGTCCCCCTCGTGCTCCTCCAGCCGCTCCATCAGCACGGCGCGCTCCGTCTCGCCCAGTGCGGCGATGTAGGCGCGCCCCATGGCGGAGGTCGACAGCTTGATGTGCGAGCCGACGTCGAGCGCCAGGATGACCGGCGCGTTGCCGCGGCAGCTTTCGAGATAGACGATGCTCATGCGGTCGCGCCCGCCCAGCGCCACCTGGAGCGTGCTGTAGTCGGCCAGTTCCTGCATGAAGGGCCGCGCCACATGCCGCACGCCCATGCCGGCAAGGCAGGTGTAGCCCAGCGCCAGGACTGGCGTGCCCAGCCGGTACTTGCCGCTCAACGGCTCGTAATCCAGATAGCCGAGCTTGGACAGCGTGTAGGTCAGGCGCGAGATGGTCGGCTTGGGCAGCCCCGTCCGCGCGGCCAGTTCCAGGTTGCCCAGCGTCGCGTCGCCACGCCGGTAGGCGCGCAGCACCTCCAGCCCGCGGGCCAGCGCGCTGACGAACTTCGGGTCGCGCTCCTCGTCCGGAGTGAGCACGTCGCCGTTCGGAACCTCCTCCCTCCTGCGCATTCCCTCTCCCTTTCCCGATGTCCGGCGCCGGTTCGGCCGGGGCCGTCGTTGTTTAGCAGGCATCCTGCCAGCGGTTGACCGTCGCGTCAATAAAGTGAAATAAAATTCCGACGCACGGAATTCAAGGGCGCGCGCACGCACGAAAGCAGCCGGGCGCGCGTGGGCGCCCGGCTGCTTTCGAAAGGAGCTGCCTGCAAAAGGACCGGCGGAGAGGCTGGTCAGGTGGTGGGCGAACTTACTTCGCCGCGACGACCTGCACCTCGACGAGGTACTTGGGAGCCGCCAGCTTGGCCTCGACGGTGGCGCGGGCCGGGCTGTTGGCCGGATCGACCCAGGCCTCCCAGGCCTTGTTCATGTCGGCGAAGGTGGCGATGTCGACGAGATAGATGGTGGCCGACAGGATCTTGCTCTTGTCGGTGCCGGCCTCGGCCAGCAGAGCGTCGATCTGCTTCAGCACCTGCCGGGTCTGCTCCTCGACGCCGCCGGAGGTGTCGTCGGCGACCTGGCCGGCGAGGTAGACCGTGTCGTTGTGGACGACCATCTGGCTCATGCGCGGCCCGGTGTGGAAGCGCTGGATCGACATGCCTGTCTCCTTGGGAGGGTTGTGGACGCTGCGGGCTTGGTAGCCGCGCACAGGCGCGGGCGCAAGCGCTGACGTTGGGTTTTCGCGGCGCTCACGGTTGGGTTGAGGCCAAAGCCGAAAACCCGACGTCGGGACTTACGCGAAATGGCACGCCGCCGCCTGCCCCGGCGCCTTTTCCAGCAGGGCCGGCGCCTGCGCGCAGGCGGGGGCCGCACGCGGGCAGCGCGGGGCATAGGGGCACCCTCCCGGCGACCCGCCCGGTGCCGGTTCGCCACGCGCGTGGCGGTGGCCGCGGCGCAACGGGTCGGGGCACGGCACGGCGTCCAGCAGAGCCTGCGTGTAAGGATGCCGCGGGCGGGCGAAAATCTCCGCCGTCGGTCCGGTTTCGACGATGCGGCCGAGGTACATCACCGCGACACGGTCGGTGACGCAGCGCACGACGCTGAGGTCATGGCTGATGAACAGGTAGGACAGGCCCAGCCGCTCCCGCAGGTCCAGCATCAGGTTCAGCACCTGCGCCTGCACCGAGACGTCGAGCGCCGACACCGGCTCGTCCGCCACCACCAGCTCCGGCCGGGTGATCAGCGCGCGGGCGATGGCGACGCGCTGGCGCTGCCCGCCGGAGAACTCGTGCGGGTAGCGCCCGGCCGCCGCGGCACCCAGCCCGACCTCGGACAGCGCCTCGCGCACCCGCTCGGCCCGCTCCGCCCGGCCGACTTCCGGCATCAGGGAGGCCATCGGCTCGGCCACGATGCGGGCGATGCGGTGGCGCGGGTCGAGCGAGCCGTAGGGATCCTGGAACACCATCGACATGTGCCGGCGCATCGCCTTCAGCGCACGCGGACGCAGCGTCGACAGGTCATGGCCCAGCAGGCGCACGGTGCCGGAGGTGGGGTGCTCCAGCGCCAGAACGGCGCGGGCCAGCGTGGACTTGCCGCAGCCGGACTCGCCGACGATGCCGAAGCTCTCTCCCGCCGCCACCGCGAAGGACACGCCGTGCAGCGCCCGCACGCTGCCCGGCCGCTCGAACAGCCGGCGACGCGGCAGCGCGTAGTCGCGCTTGAGGTCCGTCACCTCCAGCAGGGGCGTCATGGCGCGCCCTCGCTGCGCGGGTGGATGCAGGCGGCGGTGTGCTCCGGCCCGACAGCGATCTCGGGCGGCGGGACGGCGCGGCAGCCGTCGGTGACAAAGGCGCAGCGGTCGGCGAAGGGGCAGCCATGGGGGCGGTGCGCCGGGTCCGGCACCTGGCCGGGGATGGTCGGCAGGCGCAGGCCCGGCGGCGCGTTCCCCATGCGCCCGGCCGCCGCGTGCGGCGAGGCGGCGAGCAGGCCGCGCGTGTAGGGGTGCGCCATGCGCCGGAACACCTCCGCCGTCGGCCCGCGCTCCACGACGTGGCCGGCGTACATGACCAGCATGCGGTCCGTCGTCTCCGCCACCACGCCCAGGTCGTGCGTGATCATCATCAGCGCCATATCGCGCTCGGCGGCCAGATCGGCCAGAAGGTCGAGGATCTGCGCCTGGATGGTGACGTCCAGCGCCGTTGTCGGCTCGTCGGCGATGAGCAGGTCCGGGTCGCAGGCCAGCGCGATGGCGATCACCACCCGCTGCCGCTGCCCGCCGGAAAGCTGGTGCGGGTAGAGCGTGGGCGGGAAGCGGCCCGGTGGCAGGCCGACGCGCTCCAGCGCCTGCACGGCGCGCCGCTCGGCGTCCGCCCGCGACAGGCCCAGATGCAGGCGCGGCCCCTCCGCAACCTGCGCGCCGATGGTGCGGACGGGGTTGAGCGCGGTCATCGGTTCCTGGAACACCATGGCGACGCGCCGGCCGCGCACCTGTTGCCACTGCCGTTCCGGCGCGCCCAGCAGTTCCCGCCCGTCCAGGCGGATGGAGCCGGTGGCGGTGGCGCCGGCCGGCAGCAGACCCATCAGCGCCAGCGCGGTCAGAGACTTGCCGCAGCCGGATTCGCCGACCACGCCCAGGCTGTCGCCGCGCTCGATGGCGAAGGACACGCCGTCCAGCAGACGGACGCCGCCGATGGACACGCTCAGTTCCCGCACGTCCAGCAGCGGCATGTCAGCGCTCCCGCCGCAGGCGCGGGTCGAGCAGGTCGCGCAGCCCGTCGCCCAGCAGATTGAGGCCCAGCACCGACAGCGCGATGGCGAGGCCGGGGAAGATGGCGAGGCGCGGCGCCATGTAGATGTAGGTCTGCGCCTCGTTCAGCATCTTGCCCCAGGACGGGGCCGGCGGCTGCACGCCCAGCCCCAGGTAGGACAGGCTGGCCTCCGCCAGGATGCCCAGCGCGAACTGGATGGTCGCCTGCACGATCAGCAGCCCGGCGAGGTTGGGCAGGATGTGCTCCACCGTGATCGCCGCGTCGCCCTTGGCCGCCACGCGGGCCGCCAGCACGAAATCGCGCTGCCACAGCGCCAGCGCCGCGCCGCGCGTCAGGCGCGCGAAGACGGGAATGTTGAAGATGCCGATCGCGATGATGGCGTTGACCGCCCCCGGCCCGGCCAGCGCCGTGATCATCACCGCCGACAGGAGCGCGGGAAAGGCGAAGGCGAAGTCGTTGAAGCGCATCACCGCCTCGTCCACCCACCCGCGCCGCGCCGCCGCCAGCGCACCCAGCGGCACGCCGATGCCGGCCCCGATGGCGACCGCCACCAGCGCCACGACGATGGAGTTCCACGCTCCGCCCATGACCATGGACAGCACGTCGCGCCCGAACTGGTCGGTGCCCAGCGGGTGCGCCGCCGACGGCGCGGCGAGGCGCTGGGCGATGTTCATCTCGGCCGGCGGGTACGGCGTCCACGCCAGCGACAGCAGCGCCATGCCGACCAGCGCGGCGGTGAGTGCCGCGCCGAGGATCAGGCCGGGGGAGCGGAGCAGGCTACCCATGCCCGCTCCCCAGCCGCAGGCGCGGATCGAGCAGGGCATAGGCGACGTCGACCAGGAAGTTGACGATCACCACCGTGGCGGCCAGCAGCACGACGACGTCCTTCACCACGATCAGGTCGCGCTGGGCGATCGACTGGAAGATCAGCCGGCCGATGCCGGGCAGCGCGAAGACGTTCTCGATGACGATGGTGCCGGCCAGCAGGAAGGAGAACTGCAGCCCCATGATGGTGACCACCGGGATCAGCGCGTTCGGCACCGCGTGCCGCCACAGCGCCTTGCCCGGCCCCAGCCCCTTGGCGCGCGCGGTGCGGACGTAATCCTCCCTCAGCGTCTCCAGCACGGTGGAGCGGGTGACGCGCGCCAGGATCGCCGCCTGCGGCAGGGCCAGCGCCACCGCCGGCAGCAGCAGGGAGCGCAGGGCCGGCCACACCCCGGCGTCCCACCCCGCGAAGCCGCCGGCCGGCAGCCAGCCGAGCTGCACCGAAAACACCACAATCAGCAGCAGCCCCAGCCAGAAGTTCGGCACCGCCACGCCGACCTGGGTGAGGCCCATGACGGCGGCGTCCGCCGGCCAGCCGCGCCGCGCCGCCGCGAACACACCCACGGGAATGGCGATGGCGGTGGACAGTGCGATCGCCAGCAGCGCCAGCGGCAGACTGACCTGCGCGCGCTCCGCCACCAGCCCGGCCACCGGCACGTCGTAGGTGTAGCTGCGCCCGAAGTCGCCGGTCAGCATGCCGCCCAGCCAGCGCAGATAGCGCTCCGGCGCCGGCCGGTCGAGGCCGAGCTGGGCGCGCAGCGCCGCCAGCGTCTCCTCGCTGGCGCCGGTGCCGAGCATGACGGCGGCGGGATCGCCCGGCAGCACCTCCAGCACGACGAACACGACCAGCGTCGCCACAAGGAGCGTGACGATCAGGGCCGCCGTACGGCGCAGCAGGAAGAGGGTCATGGCCTTCCCCGCGCCGGCCGTCGCCCGTAGGTTGGGTTGAGCGTCAGCGAAAACCCAACGCTCTCGCCACGGCAGGAACGTTGGATTTTCGCCTGCGGCTCAACCCAACCTACGCGTCTTCCCATCAACTCGTCCACGACACCTCGGTCAGGTCGTAGGCCTGGGTCGGGAAGTTCTCCCACAGGCCCTTCAGCTTGGCGCTCCACACGCCCAGCTTGGGAAGCTGGAAGAGAAAGACGTTCGGCTCGTCCGCCGCCAGCTTGCGCTGCATAGCGGCCAGCAGCTCCTTACCTTGGGCCGGGTCCAGCGTCGCCTGCCACTGCTTGTACAGGTCCTTGAACGCCGCATCCTGATAGTTGAAGTAGTATTTGTCGCGTGCGTAGATCTCGATGTCCATCGGTTCCGTGTGCGCCACGATGGTCATATCGAAGTCGGAGCCGCGGAACACCTGCTCCAGCCACTGCGCCCATTCCATGGGGATGATCTCGGCGGTGATGCCCACCTTGGCGAGCTGCGCGGCGATGATCTCGCCCGAGCGCCGGGCGTAGGGCGGCGGCGGCAGCTTCAGCGTCACCCTCGTACCCTGCGCCACGCCGGCCTCGGCCAGCAGCGCCTTCGCCTTGGCGGGGTCGTACGGATAGGTGCCGGCGAGGTCGACGTAGGCCGGGTGCGTGGGCGAGAAGTGCGAGCCGATCGGCGTGCCGAAGCCGGACATGGCACCGTCGACGATCGCCTTGCGGTCGATGGCGTGCGCCAGGGCGCGCCGGACGCGCGGGTCGTCGAAGGGCTTCTTCGCGTTGTTCAGCGCCAGGATCGTCTCGCCTTCCGTCTGTCCGACCACCACGGTGAAGCGCGGGTCGGCGCGGAACTGCATCAGGCTCTCGGCCGCCGGGAACTGCGGGAAGCCGTCGACGTCGCCGGACAGCACGGCGGCGGTGGCTGCGGCCGGGTCGGCGATGAAGCGGAAGGTCGCCGCCTTCAGCGCCACCTTCGGGCCCCAGTAGGCCTCGTTGCGCTCCAGCTCGATGCGGTCGCCCTTGGCCCAGCGCTTCAGCTTGAAGGGGCCGGTGCCGACGGGCGCGGTCTTGTTGCCGGCGGCCGAGTTCGGCGCCACCATCACCGCGTCGCCCCAGCCCATGTCGAACAGGAAGCTGCTGGTCGGCCGCTTCAGCGTCACCACCGCCGTGCCGGGATCCGGGCAGGCGACCGACGCGATCGGCTCGAACAGGCGCTTCTGCGCGTTGACACTGTCGGCGGCCAGCGCGCGTTCATAAGAGAACTTGACGACCGAGCAGTCGAAGGCCGTGCCGTCGTGGAACTTGACCCCGTCGCGCAGGTCGAAGCGGTAGGTCAGCCCGTCCGGCGACACCGTCCACTTTTCGGCCAGCGCCGGCTGCACGGCGCCGGTGCGGTCGATGCGCGTCAGCCCCTCGAAGACGTTGTGGTAGGTCACCTCGTCGATCGCCGCTGCGGCGCCGGCGGTGGGGTCGAGGTGCGGCGGCTCCAGCACCATGCCCAGCACCACGGTGTCCTTGGCGGCCAGAGCCGGCGTGCCGGCCATGGCGGTGAGGGCGGCGGCGGCCACCGCGGTCAACGCTGCTCTCATGATCGTCTCTCTCCCCGTTGGGTCTTGTGAAGATCGCGGTAGGCGGGCCAGGGGCCGAGCGCCTCCGCCTCGTAGACGCCGCGCATGATGGCACGGGACAGGCAATCCGCCGCGGCCATGCCGATGCGCGCCAGCCCGCCCACCGGGTCGGCCAACGGCCGCCGCGCGGTGGCGAGCGCGAAGACGCTGTCGCCGTCCACCGTGGTGTGCACCGGGCGCAACGCACGGCCCAGCCCGTCGTGCGCCATCAGCGCCACCCGGCGCGCCTGCGCCTTGGTCAATATGGCGTCGGTGGCGACCACCGCGACGGTGGTGTTGCCGCCCACCGACAGGTCGAAGCTGTAGTCGAGGTCGTCGGGGCCGAGCGGCCGCGTCGGCGGCGCCTGCCCGCCGGCCTCCCCGCCCTGCTCCAGCGCCCAGGCCCAGAAGGTGCCGGTGCCGGGCATGACGGCGGAGCCGAAGGCGTTCACCACCACCAGCGCCCCGACCGTCGTGCCGTCGTCCAGCACGGTGGACGCGCTGCCCAGCCCGCCCTTCAGCGCCCCGCACTTGGCACCCAGCCCGGCGCCCGCGTTGCCCAGCGCGAAGTCCGCCCCCGCCACGTCGGCCGCAGCGCGGGCGAGCGCGCGGTAGGGCGGCTCGTGCCCCCAGTCGCGCTCGCCCCCGGTCAAGAAGTCGAAGCAGATGGCCGCCGGCACCACCGGCACGACCGCCGGCCCGACGCGGAAGCCGCGCCCGCGGCTGGCAAGCCACGTCATCAGCCCGTCCGCCGCCGCCAGCCCGTAGGCCGAGCCGCCGGACAGCACCAGCCCGTGCACCGCGTCGACAAGGCAGGAGGGATCGAGCGCGTCCGTCTCCCGCGTGCCCGGCGCGCCGCCCAGCACGGCGACGGCCGCCGTCGCCGGCTCGTCCGGCAGCACGACGGTGACGCCGGTGCGCGCCCGCGCATCCCCGGCGTTGCCCACCGTCAGGCCGGGCACGTCGGTGATCCGGTTGCGCGGCCCCACCCTCATCCCTCGGTCGTCCCCAGCAGGTCCAGCGCCGCCATGGCCATCACCTGCGCGGAATGCACCATGTCGGCGATGCCCACGTACTCGTCCGGCTGGTGTGCCAGGTCGAGGATGCCGGGGCCATAGGCGATGCAGTCCTTCAGGTTCCCGACGCGCACGATGTGCTTCTGGTCGTAGGTGCCGGGCGACACCACGTGCTCGGCCTTCTTCCCCAGCACCGTCTGGATGGCCGCCTCGACGGCGCGCACCACGGGTGCGTCGGCGTCGGTCATGGTCGGCAGGAAGGCCAGCACCTCGCGCAGTTCATAGTCGAAGCCGGGGCGGGTGCGGCGCAGATCCTCCAGGATGGCGACGACCTCGCCCTTCACCTCCTCTGGGTTCTCCTCGATCAGGTAGCGGCGGTCGATCACCATGCGGCAGGAATCCGGCACCATCGGGCTGGGCAGCCCCTCGCGGTTCTCCACCTGCCCGCCGTGGATCGCGTTGATGTTGATGGTGGATTGCCGCGCCCCTTCCGGGACCACCGGCATGGCGGTGCGCTTGGACGCGAGGCGCGGGATCAGCTCATGCTCGATGCGGTGCAGCACCTCGCCCATGTGGCGGATCGCGCAGTTGCCGAGAAAGGGCATGGAGCCGTGCGCCACCCGCCCCTTGGTTTCGATCTCCGCCCACCAGACGCCGCGGTGGCCGATGCAGACGCGGTCGACGTTCAGCGGCTCGGGGATGATGACGTGGTCGACCCGCGGCTTGGAGAAATAGCCCTTCTTCGCCAGATAGCCGACGCCGCCGTAGCCGCCGGATTCCTCGTCTACCGTGCCGGAGATTTCCAGCGCTCCGGCGAACGGCAGCCCTGAATCGAGGATCGCCTCGACCGCGACGATGGACGCGGCGATGCCGCCCTTCATGTCGCAGGCGCCGCGCCCGTACACCTTGCCGTCCTTCACCACGCCGCCGAACGGATCGACGGTCCAGCCACGCCCGGCCGGCACCACATCGATGTGGCCGTTGAAGTGCACGCAGGGGCCGGGACCACGCCCCTCGATGCGGGCGACCACATTGGTGCGCGGGTAGCGGTCGCTGTCGCCGGTGACGCCCTCGGCGCGGACGTACTCGACCTGGAAGCCGCGCTTGGCGAGGCGGCGGCCGATGAACTCCGCGCAGTCGGTGTAGACGTCGCCGGGCGGGTTCACGGTGGGGATGCGGATCAGGTCGCGGGTCAGCTCGACCAGCTCGTCGGTGCGGTCGGCGATCAGGCGCGGCAGCGTCTCCTGTGGGTCGAGCGGCATCCTTCCTCCCCGGCGTCTCCTGGCATCCAGTGTCGTCCAGGGATCGTTCGCGGGCAAGGCATTCGAGCGGGGAAACGATTGCCCCCGCCCATCCTGTCTCCGACCGGCGTGCTGCGTGCGGCCTCAATCCGCCGCAGGGGAG
>DASPIO010000062.1:0-17901 GCA_035629155.1 Azospirillum sp. | reverse complement strand
CGCGCTGGTGAAGTTCAAGAAGCTGGCCGGCGGCGGCTACTTCAAGATCGTCAACCGGCTGGTGCCGGAGGCCCTGCGCACGCTGGGCTATGACGAGGACGAGATCGCCGAGATCGAGCGCTACGCGGTCGGCCACGGCACCCTGAAGGGCTCGCCCGCCATCGGCCACGACGCCCTGCGCGCCAAGGGCTTCACCGACGAGGGGCTGGTGAAGCTGGAGAACGCGCTGGCCAGCGCCTTCGACATCAAGTTCGTCTTCAACAAGTGGACGCTGGGCGCCGACTTCCTGACCGGCACGCTGGGCATCCCGGCCGCGGCGATGGACGCCCCCAACTTCGACCTGCTGACGCACCTCGGCTTCTCGAAGACGGAGATCGAGGAGGCCAACACCTTCTGCTGCGGTGCGATGACGCTGGAGGGCGCGCCCTACCTGCGGGACGAGCATCTGGCGGTGTTCGACTGCGCCAACCCGTGCGGCCGCATCGGCAAGCGCTTCCTGTCGTGGGCCAGCCACATCACGATGATGGCCGCCGCGCAGCCGTTCATCTCCGGCGCCATCTCCAAGACCATCAACATGCCGAACTCGGCGACGGTGGAGGAGTGCAAGGACGCCTACCTGATGTCCTGGCGCCTGGGCCTGAAGGCCAACGCGCTGTACCGCGACGGCTCCAAGCTCAGCCAGCCGCTGCAGGCGCAGATCCTGGAGGACGAGGAGGCCGAGACGGTCGAGACGATCGTCGAGTCCTCGAACGCCGCCCGCGCCCAGATCGTGTCGGAGCGTGTGGTCGAGCGGGTCATCGAGAAGATCGTTGAGCGCAAGATCGCCGAACGCCAGAAGCTGCCGCACCGCCGCAAGGGCTACACGCAGAAGGCCATGGTCGGCGGCCACAAGATCTACCTGCGCACCGGCGAGTACGAGGACGGCCGGCTGGGCGAGATCTTCATCGACATGCACAAGGAGGGCGCCGCCTTCCGCTCGCTGATGAACAACTTCGCCATCGCGGTGTCCATTGGCCTGCAGTACGGCGTGCCGCTGGAAGAGTTCGTCGAGGCGTTCACCTTCACCCGCTTCGAGCCGTCGGGCATGGTGTCGGGCAACGACGCCATCAAGATGGCGACCTCGGTGATCGACTACCTGTTCCGCGAACTGGCGATCTCCTACCTCGGCCGCCACGACCTGTCGCACGCCACGACGGAGGACCTGCTGCCGTTCACCGTCGGCAGCGGCGACAAGCAGGGCGACCTGCCGGAGTCCGACGTGCAGCCGCAGGACATCGTCCGCAAGGTGGCCTCCACCGGCTACGTCCGCAACAACCTGCGGGTGCTGGACGGCGGTCAGGCCCAGCGCGCCGTCGCCGCCATGGCGATCGCCGCGGCCTCCGGCACCGCGGCGGCGGCGCACACGGCGGTGACGCAGTCGGCGGTGGTCGCCACGGCGGCCGCCACCTACGGCGGTCACGCCACGGCGCACACCCCGGTGAGCACGGCCTACGGCGGCACCTACTCCGACAACCGCTTCGACCGCATCCGCGAGGCCAAGGCGCGCGGCTACGAGGGCGACCCCTGCGGCGAGTGCGGGAACATGACGCTGGTCCGCAACGGCACCTGCCTGAAGTGCGACACCTGCGGCTCGACCACCGGCTGTTCGTAAGACCGGCTGGGTTCTGTGACGTGAAGCGTGAGGCCGCCCCCGTGGGCGGCCTCATGGCTTTTTGGCCCGATCGGCTGACGCCGCGTTCGGGGATGCCTACACCCAAAGGCCAGGGATGACGATTCGCCGGGGCGCTATAAACTGCTGAGTCGTACGCATCAGGCAGGAGGCTCCATGACGGACGATGGCGCCGAATACCACGTGAACTATCGTGGTCCCAGTTACATGCCGGATGTCTGGTACCTGTGCGGTGCCTTCGACAATCTGGCCGAGGCGCGGGCCTTCTTTTCGGCCCGGATCGCCGCCGACACGGCCGCGATCACGGCCCCCGGCAGCGAGTGGCGGCTCGTCGGCGTGCGTGACGGCGAGGTGGTCAAGGTGATCGAACACGTGCGCCGCCCCGGCCCCATCCCCGTGCGGGAACGGGCGTAGCCGGGCGGCCTTCCCCCTTGCACCCCGCCCCTCCCCAAAGGCCGGAATCGAAAAACCCACCGCCGCGCCCTACTTTCCATAAAAATGGGAGGGGCGGAGGATGGACGGCTCGATCCGGACGATCGACAGGGACTACCGCCTGGACGACCGCTACGACCGCGCGGAAGGGCGGGTCTTCCTGACGGGGACGCAGGCGCTGGTGCGCCTCTTGATGCTGCAGGCCGAGATCGACCGCCGCGCGGGGCTCAACACGCGCGGCTTCGTCAGCGGCTACCGCGGCTCGCCACTGGGCGGGCTGGACCAGTCGCTGTGGCAGGCGCGCGAACGGCTGGCCAGTCACGGCATCACCTTCCAGCCGGGCATCAACGAGGACCTCGCCGCCACGGCCGTGCTGGGCAGCCAGCAGGTGGAGGCCAGCGGCGAGGGCCGCTGCGACGGCGTCTACGCGCTGTGGTACGGCAAGGGGCCGGGGGTGGACCGCTCCGGCGACGCACTGAAGCACGGCAACGCCTACGGCAGCTCCCCGCGCGGCGGGGTCCTGGTGGTGGCGGGCGACGACCACGGCTGCGTGTCCTCCAGCATGCCGCACCAGAGCGATCTGGCTTTCGTCGCGTGGTCGATGCCCATCCTGAACCCGTCGGGCGTGCGCGAGTATCTGGACTTCGGCCTGTACGGCTACGCGCTGTCGCGCTTCTCCGGGGCCTGGGTCGGCTTCAAGGCGATCTCGGAATCGGTGGAGAGTGCCGCCACGGTGGATCTGCCCGACGGTGAGCGGGCGTTCCGCGCGCCGGTCGGGCACCCGGTGCCGCCCGGCGGGCTGCACTACCGCTGGCCGGACTTCCCCAGCCTGCGCATCGAGGAACGGCTGGTCGCCAAGCTGGACGCCGTGCGCGCCTTCGCCCGCGCCAACCCGATCGACCGCCGGGTGATGGGAAATGGCGGGTGGTTGCGCATCGTCACCACCGGCAAGGCGCACCTGGACCTGATGGAGGCGCTGCGCCTGCTCGGCATTGGCGAGGTGGAGGCGCGCCAACTGGGCCTCAGCGTCTATAAGGTCGGCCTGTCCTGGCCGCTGGAGCCGCACGGCATCCGCGACGTCGTGGCCGGCGCCGAGGAGGTCTTCGTCGTCGAGGAGAAAGCGCCGGTCGTCGAGGGCCAGATCAAGGAGTTGCTGTTCCATCACGCGCACGCCGAGCGCCCGCGCGCCGTGACTGGAAAGACCGACGAAACGGGCGCGCCGCTGCTGCCCCGCACCGGCGAGTTGCGCCCGTGGATCGTCGCCAGGGCGCTGGTCGCCCGCCTGAAACGCCGGCATGACCTGTCGGTCCGTCTGGCGGACCTGCTGCCGGTCGCCAAGACGCCAACCCCGCCGCTGGTGCGCCAGCCCTACTTCTGCTCGGGCTGTCCGCACAACACCTCCACCCGCGTGCCCGAGGGAAGCAAGGCGCTGGCCGGCATCGGCTGCCACTTCATGGCGTCGTGGATGGAACGCGGGGTCGAGGGGTTGACGCCCATGGGCGGGGAGGGGGCCAACTGGGTGGGGCGTGCGCCCTTCTCCAAACGCGGCCACGTCTTCCAGAATCTGGGGGAGGGGACCTATTACCACTCCGGCTCGCTGGCGATCCGGCAGGCGGTGGCGGCGGGCGTCAACATCACTTACAAGATCCTCTACAACGACGCGGTCGCCATGACCGGCGGCCAGCCGGTGGACGGGCCGATTTCCGTCGCCGCGATCACGCAGCAACTGCGGGCCGAGGGCGTGCGGCGCATCGCCGTGGTCAGCGACGGCCCGGACAAGTTCCGCCCGGCCCGCGACCTCGCCCCCTTCACCACCATCCACCACCGCGAGGAGCTGGACGCCGTGCAGCGCGAGCTGCGCGACACCCCCGGCGTGACCGCCCTGGTCTACGAGCAGACCTGTGCCGCCGAGAAGCGCCGCCGCCGCAAGCGCGGCCAGATGCCGGACCCGCCGCGCCGCGTGGTGATCAACGAGCTGGTGTGCGAGGGCTGCGGCGACTGCGGGCGCAAGTCCAACTGCCTGTCCATCCAGCCGGTGGAGACGGCGTTCGGCACCAAGCGGCAGATCGACCAATCGTCCTGCAACAAGGATTATTCCTGCGTCGAGGGCTTCTGCCCCAGCTTCGTCTCGGTGGTGGGCGGCACCCTGCGCAAGCCGGACTCGGGCGCGCTGGAGGCGCGCTTCGCCGATGCGCTGGCGGCCCTGCCCGTGCCCTTCCGCGACATGCCGTTCGAGCCGGCGGAGGTGCTGGTGGCCGGCGTCGGCGGCACCGGCGTGGTCACCATCGGCGCGCTGCTCGCCATGGCCGCGCACCTGGAGGGCAAGGCGGCCAGCGTGCTGGACTTCACCGGCTTCGCGCAGAAGGGCGGGGCGGTCTACAGCTACGTCCGCACCGCGCGCCGGCCGGAGTTGCTGAACCAGACGCGCATCGAGCCGGGGCAGGCGCACGTCGTGCTGGCCTGCGACGCGCTGGTGTCGGTGAACACCGACGCGCTGCGCACCATCCGCGCCGGCCACACCCGCGTGGTCGCCAACACCCACGTGGTGCCCACCGGCGCCTTCACCCGCAACCCCGGCGGCCAGCCGCCGGCCGAGGCGCTGCTCGCCACCCTGCGCACCGCCGCCGGGCCGGAGCGGGTGGAGGCGGTGGACGCCAGCCGCATCGCCACGGCGCTGTTCGGCGACGCCATCCTGGCCAACGTCTTCCTGCTCGGCTACGCGTTCCAGAAGGGGCTGCTGCCGGTGGGGCTGGAGGCGCTGGACCGCGCCATGGAGCTGAACGGGGTGGGGGTGGACCTGAACCGCCGCGCCTTTGCCTTCGGCCGCCTTGCCGCGCACGACCGGCAGGCCTTGGCAACCGTGCTGGCGCCGGAGCCGGCGCACGACCGCCGGATCGACGAGGTGCTGGCGCGGCGCGTGGACTTCCTCACCGATTACCAGGACGCCGCCTACGCCGCCCGTTACCGCGATCTTGTGGAGCGGGTGCGGACCCGCGAGGCGGCGGTGCAGGCAGGCCGCACCGATCTGGCCGACGCGGTGGCGCGCGCCTACTTCAAGCTGCTCGCCGTGAAGGACGAGTACGAGGTGGCCCGGCTGCATACGGACCCGGCCTTCCGCACCCGGCTGGAGGAGCGGTTCGAGGGCGACTGGAAGCCGGTCTTCCATCTTGCCCCGCCGTTGCTGGCCCGGCCGCGCGAGGGCGGGGGCGAGCCGCGCAAGATGGCGTTGGGGCCGTGGATTCTGCCGGTTTTCCGGGCGCTGGCCGGGATGAGGCGGCTGCGCGGCACGCCGCTGGACGTCTTCGGCTGGACCGCCGAGCGCCGCACCGAACGCCGCCTGATCGCCGAGTACGAAGCCCTGGTGGAGGAGCTGTTGCGCGGCCTGACGCCGGAGCGCCACGCGACGGCCGTCGCACTGGCGGCGTTGCCGCTGGATGTGCGCGGCTTCGGCCACGTGAAGGAGGCGGCGCTCGCCGCCGTGCGCCGGCGCTGGGCGGCGCTGCTGGAGGAGTTCCGCCGGCCGGCGACACGCGAGGCCACGTAGGTCGGGTTAAGCGCCGGTGCAAAGCCAACATCCCCCGCATCGCGGACACGTCGGGTTTTCGCCTGCGGCTCAGCCCAACCCGGGGTTCTCAACCCCCAACACCTGCGCATACGCCGGCAGCGCCCGTTCCGGCGCGAAGTCCGCCGCGCGCCGTCTGCGGGCATCCGCATCCTCCGGATCGTCCAGCGCCGCCGCCAGCGCCTCGGCCAGCCGGGCGGGGTCGCCCACGGGGACCAGGGCGCCCCAGCGGCCGTGCTCCAGGATCTCCGCCGGACCGCTGGGGCAGTCGGTGCTCACCACCGGGCAGCCGCAGGCCAGCGCCTCGACCAGAACGACGCCGAAGCCTTCCCAGCGGGAACTCAGCGCGAAGACGCCGGCCCGCGCCATGAACCGGAAGGGGTTTGCCGCGAAGCCGGGAAACGCCGCGTCCGCCGCCACCCCCAGCGTTTCCGCCCGTGTCCGCAGGGCGGCGCGCAACGGCCCGTCACCCAGCACCACCAGCCGCACCGGGCGCCGCGCGCGCACCCGCGCGAAGGCGTCGAGCATGGTGAAAAAATCCTTCTGCGCCACCAGCCGTCCCGCCGCCAGCACCACCGGCGGCTCTCCGGGCGCGAACCACGGATGGTCCAGCGGCTCCGCCGCCAGCGCGCCGGCGCCGGCGATGTCGACGGGATTGTGGATCACGGTGATGCGATCGCGGCGCACGCCCACCCTCGTCACCAGATCGTCGGCGACGCCGTGCGAGATGGCGACGATCGCGTCGGCCTGCGGGTAGAGCCAGCGCAGGAGCGGCAGGCGCCACCGGTCGCGCAGTCGTTCCGCTCCCTCCAGGCTGGGCGTCACCGCCTCCGACTGGCGGAGCACGAGGCGAAGCGGCGCGCCGGACAGCGTGCGCGCCGCCACGGCGGCGAGGTTCGCGGCGTCGGTGGTGGACAGCAGCACGTCCGGCCGTTCCCGCCACAGCCAGCGCGCCAGTCGTGGCACCAGCGTCAGCGTGCGCGCGGCGCCAAGGTCCACCACCCGTACGTCGTCCGGCACCGCGCCGGCCAAGGAGCCGTCGGCGCGCCCCAGCACGAGGTCGACGGCGTGTCCGGCCTTGGCGAAGCGGCCGGCCAGCAGCAGCATGGTGCGCTCCGCCCCGCCGCCGGCCAGGTTGCCGAGAAGGAAGGCGATCCGCCCGGCCATGCCGCTCACGCCCTCGCCGCCACGTGCGAGACAAGATAACGGAACTTGCCCGACGGGCTCACGGGGATGTCCTCCACCATGCGGATCTCGATGGCGCAGGTCGCACCCATCACCGCCTTGATCCGCCGCTCGATGTCGGCCAGGTCGACGGGCGGCGGCGGGGAGGCCGGCACCACCTCGACCAGCACGCGGTCCACCGCCTCCTGGGTGACGCGGTAACGGGCGACCCACGGCCGCTCCTCCAGCGCGTAGAGGAACAGCGCGCTGTCCACCGCGGCGCCGTCCGCCGCCGTGAAGGTGTCGCTGGTGCGCCCGCCGATGCGCGTCAGCACCGGCCACGGATCGTCGGCGCCCAAGGCCCAGGCGGCGCGGTCGCCGATGCGGTAGCGGATCAGCGGCATGGCGACGTTGGTCAGCAGCGTCACCACCAGCTCCCCCACCTCGCCGGGCGGGGCGGCGGTGCCGTCCGGGCGCAGCACTTCCACGAGGTGCGTGGGCGCCACCACCAGCCCGCCGCCGGGCACGCGCTCGCCCGCCACCGCGCCCAGCTCGCGCGAGCCGTAGCGGTCGAACAGCGGTGCGGAGAAGGCGCGTTCGATCACCGCGCGCATGCGCGGCGTGCACGGGCAGGAGGAGACGACGAGGCTGTCCGGCCGCGCCGCCGGCACGCGCCCGGTCTCCACCAGCCGGGCGATGCCGTGCAGCCGGTCGGCGAAGGCCAGGATCTGGCGCGGCCGCAGGTCGGCCAGCGTCCGCGCCGCCGCGCGCAGCTCGGCGTCCGACAGGCGCAGGCAGTCCACCCAGGTCTCGCCGCGCAGCCAGCGCCCGACGCGCGGGCGCAGGCGCCGCGACGGCGCCTCGTGCAGCGAGGTCCACAGGATCGCGCGGCGCATCCCCGGCCGGTAGCCCGTCCAGCCGTCGAACAGCAGCTTGACCGCCACGTTCCAGGCGTCCGCCTCCGCGTCTTCCAGAACCCGCACCGGCTCGCCCGTGGAGCCGCCGGTGGTGTTGACACGGCAGCGCCCCCGGTCCACCCCCTCGGCCACGAGGTCGTCGAAGCGGCCGCGCAACTCGCCGCGCGTCAGTGGCGGGATGGCGGCGAAGCGGTCGGGCCGCACCCGCCCGTCCGCCAGCACCCCGGCCTCGGCGAGGCGCCGGCGGTAGAAGGGCACGGCGCGTCCGGCGTGGGCGAGCAGGGCGGCCAGCCGCTCCTCCCGAAAGGCCTCCAGCCCGCTGCGCCGCAGCCGCTCCAGCGTGGCGAGGTGGCCGGGCACCGGTCCGGTGAGATGCAGCCAGCCGCGCCACAGTGCGATGCGCAACGCCTCCATCACGCGCGCACCCGTTCCGGCCGGGCGGCGTGGAAGATGAAGGCGATGAGCGCCGCGTTGAACAGCGCCCCGGCCAGCGCGTAGGCCGCCACGGCTGTCAGCGCGTCGCCCTGCGCCGCGCCCAGCAGCAAGGCACCCAGCCGCGCCGCCCCCAGCGCCACCTCGTAGGCCAGGAACGGCCCTTGCAGCCGCAGCAACGGGATCACGGCGACGCACGGCACGTTGACGAAACCCAGGAACCACCACGGCGCCAGCCAGCGGGCGAAGGCGCCGGCCGTCTCCCATTCGGCACCGAAGGCCCAGGCGAACAGCGCCGGCCCGGCCAGAACCGCCGCCAGCAGCACCGGCAGCCCGACCGCCGCCAGCGCCAGCGTCGTGCGCGCCAGCCGCTGGCGCAGGTGGTCCAGATCGTCCCGGACGTCGCGGTAGAAGACCTGCCGCAGCGGCTGGTTCAGCACGGAGTCGGGCAGCGACAGCACGCGCAACGCCAGCCAGTAGAAGCCCACGCTCGCTTCGCCGAAGGCGGCGGCCAGCACCACCACCGGCCCGTACTGCGACAGCGCGTTGACCAGCGCCTGCGGCGCGCCGTACAGCGGGAACTCGCGGTAGCGCCGCGCCAGCGCGATCAGCCCGGCCAAGCCCGACGCCGGCATGCGCGGCCACGCGGCCGTCCCGTCCCGCCGGGCCAGCTCGCCGGCCTGCGCGCCGTATCCCAAAATCTGCCCGGCCAGCAGCCCCGCCGGGGCCGGGGCCGCGAAGCCGGCCGTCACCTGCACCGTCACCGTCACCGCGGCGCGCACCCCATGCGCGTGGGCCACCATGTGGTAGCGCTCCCGCCGCAGGTTCCACTGCGCCAGGACGTCGGCCGACGCCGCCACCAGCATCATGGCCGGCAGCCACCACAGGAGTTCGGGGTGGGGCAGCCACGGCCCGGCGAGCGCGATGACCACGACGACGCCCAGCGACGACGCGAACGCGGCGAGCAGCGCCAGGAACGCCACGCCGGCCGCGTCCTCCTCCCGTTCCGGCAGGACGATGGCCAGCTCCCAGCGGCCGGTGGCGATCATGGCGGCGAGGCCGGCCAGCGCGGCGACCAGCCCGAAAGCGCCGAACAGCGCGGGATCGTAGAGGCGGGTGAGCAGCGGCATGGCCGCGAGCGCCGCCGCCTGCGCGGCGACGGAGCCGGTGACGACGGTGCCGAGGTTGCGCAGGAACTGGCGTGGCGGTGCCGTCGGTGGCATGATGGAAGGCGTCGCATGACGGAAGCGGTGGAAGTATGGCACCGCCCACCACACGGGTCCAGTCGCGCCGCGGATTCCTCCTGGCGCTGTGCGGATCGCTTCTCCTCGCCCCGCCCGCGCGTGCGCAGGCGCCGAGCGGTTCCTACTGCTACATCTTCGGGCGCTCGGCCGACGACGACCACGCCGGCCTCGTCAAGGCGCCGCTGCCGGACGGCGAGCGGGATACGGAGCTGCGGCTCTACCTCAACAACCTGCACTACTACCTGGGGCCGTCGGCGAGCCACGACATCCGCTGGATGCGGCTGCGCCACCGCACGTTGCCGGGGCTGCGCTGGGACACCGTTCCGGGCAGCCGGTCGCCGGTTCTGGTGGTGCGCTGGCAGGGGCGCACGGTGAACCGGGGCGATGGCTCCATCGCCGGGCTGAACCTGCCGGACCGGACGTTTCTCCAGCTCTTCGTCGCCGATCCCGGCCCGGTGGCGGCGCGCACGCAGGGGTTCGTGCTGGACGTGACGACCTTCGACGGCACGCTGACCATTCCCGTCGCCCCCTTCGACCGCAACGACAACCAGTTCTATTAGAGAAACCGCGCCCGGATCATCTCCCACCGCTCCGTCGCGTGGGCGGTGGTGAAGCCGTCGCGGACGGCCGCCGCCGCCGCGGCAGCCATGCGCACGCGGGCGGCCTCGTCGCTCAGCAGCGCGTCCACCGCTCGCGTCAGGGCCGTGCCGTCGTCCGGGGGCACGAGGCACCCGTTGACGCCGTCGCGCACGAGGTCGGCGGAATCGCCGACGGCCGGCGCCACGCAGGGCACGCCGCAGCCCATCGCCTCGATCATCGACAGCGGCAACCCCTCGGCGGCCGAGGTCAGCACCATGACCCGGCTTTCCCACAGCAAGGGCCGCACGTCGTCCCGCCAGCCCAGCAGGGACACCGCGTCGCCCAGGCCGCGCCGCGCCACCTCCGCCGCCAGCTCGCCGCGCAACGGCCCGTCGCCGGCCACCGCCACACGCAGGGCCGGACGACCGGCGCGCAGCCGCTCCACCATGTCCAGCAACCGGTCCAGCCGCTTGCGCCGGATCAGACGCGCGACCGTCAGCACGTCCCACCGCGCGGGGCGCGGCCCGAGGCCGGACGCGGTGTGGAAGCGGGCGGGGTCGACGGCACTGGGCAGCGGCACGATGCGCTCCCCCGGCACCCCGGCGGCGACCAGCGCCTCGCGCGTCGCCGTGCCGGTGGTGGTGACGAAGCGCGCACCGCGCAGCACGCCCGGCAGCAACGGCGCCAGCGCCCGCCCCACCAGCGGCCAGCGGGCGAGCAGGCGGTTGTCCAGCCGGCCGCCGCCGCGCTCCACCTCCCGCGGGCCACCGATCACGGCGACGGCGTAGGGCCGCCCCACCGCCCAGGCGCACAGCCGCGCGTACAGCCCGAACGGCACGAGGTTGTAGGCGAGGATCAGGTCCGGCCGTTCCCGCCGCGCCGCCGCCAGCGCGCGGCCGAGATAACGCAGGCTGCGGCGAATGGGCGCGGGCTCGTCCGGCACCGTCTCGTACGCCACCTTGGGCAGGGCTGGCCCGGCCTGCCGGCCCAGCCAGAGCACGTGGTCCACCCAGCCGCAGGCGACCAGCGGCTCCAGTTTGGCCCGGATCAGGTTCGGGTTGAGGGACCCCAGGACGAGAAGCCGCATGACTGCCTTGCGTTAAGGCGATTTCCAGCAATTCTACTCTAAAGTACTATGAGTTCTAAGGGTATGCCCGCCATGGGCACGCTTTCCGGTTCCGGACGGAGCGATCATGTCCAACCGCAGCCACGCACGCCAGCCCCGCCCCTTGCCCGCCGCCTTCGCGTTGCGCGACCTGCTGGTGTTCGGCTTCCGCCATCTGCGGCTGATCCTCCTCAGCTTCCTCATCCCGGTGGCGGCGGGGGTGGCGCTGGCGGTGTTCCAGCCGCCGGTGTTCGAGGCGCAATCGCGCCTCGTCGTGCTGCTGGGGCGGGAGTACACGTTCCAGCCGGGCATGGGGGCCGGCGCCGTGCTGTCTTTCGGCCGCGACGAGATCATCAATTCCGAGCTGGAAATCCTCATCAGCCGCCCGGTGAAGCGCAACGTGCTGTTTGCGTTGGGCATCCGCAATCTCTATCCCGACCTCGTGGACGACATTCCCCCCGAAGCCGAGTTGCCGGGCGAGCGGGTGGAACTGGCGCTGCGCCGGTTCGAGCGTGCGCTGAAGATCGAGCCGGTCCTGCAGTCCAACGTGCTGCGCCTGTCGTTCCGCCACGCCTCGCCCGATCTGGCGGCGCGGGCGCTGAACCTGCTGGTGCAGGACTACATGGACCGCCGGCGCGACATCTACCGCCGCGACCAGTCCGCTTTCATGATCGAGCAGCGCGACGACTTCGTCCGCCGCCTATCCGAGCTGGAGCGCGAGATCGAGACATTCGCCCGGACCAACGGCATCTCCGACCTGCCGCAGCAGATTTCCGTCCAGTTGCGCGAACTGTCGGACCTGGAGGTGCAGTTGACCCAGGCCACCGGCGAGCTGGAGATGGCGCAGGCCCGGCTGGAAGCGGCGCGCGGCACCATCAGGGATGTCCCGCGCGACGTGCTGCTGTACGCCGAGGACGTGTCGCAGATGGCGGTGGATTCCGCCAAGGCGACGCTGCTGCACCTGCAATTGCGCCGGCAGGAACTGGCCAACCGCTACCATCCCGACTCGCCCGTCATCGCCGACGTCGACCGCGAGCTTGCCAAGGTGCAGGCCTTCATCGCCGGGGAGAAGCCGCGCAAGCAGGACGCCCGCCGTGTCGGCCGCAACCCGGTGTACGAGGATCTGGAGAAGCTGATCGCCGATCTCGGTCCCCAGGTCGAGGGGTTCGCGGCGCGGCGCGCGGCGCTGGCCGTCAGCGTGGAGCGGGTGCGCGCCCAGGTCGACACGCTGGGTGAACTGGAGATGCGCCACCACCAATTGCTGCGCGACCGCGCGGTGATGGAGGAGAGCTACAAGACCTACTCCTTCAAGGTGGAGGAAGCGAAGATCCTCGAACAGATGGACCAGCAGCTTTCCACCAACGTCCGCGTCGTCGAGCCGGCCCTGCCGCCGCAGCGCGACGCCAACCCGCGCCTGCTGGTGGTGGTGGCCGGCGTCTTCGCCGGGCTGCTGTCCGCCTTCGCGGTGGCGTTCGCCAAAGCCGCCGTGTCCGACGTGTTCCTGACGCCGGAGACGGTGGAGCGCCAGCTTGGCCTCAAGGTGCTGCTGGCGCTGCCGCACGCGGACGGCGGCGCGCCGGAGCCGCCGATGCTCGGCGCCGCCCGGCCGCTGCCGAAGCTGGCCGCCGCCCCGGAAAGGGAGGGCGTGTCATGACCACCGACGAAGCGCTTGGCGCCGACACCAAGGCCTTCCAGGAATGGGGGCAGCACTTCCGGCACCTCTACTACGAGGTCATGAGCCGTGTCGGTGACCGGCGCGGTGCGCTGGTGCAGTTCATCGGCGCCAGCCCCGGCTGCGGCGTGTCGTCGGTGGCGCGGATGTTCGCCCTGGCGGCGGCCTCGCTGGGCGACGGGGCGGTGTTCCTGTTCGACCTCGCCGGGCCGGAGAACGCGCAGTACGGTTGGTTCCGCGACCTCGCCGCGCGCACGCCGGGCCGCGAGCTTGCCCCCATCGACGGCGCGCTGCTGCCGGCCAAGGGCCTGTGGGTGGAGGATGAAGCCGGACGCACGCACCTGCGCGGCCACTGGGTGGAGGGCTTGCGCCTGGGGGTGAGCGAGTGCCGCGACCTCGACCCGCCGCCGGGGCTCGACCTGCGCGGGCAGGCGGCGTTCTGGGACCGGTTGCGCGCCGGCTTCGACATGGTGGTGGTGGACGCGCCGGCCAGCAGCGGCGTGTTCGACGGCATCCTGCTGGCCGGCCACATGGACGGCGTCATCCTTGTGGTGGAGGCGGAGGAGACCCGCGCCCCCGTCGCCGCCCACCTGCGCGACGAGTTGGAGGAGGCCGGCGCCAGCATCCTCGGCGTCGTCCTCAACAAGCGCCGCTTCCACATCCCGAAGCTCTTCTACCGCTGGCTCTGATCGCACCGGACGGCGGAGGTCCGCCATGCACGCCGAACACGCCCATTTCGAGACCACTCCGGCACGCCGGCCGCTCGGCCGGTTCGGCGCTGCCGTCAAGCGCGCGGAGGACCTGATGCTGGGCCTGCCGCTGCTGGTCCTGTTCCTGCCGGCCATGCTGGTGATCGGGGTGCTGGTCCGGCTCGACAGTCCGGGGCCGGCGCTGTTCCGCCAGCCGCGCCACGGCTTCCATGGCCGGGTCATCACCGTGCGCAAGTTCCGCACCATGCGCGACGACTGCGCCGACGTGGCCGGCGCGCGCCAGGAGGAGGACCACGACCCGCGTGTGACGCGCGTCGGCCGCGTGCTGCGCCGCCTGCGCCTGGATGAATTGCCACAGCTCCTGAACGTGGTGGAGGGCACCATGTCGCTGGTGGGGCCGCGGCCCTATCCGGCCGGCATGATGATCGGCAGCCACCCCGCGCGCGACGAGCTGGCGAAGCACGCGCGGCGCAACGCGGTGAAGCCGGGCATAACCGGGTGGGCGCAGGTCAACGGCCTTGCCGGGGCGGTGACCAGCGATGTCGAGCTGCGGCGGCGCATCGCCTACGACCTGCACTACGTCCACAACTGGTCCGTGGCCCTCGACCTGTTGATTCTGGCGCGCACCGCGTGGCTGGTGGTGCGGCAGGCGGCGCGCCCGCTTCTGAAGCGGTGGAGGCGGCGGTGAGCGCCCGGCTGGCTGCCCTGCTGGCCTTCATCGGCATCGCGCTCGACCTGCTGGTGTCGGACAGCCTGCTGGTGACGCTGGGCATTCCCTACAACGTGCCGGGCGGGTCGTACCTGTGGAAGGTCCATCCGGGCTCGTACGTGCTGATGCTGGCGTTCGTCGTGCTGGCGGTGCCGGCGAACCCCGTGCGCCTCGTGGCGGAGACGGCGCGCCGCGTGCCGGCCGCCGCCTTCTACGGGGTGACGGTGGCCGGGCTGTTCGCCTACGTCACCGTGAACCACGGCTTCTCCGGTTCGGCTTTCGTGCTGGAGACGCTGCTGATGCCGCTGCTCGCGGCGGTGCTGCTGCTGCATTTGCCGGAGCGGCACCGGGCGCTGCTGTTCGCCGGGGTGGTGGTGCTGGTCACCGCCAACGCGCTCCTGGGCATCGCCGAGGCGGTGAGCGGCGACCGCCTTGTCCCCTACGTCATCGGCGGCGAGCCGGTGTTCGAGCGGCACTTCCGCGCCACGGCGCTGGGCGGCCATCCGCTCAACAACGCGCTGATCACGGCGACCGTGCTGTTCGCCACGGTGCTGGTGCTGCGCGGGTGGCCGGTGCTGGGGGCGCTGGCGCTGCTGGTGCAGGCGGCGGCCCTGCTGGCCTTCGGCAGCCGTGTCGCCTTCGTCGTGGTCGGCGGCTTCGGCGCCGTGTGGCTGACGGTGTGGGCTGCGGGCTCGCTGCTGCGCGTGCGCCACGGCGTGCGCAACGCCATCGGCCATTCGCTGGTGCTGCTGCTGATCCCGCTGCTGGCCGCCGCCGCGGTGGTGGGGCTGGGGCTGGGGGAGCGCATCTTCTCCAGCTTCTTCCTGGACGCCAGTGCCCGCACCCGCATCGTCGCCTTCCGCGTCTTCGCGCTGGTCAGCACGCCGGAGCTGTGGTTCGGCATCGGCCCCCTGGGGGTGGAGCGGGTGCTGGCCTTCCTGCGCCGCGCGCAGGGCCTGTCCGACGCCATCGAGAACTTCTGGGTGCTGTGGGTGCTCAACTTCGGGCTGGTCGGCTTCGTGCCGCTGGCGGCGACGCTGGCGTGGTTCGCGCGCGCGCTGCTGCGCGGGGCGCCGGCGGCGCTGTGGGTGTCGGCGCTGACGTTCCTGCTCATCGCCTCCTCCAACAACTCGCTGGGCAGCAAGGACCGGGCGCTGGTGATCCTGGTCGTCGTGCTGGTCGGCGGCCTCGCCTGGCACCGCCGCGACCGGCCGGAGCCGGCGGCGGAGGCGGCGCCCATCCCCGCCGGCAACGGGCGCCGGCTGGCGGGCGCCGCGCTGGGCGTGCTGCTGGCGCTTGTCGCCGTGGCGGACGCGCGGGCGGACGCGCCGCCCATCCGGCGCGGCGTGAACCTCAGCCATTGGCTGCAATACGGCGGGCGCCAGCCGGTGACGGCCGACGACCTCGCCGCGATCCGCGCCGCCGGCTTCGACCATGTGCGGCTGCCCTTCGACCCGGCCCACCTGGGCTGGACCCCCGACGCGCCGCTGGCCCGGCCGCCGCAGATCCATCTGCTGGACACGGCGGTGCGCGACGTCCTGGCGGCCGGGCTGGCGGTGGTGCTCGACTTCCACCCGGCCGGGGCGGCCCGCACCCGCATCGAGCGTGAACCGGCGGTGCAGGACGGCTTCGTCGCCTTCTGGCGCGGCCTCGCCGAGCGTTACCGCAACCACCCGGCCGAGCGGGTGCTGTTCGAGCCGCTGAACGAGCCGCAGTTTCCCGGCCGGGCGGCGGTGTGGAACGACCTCAAGGGCCGGCTGCTGGCCGCCGTGCGCGACATCGACCGCGCGCGCTGGGTGCTGCTGTCCAGTGTCGACGCGCCGACCATCATGGACCAGCTCCACGCCGGCCGCGTTTTCCGGGACGCCCGCGTGGCCTACGTCGTCCACTTCTACGAACCGCACCTGTTCACGCACTTCGGCGCCAACTGGGGCACCGCGTCCCGCCCGCCGGAATCGCAGATCACGGCGCTGGCCTACCCCTCGCAACGCCTCGACCCGGCGGCGGTGGCGATCCGGCCGGGGCCGGAGACGGCGGCGGCGCAGGCGTTGGTGCGGGATTACGCCGCCGTCCCCTGGGACGCCGCGCGGCTCGACCGCCTCGTCGCCGAGATCGCGGCCTGGGGCCGTGCCAACGGGGTGCCGGTGGTGTGCACGGAGTTCGGCGTGCTGCGCCTGAAGGTCCCGCCGGACTCGCGCGGCGCATGGCTCGCCGACGCGCGCGCGGCGCTGGAGCGGCACGGCATCCCCTGGACGGTGTGGGACTACGCCGACGTTTTCGGCGTCGCCACGTCGGTGGGATCGGTGGAGCTGTGGCGCGACGGCGCCGTCGTCCCCGCCGACCCCAAGGCGATCCGCCGGGCGTTCGATCCCGATGCCCTCACTGCATTGGGGTTGCGCTGACTCACTGCGTGGCGGGGTTGGTGTTGCGGTTGATGGAGTAGTTGAAGCTGCGGCCGAAGGGCAGGACGCGGTTGATGTACTGCTCCACCCACAGGTCGATCTCGGCGATCGTGCTGCGCGGCACGAAGACGATGTCGTAGGGCATCAGCGGCACGTCGTTGCCGGGGCCGGCGCCGTTCAGCACGGCCTCCACGTTGATGATGCGCAGCATCGGCTTGTCGTAGGGCCCGCGCCGGACCAGCGCCACCTGATCGAGCCGCGCCGTCTCGCGGAAGCCGCCGGCCAGCATCGCCGCCTGCATCACGCCCAGGCGCCCGGTCATGGTGTAGACGCCCGGCGCCATCACCTCGCCGCCGACCAGCACGCGCTGCGAGGCGAAGGAGCGGCCGATGACCGTGATGTCCGGGTCGCGCAGCTCCTTGCGGTAGAGCTTCTTCAGCTCGCGCGCCAACTCGTCCGTGGTCTTGCCCTCGACGTGCACGGTGCCGACCAGGGGCAGGCTGATCCGGCCGTCCGGCGCCACAAGCATGCGGTCCGACAGCTCCGGATGGTAGATCATCTTGATCTCGATCTCGTCACCGGGGCCGAGGCGGTATTCCGGCGGCATCGACTGCCAGGGCTGGAAGCCCTGCGGCATGGTTTCCCGGATCGTCCCGTACTGCGTGCACGCGGCAAGCAACAGCAGGCAAAGCGCGATCGGCCAACGCATCGTCGTCCTTTGTGAACCGGTGATCACCAGCGCCAAGGGCGGAGGTGCCGCATCCCTTCGACGGTCATGCCCAGGTAGAGGGGGATGACACGCGGCCGGATGCGACGATACGCCCGGTGAACTCATAAGATGGAATCGCCAAAAGATCTATCGTTAGGGTTAGGATAACTTCCAGGCAGTGCTGTGCCGCGGGGTATCCGTCATGACCCATCGACCCGGCGTCCTCATCATCGTCGAGAACCTCCCCGTGCCGCTCGACCGCCGGGTGTGGCAGGAGGCGCACGCGCTGCACCGCCACGGCTGGGAGGTCAGCGTCATCTGCCCGAAGGCGCACGGCTACACCCGTGGGTACGAGGTCATCGACGGCATCCACGTCCACCGCCACGGCCTGCCGTTCGAGGCGACGGGCAAGCTGGGCTTCGTCCTGGAATACGCCGCGGCGCTGGTCGGCGAGTTCGTGCTGGCCTGCCGGATCAAGGCGACGCGCGGCTTCGACGTCATCCAGGCGTGCAACCCGCCGGACGACATCTTCCTGGTGGCCGGGTTCTTCAAGCTGCTGTTCGGCACGCGCTTCATCTTCGACCACCACGACCCG
>DASPIO010000061.1:0-20488 GCA_035629155.1 Azospirillum sp. | reverse complement strand
CAGCTCGTGCACCAGGCTCATGGACTGGATGCGCCGCAGGCTCTCGTCGAAGGCGAAGCGCGCGCGCTCGTCCAGGCGGCCGGCCTGCAGGCGCAGCAGGCTGCAGATCACCGTCAGGTTGTTCTTCACCCGGTGCTGCACTTCCTTCAGCAGGATCTCCTTGTCGGCCACCGCCCCTTCCAGCCGGGCGTTGGCGTCCTGCAGCTCGGCGGTGCGCTGGTGCACGCGCTCCTCCAGCGTGTCGTAGGCGCGCTGCAGCGCGTTCTCCGCCTCGCGCTCGCGCTTTGCCCGCTGCAAGGCGAGCGCGCCCATGCCGGCGACGATCAACAGCGCCAGCACGCCGTAGGAGATGTAGGTGTCCACCTGCTCGCGCCAGGGCATCAGGGCGTCGTCGTGGCCGATCGCCACTTCCGTGCGCAGGCCGAAGCGCTCGATCGTGCGCTGCGCGGTGACCGCCTCGCCGCTGCCGGCACCCTCCGCCGGTTCGCGCAGCAGCACCGTCCCGTCGGCGCGCATCAGCGACACCACCGTCGGGAAGCCGACGTCGATGCCGCGGTACAGCTCGCGGAAATAGCGTGGCGAGACGGTCACCGTGGCGAAGCCGCGCAAGGATCCGTCGGCGTTGCGCAACGCCCGGCTGAGCACCACGGCCGGCGCGTTGTCGTAGCGGCTGGAGTCCAGCCGGCCGAGGAACAGCCCGGCGTCGCCCGCGGCGTGGGCCTGGAAATAGTCGCGATCGGCGGCGTTCAGGCGCGGCGTGGGGAAGTCGTGCGTCGACAGCACGGCGTTGCCCCGCGCGTCGCCCAGCCAGAGGGCGGTGACGTAGGGCGTGGAGCGGGCCAGTTCCGCCAGCCGCTCCCACGTGGCGCGGTCGGCGGGCAGCGGCGCGCCCGGCGGGCCGGCGAGTTCCACGGCCCGCCGCAGGATCAGGTCGCTGGTCTCCACCAGCCGCGCCGCGTGCTCGGCCACCAGCATGCCGGCGGTGGTGGCGATGGTCGCCACCCGCTCCACCGTGGCGCTGCGGTCGCGCCAGGCGAAGGCGGCGAGCAGCGCCGTGGTCAGCAGCACCGCCAGCGTGCAGGCGATCAGCACCAGCGCCGTGCCGGGCAGGCGGTAGAGGGGTGACGGATGGGACCTCAGCGTGCGCAGCGGCATGGCAACCAGGAAACCGGGGCCGGGAAACCGGGCGAAGCCGGGCAGGGCGGCGATGGACACGCCAACACGCCCGCACCTCCGATGTTCCGCCGGTTCTTTCCCGGGCGCGCGGGCGCTTGCGGTTGATCCCCCGGTTGCCGCCGCCTATTCTCGGAGCGGTACCCGGCCGGGGGATTGGGGCACGCGGGAGGGCGGAGGATATGAAGATCGACGGCGTGGCCTACCGCACCATCTGGCCGGCGGCGGATGGCTGGTCGGTGGAGATCATCGACCAGACGAAGCTGCCGCACGACTTCGCGGTCGCCCGTCTGACGACGCTGGACGAGGCGGCGCACGCCATCCGCGCCATGCTCGTGCGCGGCGCCCCGCTGATCGGCGCCACGGCGGCCTACGGCGTGGCGCTGGCGTTGCACCCCGCCTCTTCCGGTGAGGGGGCCGGCGACGCGGCGCTCGACCGCGCCTGCGACGTGCTGCTGGCGACGCGCCCCACCGCCGTCAACCTGCGCTGGGCGCTGGAGCGCATGCGCCGCCACCTGCACGCCCTGCCGGTCGGCGAGCGCGCCGCCGCCGCCTATGCCGAGGCGGCGGCCGTGGCGGACGAGGACGTCGCCATCAACCGCGCCATCGGCGAGCACGGCGCCGCCCTGATCCGCGCGGCGGCGGCCCGCAAGGCGCCGGGCCAGCCGGTGAACGTGCTCACCCACTGCAACGCCGGCTGGCTGGCGACGGTGGACTGGGGCACCGCGCTGGCCCCGGTCTACGTGGCGTCGGAGCAGGGCATCCCGCTGCACGTCTGGGTCGACGAGACGCGCCCGCGCAACCAGGGCGCCAGCCTGACGGCGTGGGAGCTGAACCACCACGGCGTGCCCCACACGGTGATCGCCGACAACGTCGGCGGCCACCTGATGCAGCACGGCATGGTCGACCTGTGCATCGTCGGCACCGACCGCACCACGGCTACCGGCGACGTCTGCAACAAGATCGGCACCTATCTGAAGGCGCTGGCGGCGCACGACAACGGCGTGCCGTTCTACGTCGGCCTGCCGTCGCCCACCATCGACTGGCGCATGCGCGACGGCGTGCGCGAGATCCCCATCGAGGAGCGCGACGGCCGCGAGGTGACCGACCTGACCGGCAAGACCGCCGACGGCCGGATCGAGACGGTGCGCGTCACCCCCGCCGGCAGCCCGGTCGCCAACTACGGCTTCGACGTGACCCCGGCGCGCCTGGTGACCGCGCTGATCACCGAACGCGGCGTCTGCCCGGCCACCGAAGCGGGGCTCCTGGGCCTGTTCCCCGAACGGCGCGCGGTGGCGTGATCAACGCCCTCCCCCGCCGGCGGTAGGGGAGGGCTCACTCCTCACTTCAGGATCAGCGCCGTCACGTCCTTCGGCAGCTTGCCGTCCAGCGCCAGCAGGCGGGCTTTCATCAGGCTGGCCACCGCCATGGCGTCGGTGATGTCGCCGCGCATCGCCATGTCGTAGGCCTCGCGGAAGGGCACGCGGCGCACCTGCAGGTCCTCGGTGTCCTCGGGTTCGGCGATGCCCTGCTCCAGCTCCCAGGCCAGGAAACAGTGCGCCACCTCGTCGGTCACGCTGTTCGACAGGTGCATGCGCAGCAGCGGGTGCCATTTCCGGGCCATCAGCCCGGTCTCCTCGGCCAGTTCGCGCTGCACCGCTTCCAGCGGGTCCTCGTCCAGCGCGCCGCCGCCCTCCGGGATCTCCCAACTGTAGACGCCCAGCGGGAAGCGGTACTGCCCGACCAGCGTGGTGCAGCCGTCGGCGTCGATGGGCAGGACGCCGGTGGCGATGTGCTGCATGTGCACGACGCCGTAGATGCCCTGCTTGCCGGCCGGATTCAGCACGTCGTGCTCGACGACGCGGATCCAGCGGTTCTGGTAGATCGGCTGGGTGGACAGGACCGTCCAGGGGTTGGCCAGCTTGCTCGGCACCGGGGAACTCCGTCTCGTGTCGTTGCGGGGTGCCGGGCGCGGCCACGCGCACCCTGACAGGGATGGTGCCCTTGTAGCGTGCCGCCGCGCCGCGGTCCAATCCGGCGAATGCACGCACGAAAGCCGGGGATACCCGCACGGCGTCGTTGACACTCCCGGTCCGGCGCATTCTGATGCGGTGCGACATTGGGGCAGGTGCATGATCGACGACGAACGCATCATCCGTCACATCTCCGACCGGGATGCGATGTACGCCGGGCATGAGCCGCATTACTTCGGCGTCGGGAAATCCGCGCTGGCGGCGATCGAGGCCGCGCGGACGCTGTCCGGCCAGCCGGCGCCTGGGCGCATTCTCGACCTGCCATGCGGGCACGGGCGCGTGACGCGCGTGCTGCGCGCCGCCTGGCCGGAGGCGGAGATCACCGCCTGCGACATCGACCAGCACGGCGTCGACTTCTGCCGCGACACGTTCGGCTGCGTGCCCGTGCACGGCCGCCCCGACTTCGAAGCGGTGACCTTTCCCCACCCGTTCGACCTCATCTGGGTCGGGTCGCTCCTCACCCACCTGCCGGAAGCGCGCTCGCGCGCCTTCCTGGCCTACGCCGCCGGCCTGCTGGGCGAGGGCGGCACGCTGGTGGTGACGCTGCACGGGCGCTTCGTCGCCGGCCGCCTGCGCGGTGGCACCTACGGCATCCCGGACGAGGCCGTCGGCGGCATGCTCCAGGCGTTCGAGGGGCAGGGGTACGGCTACGCCGATTATCCCGGCCATGAGGGCTACGGGATTTCCATCACGCGCCCGGGCTGGGTGGTGGACCGCGCGGCCGAACTCGGCCTGTCCATCACGCTGCTGTCCGAGCGCTGCTGGGACCGCCACCACGATGTGGCGGCCGTGCGGAGGAGCGAACCGTGAGCATGCCGGACGTGGGCGCGGCCGTGAAAGACGCGGCGACGGCCGAAGCTGAGACGGCCGGAACGGAAGCGCCGCCGCCGGCCCTGGCCGGGCACGTCGACACCTGGCGCAGGGACGGGGTGTACGGCTGGGCGTGGTATCCGGACCAGCCGGACACGCGGGTGGTCCTCGAACTGCGCCACGGCCCGACGGTCGTCGCCGTCTTCACGGCCGACCGCCCCCGCTCGGACCTCGCGGCGAACGGCGTCGGCGACGGCTGCCACGCCTTCGAATGCCCGCTGCCGCCGGAACTGGCGGACGTCCTGCCCGCCGACCTGTCGATTGTCGTGGCCGGGACGGGGCAGGCGGTGCCGCGCAGCGACCTGCAGGTGTCCTCGTCCCTCGTCAACGGACTCGTCGACCGGATCGCCGCGTTGGAGGGGGTGGCCAGCGCGCTCGCCGCGCAGAGCGGCAACGCCTGCCGGATCGCCGAGGCGTCGTCGCAACGCGTGGATGGCGTGCGGCAGGACGTCGCGCGCCTGGGCGGCGACCTCGCCGCGCTCGCCGCCGGCCTGGGTGAACTGCGCGAGCGCGAAATCGCCGGATTGCGCCGCAAGCTTGAGGAAAACGACGCCTTCCTCCTGCGCTTCGACCGCATCCTCGCCGATCTGCCGGACCGGGAGGCCTGGGAACGGGCGCTCGGCCGGTCCCGGTGGACGGCGCTCGCGCTGAACGTCGCGCTGTGCGCCCTGGCCTCGGCGCTGGCGGCCTTCCTGACCTACGCGCTGATCAAGTAACCCGCCGGCAGCCCGCCGGCGTCGGTGTGACGGCGCGCGCCCGACCCGGCGCGGCGCGAGGGGCAGGCATGCCCAAAATTCATTTCACGGCGCAAGACAAGTCCAAGAGAAATTCAGTTAAAAGAGTATTTATTGACAGAGCGGGTGCCCGTTGTTACCTCTTTATAACGGTTAGGGAAAGATAAGACTGCCTTTCCCTAAAATCCAAGACGCTTCGGAAGGCGCCCATGCGGCCGCGATGTTTCCGAAAATTTGATTCGTTTCCGTTCCGTGGAGGCAGGCCATGACCCCGCGGGAGATGGAGCGCTGGCTGGACCCGGACTGGCGGGCCAGGCTGGAAGCGTGGTGGGAGGGGTACGACCTCGGCGGCCTGCAGAAACGCGCGCGCACGTTGCGGTCCATCCGCGACCATCGTCCGGGCGTGCGCCGCCCCCTGGCCAGCGCGATCGGCGCCGCCGCGCCCTCATCCGCCGAGGTTCCCCCTCTCGCGCCGGCCGACGGGTTCACCGAGGCGCGCGGCCTGGAATGCCTCCAGCTCGACCGCGGCGGCTGGCCCTTGTGGTCGGTGGAGCGGGTGCAGGGCGCCGAGATGATCTGGGGCGACGACGCGATCGGCCCCGGCGATGCCGAATGGACGGTGGACCTCGTGCGCCCCTTCGGGCTGGGTCCGTCCAACAGCGTCCTTGACCTCGCGGCCGGGCTGGGCGGGGCGACGCGCGCCGTCGCCTCCACCTTTGACACCTGGGTGACCGGGCTCGACCCCTCGCCGGTGCTGGCCAACCTGGCGATGGCGCGGTCGAAGTTCCTCGGGCTGGACCGCAAGGCGCCGGTCCTGAACTATGACCCGGAGCAGTTCCAGCCGTCGGGCACCTACGACCTCGTGCTCGCCGACCGCATCACGCACCGCGTGCGCGACAAGGAAGCCTTCGTCGACAATCTGTGCGCCTGCGTCAAGCCGAAGGGCGGCGTCCTGATGATGGACTACGCCTTCGACGACGCCCCCGCCAATCCCGACATCATCGCCCACTGGCGCAAGACGGAGCCGCAGGAGGTCTATCCCTGGACCGTCCAGCGCACGGCGGAGGAACTGATCCAGCGCAACATGGACGTCCGCATCACCGAGGATTTGACGGCGGTGCTGCGCCGCCAGATCGTGGCGCGCGTGCGCCGCCTCGCCAACGCGCTGCAGACCCTCACGCCCCCGCCGGCGGTGATGAAGGCGCTGGCGCGCGAACTGTCGCTGTGGTGGGCGCGCCTGCGCGTGCTCGGCCAGGGCCTGGGCTTCTACCGCTTCGTGGCCTACAAGCCGGCGTGAGGTGCGGGCTCACCGCCGCGCACCTGCCCCCACCCGGCTTCGCTTGCGCTCAGCCATCCGCCTGCACCACCGCCTCCTCGGTCTGCTCGGCCGGCAGGCGGGCGGGGAAGGACAGCACGAAATGCGCGCCACGGCCGCTGTCGGGCGCCAGGTCGATGCGGCCTTTCAGGCTCTTCTGCACGATGTTGAAGGCGATGTGCAGGCCAAGGCCCGTGTTTCCCTGGGCGCGGCGGGTGGTGAAGAACGGTTCGAAGGCGCGCCGGTGCAGGGCCGCGGGCAGGCCCCGGCCGCTGTCGCGGTAGTCGATGCGCAGCCGGCCGTGCGCTTCGGTCGTGGCGGTGACCGTCATGGTGCCGTGCTGTCCCGCCTCGAACGCGTGGTCGAGGGAGTTCATCACCAGGATGGTCAGCACCTGGCTGAGCGCGCCGGGGTAGCTGTCCACCTCGATGCCCGGCGGGCAGTCCAGCGCGATGGCGTGGCCGGCCTTGTCGCAGGCGGGCCTCACGCTGGTCAGCGTCTGCTCGATCGTCTCGCGCAGGTCGAAGACGCGCCGCCGCTCGCTCGACTGGTCGGCGGCCACCTGCTTGAACGCCTGCACCAGGGCGGCGGCGCGGTTCATGTTGCCCTCGATCAGCTCGGCGATCTCGCGGGCGCGGCCCAGGAACTCCTCGAAGTCGGCGCGCCGCAGCACGCCGCGCTCCAGCATCGCCGCCATGCCGTTCAGCTCGTCCGCCAGCAGGCTGGCGCTGGTCAGCGTGATGCCCAGCGGCGTGTTCACCTCGTGCGCCACGCCGGCCACCACGGCGGCCAGCGCCGCCATCTTCTCGCTCTGGACCAGTTGCTCCTGCGTTTCGCGCAGGTCGGCCAGCGCCCGCTCGGCCGCCTCGCGCGCCTGGCGCTGCGCCTCCTCGCTGCGCGACAGCTCCTCCGTGCGCTCGGCCAGGGTGGCGGTGTTGTCGCGGAACACGGCCAGCGCCTCGGCGATGGCGTGGAACTCGGCGTGGCCGGCCGGCGGGATGGGGGCGGTCAGGTCGCCGTCGGCGATGCGCCGCGTGGCCGCCGCCAGCCCCGCCAGCGGCCGCACGATGGTGCGGCTGACCGCCAGCCAGACGATGGCCAGCGGGCCGATGAAGGTGGCGGCGGCAATGGCCAGCAGCCAGCGCCGCCCGGTGTCGATCTGCGCGCCGACCGCCCGCTTGGTGCGCTCGTTCTCCCCCTCCACCGCGTTGACGAGGTGCGAGACGGCGATGCCCAGCCGGGTGACGGTCTCGCGCACCTGCGCGCCGGTGGTGTCGATGGCGGTGCGCACGGCCAGCGCCGCCTCGCGCACCGGGAACACGCCGTCGCGGCCGGTGGCCAGGGCGTCGATGGCGGCCAGCAGGCGTTGCGCCTCCGGATACTCGCGGGAGTCGCGCGGAAGCTGCATCATGGCGGCGCCGAAGCGGCCGCGCGCCGCTTCATAGTCGGCGCGGGCCGCCTGCAGCGTCGCCGGCAGGTCGATCTGCCCGGCCTCCGTCAGGCGCAGCAGCATGCGCGTGCCCGCCGTTTCCAGCGGGCGCGGCGGTGCCTCGTCCGCCGCCACGTCGGGCGACGGCAGGGCGGTGCGCGCCAGCAGGGCGTCCAGCGCCACCTGCATGCGCGACAGTTCGGTCAGGTTGCGGCGCGCCCGGGCGTCCAGGCGGATGCGTTCTTCCACCTGCTGGTTCTGCGTCAGCAGGTTGTTTTCCAGGTCCTGCACCAGCCGCTCGATGGGGCCGGTGTGCTCGGCGGTCAGGCGCAGCCGGCGCAGCGACGCGATCACCGTTTGCAGGCTGTGCGCGTGCTGGGCCAGCGCCACCGTGGCGTTCTGCCGCTGGAGCTGGTTGCGCGCCGCTTCCAGCTCGCCGCCGCCCGCGGCGTAGCGGTTGCTGCTCTCGGCCAGCCGGATCGCCTGCGCCAGCGCCGTCGACTGCTCGTCGGCGACGCTGACCAGAAGCGCCTCGATGCGCGCGTAGATCAGCCAGCTCGCGGCGCCGGCCACGATGGTCATGCCGGCGACCACGCAGGCCGCGGCGATCACCGTCATGCGCACACTCTGCTTGCGCTCGGCCATACCCCTCACACCCGTATCCGGCGCCCTCTGCCCAACGAAGGGGTAGGGGCATCGCGCGTATCATCGTATCATCCGGCGCGAACGGGTCACCCACAAACTCGTCATAGGGGAGGGGACATGGCGCGGATGCAACGGATGGCGTCGGCGGTGGCGGCGATGGCCGCCGCGGTGTTGCTCGGTCTGGTGTTCCTGGCCCGGCCGGGCGCGGCGGCGGAACTCCGGCTGCTCACTTGGGCCGACTACATCGCGCCCGAGGTGATCGCCCGCTTCCACAAGGAGACCGGCATCACGGTGGTGCCGGAGACCATCGACGACTACACCGAGCTGCGCACCCGCTTCCTCGCCGATCCCACGCGTTACGACCTCGTCAACCCGGCCGACTATCAAGTGGCGGAGCTGGTGTCCAGGGGCCTCTTGGAGCGCATCGACACCGTCCGCCTGCCCGGCTACGCCAACATCCTCGACGGCTGGCGCTCGCCGCCCTACGACCCGCGCAACGAATGGAGCGTGCCGTTCCACTGGGGCACCACCTCCTTCACCGTCGACACCGGCGTCTACCACGGCGACATCGACAGCACCCGCCTGATCTTCGACCCGCCACCGGAGCTGAAGGACAAGGTGGGCTTCATGATCGGCGCGGAGGAGACGCTGCGCATGCTGCTGATCCACCTGGGTCTGCCGGCCTGCACCTCGGACCGCGCCGTCCTGGAACAGGCGATGGCCACCCTGCGGCCCAAGCTGCACAAGGACCGCATCTACACCATCTCCACCATCGTCGAGGCGCTGACATCGGGCCGGATCGCCGCCGGGATCACCTGGAACGGCGACGCGCTGAAGGCGCGCGAGGCGAAGCCGAGCTTGCGCTTCGTCTACCCGCGCGAGGGTGTCGTCGTGTGGTCGGACGTGCTGGCGGTGCCCAAGGGGGCGCCCAACCGCGAGGCGGCGCTGGCCTTCATCGATTTCCTGCTGCAGCCGGCCAACGCCGCGCTGCAGACCAACTACACCCGCTATGCCAACCCCGTGCGCGGCTCCGACACCTACATGGACCCGGCTCTGCTCGACGCGCCGGAGGTGGTGGTGCCCTCCAGCGCCCGCATCCAGTTCTTCCGCTCCTGCGGCAGCGAACAGATGGAGATGTACTCGGAAATCTGGGACGGCACGCTCCAGGAACTGGTGAAGTGACGGGCTGACGCGGACTCGCTAAACGCCGGGCCGTGCCTACATTACGGCTTGGCCCCGCGAGAGGACGCCCGGAGCTGCGCCGGGGCCCAACGACGGCTCCGACGAAGCCAGAAGGAGGCGTTCCCGTGACCACGTTCACCGGTCAGGACACGTTGAAGGCCCGCCGCACCCTCACCGTGGGCGGCCGCGGCTACGACTACTACAGCCTGAAGGCGGCGGAGGAGGCGGGGCTCGGCGACCTGTCGCGCCTGCCCTATTCCTTGAAGGTGCTGCTGGAGAACCTGCTGCGCTTCGAGGACGGGCGCTCGGTCACCACCGACGACATCACGGCGCTGGCCCGGTGGCTGCGCGACAAGCGCTCGGACCGCGAGATCGCCTACCGCCCGGCGCGCGTCCTGATGCAGGACTTCACCGGCGTCCCCGCCGTCTGCGACCTCGCCGCCATGCGCGAGGCGATGGCCGACCTCGGCGGCGACCCGCGCAAGATCAACCCGCTGGTCCCCGTCGATCTGGTCATCGACCACTCCGTGATGGTCGACCACTTCGGCACGCAGGACGCCTTCCGCCAGAACGTCGAGCTGGAGTTCGAACGCAACGGCGAGCGCTACGCCTTCCTGCGCTGGGGCCAGAAGGCGTTCGACAACTTCCGCGTCGTGCCGCCGGGCACCGGCATCTGCCATCAGGTGAACGTCGAATATCTGGCGCAGGTGGTGTGGACCGACACCGACCCGTCCGGCAAACGCGTCGCCTACCCCGACACGCTGGTCGGCACCGACAGCCACACCACCATGGTCAACGGCCTCGGCGTGCTGGGCTGGGGCGTCGGCGGCATCGAGGCGGAGGCCGCCATGCTCGGCCAGCCCATCTCCATGCTGATCCCCGAGGTGGTCGGCTTCAAGCTGACCGGCCGGTTGAAGGAGGGCTCGACCGCCACCGACCTCGTGCTGACCGTCACGCAGATGCTGCGGGCCAAGGGCGTGGTCGGCAAGTTCGTGGAGTTCTACGGCCCCGGCCTCGATGGACTGACGCTGGCCGACCGCGCCACCATCGGCAACATGGCGCCCGAGTACGGCGCCACCTGCGGCATCTTCCCCGTGGACGCCGAGACCATCAACTTCCTGCGCTTCACCGGCCGCGACGCCGACCGCGTGGATCTCGTCGAGGCGTACGCCAAGGCGCAGGGCATGTGGCGCGACGCCGCCACCCCCGACCCGGTGTTCACCGACACCCTCGAACTCGACCTCGCCACGGTCGAGCCGTCGCTGGCCGGGCCGAAGCGCCCGCAGGACCGCGTGCCGCTCTCCGCCGCCGCGTCGTCCTTCGCCAGGGACATGACCGACGCCTACAAGGCCGAGAACGCCAAGGCCCGCGTGCCCGTGCAGGGCGCCGACTATGCGATGGAACACGGCGCCGTGGTCATCGCCGCCATCACGTCCTGCACCAACACCTCCAACCCCGCCGTGCTGGTCGCCGCCGGCCTCGTCGCCCGCAAGGCGGTGGAGAAGGGGCTGACCACCAGGCCCTGGGTCAAGACCTCGCTCGCTCCCGGCTCGCAGGTGGTGACCGATTACCTGAACAAGGCCGGGCTGCAGACCTACCTCGACCAGCTTGGCTTCAACCTCGCCGGCTACGGCTGCACGACCTGCATCGGCAACTCCGGCCCGCTGCCCGACCCGATCGCCGCGGCGGTGGAGGAGGGGAACCTCGTGGTCGCCGCCGTGCTGTCCGGCAACCGCAACTTCGAGGGGCGCGTCAACCCGCACACCCGCGCCAACTACCTCGCCAGCCCGCCGCTGTGCGTCGCCTACGCGCTGGCCGGCACCATGAACCTGGACCTCGCCAAGGACCCGATCGGCACCGGCAAGGACGGCCGGCCCGTCTACCTGAAGGACATCTGGCCCACCAGCCGCGAGGTGGACGAGGCCATCGCCGCCTCGCTGTCGGCCGGGATGTACCGCTCGCGCTACGCCGACGTGTTCGAAGGGCCGCCGGAATGGCGCTCCATCGCCACGGCGGAGGGGCAGACCTACACCTGGCAGGCCGGCTCCACCTACGTGAAGCTGCCGCCCTTCTTCCAGGGCATGCCGCGCACGCCGGGTGCCGTGTCGGACGTGCGGGGTGCCCGCGTGCTGGCGGTGCTGGGCGATTCCATCACCACCGACCACATCTCGCCCGCCGGTTCCATCAAGAAGACCAGCCCGGCCGGCGAGTACCTGATCAGCCATCAGGTGCGCCCGCAGGACTTCAACTCGTACGGCGCCCGCCGCGGCAACCACGAGGTGATGATGCGCGGCACCTTCGCCAACATCCGCATCAAGAACGAACTGGTCCCCGGCGTGGAGGGCGGCGAGACGAAGCACATGCCGTCGGGCGAGCGCCTGCCCATCTACACGGCGGCCATGCGCTATGCCCAGGATGGCGTGCCGCTGGTGGTCATCGCCGGCAAGGAGTACGGCACGGGCTCAAGCCGCGACTGGGCGGCCAAGGGCACCAAGCTGCTGGGCATCAAGGCGGTGATCGCCGAGAGCTTCGAGCGCATCCACCGCTCGAATCTCGTGGGCATGGGCATCCTGCCGTTGCAGTTCAAGGACGGCCTGACCCGCCACGCCCTGAAGCTGGACGGTTCGGAGACCTTCGACGTGACGGGGATCGAGCAGGACCTGCGCCCGCGCAAGGACGTGACGCTCACCATCACCCGCGCCGACGGCCGCACGGAGACGCACAGCCTTCTGCTGCGCATCGACACGCTGGACGAGGTGGAATACTACCGCCACGGCGGCGTGCTGAACTTCGTGCTGCGGAATCTCGCGGCATAGGGGACCCCGGCAAGGTCGCTTCCATTCCGGGGCGACCTTGCACCTGGGGCGTGCACCCGCGGTTTGCCGGCCGGCCGACGCGGTGGTATAAGCGCGGCATGAACATCCACGACATTTACCGCCCATTTCTTCTGCACTTCCGCAAAAGGCGGATGCGGCAGTTCCAGGCGCTTTTCGATGTTCGGGACACCGATCGGATCATCGACATCGGCGGGGGCGTGTTCAATTGGCGGCTGATCGACCGGACGCCCTCGGTCGTCATGGTCAACATCGCCGCCGACGAGAAAGGCCGGGTGAACGGGCGCTTCTGGAAGGTCAAGGGTGATGGCCGGGACCTGCCCTATTCCGACAACAGCTTCGACATCGCGTACTCGAACTCGGTGATCGAGCACGTCGGCGGCTGGGACGACCAGATGCGCTTCGCCGCCGAGGTCCGGCGCATGGCGCCGCGCTATTACGTGCAGACGCCCAACCGGCGGTTCGTCGTCGAGCCACACCTGATGGCGCCGTTCATCCATTTCCTGCCGCGCCGGGTGCTGCGCCGGCTGGTGCGCTACGCCAGCGTCTGGGGATGGGTCGTGCGGCCGAAGCAGGCGGAGGTCGACCGCGTGCTGGACGGCATCACCCTGCTCGACGAGGGGCAGATGCGCCGGCTGTTCCCGGACGCGGTGATCCTGCGCGAACGCTTCGCCGGCATGACCAAGTCGATCATCGCCGTCCGGCTGGGGTGAGGGGAGCCTACGCGTCCCCGACGATGGCGACGATCCGCCCGCTGCCGCCGCAATCCGGGCACGGCCCGGCCTCCGCGCGTCCGGTGCCGCCGCACCGCGGGCACACCTGCTCTCCCGTCTGCCGCGCCCCCGGCCGGTCCTCGTCGCCCGGATTGCGCTGAACATTGCCGGCCGGAACGTCGACGCCGTCTTTCCCGCTCATGCCGCCCTCCACCGTCAAACCCTGGTGGAACAGCGGCCGGGCGGCTTCGTCCCGTGTGTGCGACGGACCGGCCATCGGGCCGCGTGAGCGCAGCGAAGCCCAACGTCCAGCTCCCTCAAGGCGGACGGCAAGCCGCTCACCCGTCGCCATACAGCTCCTCCAGCCGCCATTCCCCGCCCATGGCCGGCAGCGCCAGCACGGCGTCCGGGCCGCTCAGGTGCGGGCGCAGGGTCCAGGCGCCATCCGCCGCGCGGGTCCAGTGGTCGACGGCGTAGGCGTCCTGCTCCACCAGCAGGATGTCGGCGATGCTGTCCACGGCCTGATAGGCGTGCAGCTTCTTCATCATCTCCGTGGCGCTGTTCGACGGCGACAGCACCTCCACGACCAGCACCGGCTTGCCGCCCGTGTCACGGGCGCCGCCGCAGTGCACCAGCACGTCCGGGTCGAGGTTGTAGTCGCGGTCCAGGCGGATGGGCACGCCGGTTCCGGTCTGCGCCCGGCAGGGCCGCCTCGCCTTGCGGAGGGCATTCGCCAGGGCGACCAGGATGCCACCGGCGACATCGCCATGCCGGGACGACGGGAAGGCGTGGGCGACGACGATCATGCCGTCGATCAGCTCGGCCTTGCGGTCGCCGAAGCTCATGGCCTCGAACTCTTCGAGGGTGACGGGGTCGATGCGCGGCGCGGGTTCGGCCATCGGGTGCCCTCCTCAACGCGGACACCGCCAGTGTGCCGCATTTCGCCGCGTCCTTGAAGGGGGATGCGCATTCCCCGGAGGATAAAAATCCTTTATCTTCATCTGTGTCCATCTGTGTCCATCTGTGTCAAGGCATCCCCTTTCCGCGGCGCGCATCCTGCGGGAGTCGGCGTTTTCCACACAGTTGGACACAGATGGGCACCGGGCCACCACCGCCCCTTGCGAAAACTCCTCCCGCTCTGTAGGATAATAGTCCTTATCAACCTTCCGCCCCCGGAGCCCCGCCCATGCCCCCCACCGCCACCCCGCCGCCCATCAATCCCGCCCTGTCCGAGCCGCCGGTTCCCGCCGACGGCGTTCTGGTTCCCGGCTCGCGGTATTCCGACCGCGACTGGGCGCTGGCGGCGCACCGGCTGGCGCTGGGCTGGCCGGTGGTGCAGGTGGCGCAGGCCATGGGCTGCCACCGCAACACGGTGTGGCGCGCGCTCCAGATCTCCGAGGATTTCCGCGCCCGCGTGGCGTGGGAGCGCGAGTGCCTGCGGCACGAGGCGGAAACCCGGCTGGCCTCCGCCGTCCACCTTGCCGCCGCCAACATCGAGAAGGCGGTGCAGGAGGGCGACCTGAAGGCCAGCTACTGGGTGCTCGACCGGCTGGGGCCGTCCCGCATGCTGGCGCCGCCGCCCGGCCCGGCAAAGCCGGTCGACCCGAAATCCTGGCCGGAGACCGAGGAGGAGGGTCCCGACCGCGCGCCGCTCGACTGGCAGGACGCGTTCAAGCCCGACCTGCCGTTGCCGCGCTGACGAGGAAGAGAGGTCGCCATGGTCACGATGGCCGCGGGGTTCCGGCTGCCCAAGGGCGCCTACGCGCGCGACACGACGGACGGCTTCGCGGCGCTGGGCCTGCGCTCGCAGCGGCAGCGGCGGCCGCCGCCCTGGATGCTGTACGACCCGGCGTACCGGCGCGACGTCTACCCGTCCTCGCCCGCGCCGGGCGAGCGGCGGCCGGCGCTCGACGGGCCGCTGGCGCTGGGCGAGCCGCCGGCGCCGCGGTGCGAGGAGGGGCGCATCGTGCCGCGGTCGCCGCGGTCCGACCGCGACTGGATCAAGGCGGCGCGGCTGCTGGCGGCCGGGCACTCGCCGCGCTCGGTGGCGCGGCGGGTCGGGATGCGCGACCGCACGCTGCGCAACGCCTGGGTCGAGCACGACGACTTCCGCGTCCGCACCTACTGGGAGTACCACGCCCTGCTGCGCGAGGCGCGCGCCCGGCTGAACGCCGCGGCCGACGCGGTCGCCCCCTCCTGGTGCGCCGACGAGTCGAAGGACTGGATCACGCCGCCGTCCCCGCGCTGTGCGGATGGTGCCGCCCCTCCGGACAGCACAACGCAGCACAACGCCGCCGTGCCCTCACGGGCCGCGCATCCTCCACCAGGCGTCCAGGTCGGCGCGGTCGCGGGTGTTGTCGGGCAGGTAGACGGCCAGCAGGCGGCCCTCCTCGATGCGCTCGACCATCGCCATGCAGACCAGCGGCCGGCTGAGCCGGAAGCCGTCCAGCACCAGCATGCAGGCGAACTTCTGCCGCACCACGAGGTCGCCGTGGTAGCCGTCGGCGACGAAGCGGTGGCGGTCCAGCGCCACGAGCCGGTGCGGCCGGCCACGGATCAGCACCTCGCCCCGCTGGGCCTGGCTTTGGCTCGGGCGCCGGGGGCCGGTGGCGTCCTTGCCGGCGCCGACGGCGACCGACAGCGTGTCCATGATCTTGCCCAGCATGGTCGCCCTCATACCCCGGTATTCACTCCTGACCGCAGTATGGGTTTGCGCGCGCCGCGGCGCCCAACCACGCTTTGCGACGAATTGCGTCGATACGTGACGGCTTCCGGCAGGCGGGAACATCTCAGACCGGCCCATCTCAGGCCGGCCCATCTCAGGCGGAGTGGCGCTCCAGCCAGCCGGCGGCGCGCACGGCGGGAGCGAAGCTGCGGCTCACCGGCACTTTCAGGCCGGTGGTCAGGACCAGCGTCAGCTTGCCGTCCGGCTTGCGCTCCACCCCGGTCACGGCCGCCGCCGCCACCCAGTAGGAGCGGTGCACCTGCAGCCCGTCGAAGCCGTCCAGTTCGGCCACCGCGTCGCGCAGGCGCATGAGCAGCAGGTCGCTGCCCTCCGCCGTGTGGACGCGGACGTAATGGTCCTCCATCTCCAGCGCCACCAGCGACCGGCCCAGCCGCGCCGGGACGCGGGCCAGGAAGGGGGCCTCGCGGGGCTCGCCCGGCTCCCGCGCGGCGGCCGCTTCGGGCGCCGGATCCGCCGGCACCGGCGTCGGCACGCCGACCAGCCCGCGGTCGCGCAGTTCCAGCCACAGCGGCGCCGCCGACACCAGCGCGGTGATGACGCCCACATAGACGAACATCTCCGCCAGCCCCAGCGGGTGCAGGTAGTCCAGGCCGCGCAGCGTCGCCTCCAGCACGGCGACGCACACGGTCAGCAGCGCGGTCACGGTCAGCGCCACGCCGGCCAGGATGGCCCGCCACGCGTGCGCCCGCCGCTTCAGGATGCGGAAGGCCGCCTGCGACATTGCCTCGAAGGCCAGCGCGCCCAGCCCGATCAGCCCGCCCCAGTAGGCCAGGCGCTGCACCGCCGTCATGTCCCGGAAGGTGCCGAACGGGCCGATCACCGCCAGCACCGCCACCGTGGCGGCCAGCACCGGCAGCCGCCGCGCGAACAGCCGCCGAAGGTAGGGGGTGCGCGGCCGTCCGGCCATGTCCATGACCGTCATGTCGGGTTCCGTCGTTTCACGCACCGTCATTTCACGCATCGCCAGACGCCGTCCCCTGCGATTCGCGAAGGCTCCGCCCTCCGCGCGCGCAGCCGCGCTGGCCGCGGCCGGCCGGGGTGCGGCATGAAACGGCGATCGTCCACGATGGAGGCATGAATGGCGTCCAAGACCGTCCTCGTTGCCCTGACCCTGATGCTGGCGGCGGCCCCGGCCGCGGCCGGAGAGCTTCGCGCAACCATCCGCAACGTCAAGCCCCAACAGGGCAAGGTGATGGTCGCCGTGTACGAGAGCGCCGCCGCCTACAAGGCCGAGCGCCGCTTCGCCGGGCAGGAGCTGCCCGCCACGGGAGGCGAGGTGAGCGCCCTGTTCCACAACCTTCCGGAAGGGGCCTACGCCCTGACCGTCTACCAGGACGTGGACGGCGACGGCAAGCTCGGCCGCAACCTCGTCGGCATCCCGACCGAGCCCTACGGCTTCAGCCGCGACGCCCCGGCGGGCCTCGGCATGCCGTCGTTCGAGGCGATGGCCGTCCCCGTGGGAACCGGTCCCGCCGCCACCACGCTGAGCCTGACGCCGTGACCGGCTACTCCACCCCGTACAGGGCGAACAGGTCGGCCAGGCTGCGGCCCGGCTCCTCGGTGAAGGTCCGGTCCAGCAGCCGGATCTCGGCCATGCGGTCGACGCGGAAGTTGCGGAAGGCCTCGCGCAGCTCGCACCACGCGCCCAGCGTCCACACCCGGCCCCAGAAGAACAGGCCGAGCGGCCGGACCGAGCGGACCGACGGGGTGCCGTCCTCGCGGGCGTAGTCGAAGACGACGACGCGCCGCGCGTTGGCGGCGGCGCGCAGCGCGTCGATGGCGGCGCGGACCTCGGCGGTCACGCCGTAGTCGGGGGCGTACACGCGGATGTCGGCCAGCTCGCGCCGCCGCGCCTCCGGCACCACCGCCTCGATCTTTTCCAGCGCGTTGGCGGCGGCGCCGCCCAGCGCGCCGCCGCTCCAGGCGCGCACCAGCCGCGCGCCGACCACCAGGGCCTCGACCTCCTCCCGCGTGAACATGAGCGGGGGCAGGTCGTACCCTTCGCGCAGGATGTAGCCCACCCCCGCCTCCCCCTCGACCGGCACGCCCGAGGCGGCGAGGTCGCGCAGGTCGCGGTAGATGGTGCGCTCCGACACCTCCAGGCGCCGCGCCAGCGCCGCGGCCGTGACCAGCCGGCCCTTGCGCAGGACCTGGACGATGTCGAACAGGCGGTCGGCGCGGCGCATGGCGGGTCCCGTCAATGGCGCGAGTGCAGGCCGACGCGGTTGCCCTCGCTGTCGATGATGTGCGCGAAGTAGCCGATCTTCTCGGTGATCAGCGTCTTCGGCACGGCGATCCTGCCACCGGCCGCCTCGACGCGCGAGAGGGGTTCGGACAGGTCGTCGCCGGCGTTCAGGTAGACGATGGCGCCCTGCTGGTTCGGCACGTAGCCCTCGCCGGTGACGACGCAGCCGCTGACGGCCGTGCCGCCGGCGCCGGGGAACACGCCCATCCGCATGCCCGTGTTCGGGCAGGCCTCGGGCTTCAGGGTGACGGCCAGCACGGTTTCGTAGAAGCGCACGGCGCGGTCGTGGTTGTCGGCGGGGATCTCGAACCAGACGGCGGCGTTGGGGGTGTTCATGGGGAGTGTCCTTCCTTGCGGGATGTCGTTGGGGATCGTGCCGGCACGTCCCCTTTCTACGACACCCCTCCTGACAGCGTGGTGTCAGGAGGAAGAACCGCCTACACCACCTGCCCGCGGGCGGCCGTCTGCTCCAGCGACTTGATGTGCGACAAGCCGGGCAGGATCTCCGACTTGATGAACTCCAGCCGCCGGTTGGGGCCGCCGCCGCCGCGGGCGAAGCGGGCCTTCCACAGGTCCATCTTCACCGCCAGGCCGCACAGCACGCCGCCGATCGTCACGTGGTGCGCGGTGATCAATTCGCGGATGGACCGGAAGGTCTGGGCGTTGATGTCGCGCCAGAAGTCCTTGGAGCGGTTGTCGAAGCTCTCGAACCGCCCGGTGATCGAGGTGGTGATGTCCGTCAGGTCGCGCGAGATGTCGTCCAGCATGCGGGCCTGCCGGAAGTCGCGCTTGATCTCGTTGGACGAGCGCACCTCGGCCATCCAGGCCAGGAACTTCTGGACCTCGGGGACGATATCGTCCAGGCACTTCTTGAAGTAGGCCAGCGACAGGAAGATGTCGCCGTACTCCTCCAGGAAGTTGGGGATGTCCATCAGCCCGATGTCCAGCCGGTCGGCCATCATGCGCAGGTTCTGCAGCGCCTCTTCCCGGTTGGGGTTGGCGAACATGCGGATGATGTCGTCGACGCTCTGGATGTTGACGTCTTCCGAACCGTAGACGTGTTCGATCAGCGGCCGGGTGAACACCGTCATGTACTTCGTCAGCTCGGACTTCTTCCGGTCCGACAGGGTCAGCGCCGCGTGGTCGCTGATGTTGATGTTCAGCCGCCGCAGTTCCAGCCGCAGCGTGTAGACGTCGAAGCTGGCGGCCTGCGCGATCTTCTCGATCTTCACGAGGTCGCGCTCGATCTGCTCCTTGTAGGATTCGAAATAGACGACGATGTCGCGCGGCGCGATCTGGCCGCTGCCGGCCGAGACGTCGTTGAACATCTCGATGACCGTCTGCAGGCGGACGTTCTTGATCAGGCGCGCCTGCTGAAGGCCGGGGGTCTCCAGCGGAATCGCCGCCAGCGGCATGATGTGCAGCGCGTCGCGCGCCTCGTCCTCCCAGGACTTGCGGCGCGCGGCGTCGGGCTCGCTCGCTGGATGACCGCCGTCCACGGCCACTCTCCTCTAAACCGTTCGGGGTACCCCCTCGATGTCTCCCAAGATAATCGCGGTGAGACTCGAAACAAGATGGTACGACCACGCCATCCCATAACAGGGCGTCCGCCTTTATGGGGATAGCATATTTTTCGGCCCCGCGTGCAACGCGGAGGACGGAAGCGGCGGTGGCGGACGGAGGAGGGGCGCGGGACCGGTCGCGTCATACCGGCGCTTTCGAAACGAAAGCGCGCGAGGCAAGGGGCGAGAGGGTGATGCGGACGAAGCCTTCAGGCGCCGGCCGTATCAGTGGACGCTGACCGGCTCCATGTCGTTCTGGCGGACGGCGGCGAAGGCCACGTCGCGGTTGGGAAGGACGGTCAGCGGCGTGCCGTCGGCGGCGTGCACGGCGAAGCCGGCGTTGCCGTCGACCTCCACCGCCTTGACGTAGGCGACGTGATCGACGCCAAAGGCGACGAAGTCCTGGGGCGACAACTGGCGCAGGAGGGTGGCGGCGGGGTTCATGTCGATGTCTCTCTGAAAAGGAAGGGGCTCAAGGACGGGACGCTCAGCCTTCCGACCGGTCGGGGGCGACGTCGATGGTGCGCGGGCCGGCGGCTTCGCCGCCCTGGGCGGTGGGACGCTCGATCTTGATCGTGCGCACCTTGGGCTCGGGCATGGGCCGCTTCAGGTCGATGTTGAGCAGGCCGTTGTCCAGCGTGGCGCCGACCACCTCGATGCCTTCCGCCAGCACGAAGCTGCGCTGGAACTGGCGGGCGGCGATGCCGCGGTGGAGGTAGACGCGCGTCCTGTCGTCCTGTTGCCGGCCGCGGATGACGAGCTGGTTGTCCTCGATCTGCACCGACAGGTCGTCGTTGGTGAAGCCGGCCACCGCCAGCGTGATGCGCAGGCCGTCGTCGCCGATCTGCTCGATGTTGTAGGGCGGATAGCCCTCGGCCGAGCTTTTGGCGATGCGGTCCAGCGTGCGCTCGAACTGGTCGAAGCCGAGCAGCAGCGGACTGTTGAACAGGGAGAGGCGGGTCGACATGGCGCATCCTCCTCGGACGTGAGCGAGTTGCAGCGTGGGC